>ONWV01000001.1 GCA_900321635.1 uncultured Spirochaetaceae bacterium | reverse complement strand
CACAGGTACATGAAAACCAACTGATCTGAATTAAACAGATACATAATGGTCAATTGGCCTCTCGGATTCGTTCCGGGAGGCCTTTTTGTTGCTTTTCTGTTTTCTGTGGACTAAAATCTAGCCTAGAGGTATTGATTAATGGGCTATAGGTCATATGCGATAATTATCTATGTAACTGAAACTGAGAAAGAGGCAGTCATGCGGATGTATGACTGGACGGATCTGCACATTGAAGGTGATGACCAGGCCTATATGGAAGCTTTTGTTCAGAGAGACGGAAGAAAGCTCAGGATAATCAGTTCACAGCAGGATGAGATGGGTATGACGGCAAGTGCCGCCCTCACCATGAAGATGATTACTCTCTTTACCCCTGAATATGTGATCATGCCAGGTATTGCAGCGGGAACAGGGGATATCACCGCTTATTCCAATCAGGAATATGGTGATGTTCTTCTGGCCAGTTCCGTATGGAACTTCTCCAATGGAAAATACGTCTCACCAAATGAGGCGGAGATTGTCTTCGGAGAAGTTGGATTTAACCCACGACCCACTGTCGTAAACATCACTGGTGATTATCTGGATTCAATTCTCAAGTATATCAAATCCAGTGAAAATGAGTACCTCACGCACTTCGGACCTCTTGCCAGCGGTACCGCTGTTGTGGCAAATAAATCCATTTTGCAAAAGCAGGTACTGACGGGCTTCAAGGAAACGGAAGGTGTTGAGATGGAAGGCTACGGCGTAGCATATGCCGCAACCCATGCAAGAAATCCTAAACCTCACGTGATAATTGCCAAGAGCGTCTGCGATTTCGCAGATGAAAGAAAAAGCGATGTATTTCAGCAGTTTGCAGCCTACACTAGCTGCGGTCTTGTGAAGGACCTTCTTGAAAAAGTCCTTGAATACACAGACACGTGAAATACGGAGGCTTTTCTGATGGATAAGATAATAGCCGCCTGCGGAAATGATTGCGCCTCCTGTCCAAGATATGTGGCTCATCCGTATGAAAAGACCGATGAAGAACTTCGACAGACTGCAAAGCTATGGATGAAAATCGGGTATCGTGACCACATTGTGACAAACGAAGAGATTTCATGTATGGGCTGTAAGCCGGAAAACTGGTGCAGATACCACGTTGTCAAATGCTGCCAGGACAGAGGAATCAGAACATGTGCTGCCTGCAGTTCTTACCCGTGCGACAACATGAAGGATTGCTTTGTTGTCACGAAGTCTTTCGAACCAAAATGCCGAGAGGTCTGCACAGAGAAGGAATACCAACAGTTGAAGAAAGCGTTCTTTGAAAAAGAAAAGAATCTTAGCAAACAAGTGAATTAATGAACCTCGCTTTACTTTCGCTTTCTTTCGCGTTAGAATGAAAGCGAACGATGCGAAAGAAGGAGGTAATCATGATCGAAAGTGTAAATGTTGAGTTCAAAGAGCTGGACAGAGACAATAGGGAACTTCCTTCAAGCACCGCAAAGGAACTGATTGCATTTGCCAATACAGAGGGAGGTAATCTTTATTTCGGTATAGCATATGACGGCTCAGTAATAGGTGTTGATAATCCTGATGATGTGATGGGTCGGCTGACCAACCTTATTCATGACAGTATTCTCCCGGATCTTATGCCTTTCATTCAAATCAGACCGCTTAAAATGGAAGGTAAAACCGTTGTTAAGGCTACAGTCTCCATAGGAACCGAACGACCATATTATCTGAAGAAAGAGGGACTAAGACCAAGCGGTGTCTATGTCAGAAGAGGTTCCGCATGTTTTCCTTTGAATGAAGTGGGCATCAGAGAAATGATAATGGAGACATCAGGCAAATCATACGAAGAGAGTCGGAGCCAGATTCAGAACCTCACATTCAATTCTCTGAGAAATGAAATGAAATCCAGATCAATGAATTTCGGACAGGCCCAGATGAGAACCTTGAAGATGCTGGGAGACGATAATCTTTTCAATAATCTGGCGCTTCTTTTGTCTGACCAATGTCCGCATACCATAAAGGTTGCAGTATTTCAGGGTAACGACGGTTCCATCTTCAGAGCCAGAAGAGAGTTTTCCGGTTCAGTACTCAAACAATTGAAAGAGGTTTATGAATACATCGATGGAAGAAATGAGATAAAGGCAACTTTCACAGGCCTGCTGCGTACCGATCAGAGAGATTATCCGGAGGTGGCAGTAAGGGAAGCACTCTTAAACTGCATCATACACAGGGATTACCTGCCGTCAGGGAGCACAATTATCAACATTTACAACGACCATATTGAATTCCTTACTCTTGGAGGCCTTGTAAGTGGGCTGACTCTGGATGCGGTATTTCTAGGTATGTCTGACTGGAGAAATCCAAATCTGGCTTCAGTTTTCCTCCGACTTGGTCTTGTGGAAGGATTTGGCACCGGGGTGAGAAAGATACTGGATTCGTATAAGGGATTCTCATGTAGTCCCAAATTCCAGGCTGTAGGAGGAGCATTCAAAGTTACTCTGTTCAACCGAAATGAAACAATTGATGATTATTACTCCGGAAATCTGATTTCCGAACCACGGCCTCAGTACGCTGTGAACAATGTGCCTAGGGATGAACTTGCGGATTCAATTCTGAGACTTGCAAAAGAGCAGGGGACCATAACCCGCAAGGATGTTCAGGATAAGTTCAATGTGGGTTCCACCAAGGCTTTTTTGTGTCTCAAGATTCTTTGCGACAGCGGAAAACTCAGACAGCAGAAGATGGGGAAGCAGTCCAGGTATTTAATCTGATATAATTGGAAAGGTGTACAATTACAGCGAGGTAAAGATAAAATGAAAGAAGTTTATGATTTTTTGAAAAAAGCCGGGGTTTATTATCTGGCAACAGCAGAGGGCGATCAGCCCAGAGTCAGGCCATTCGGCACCATCGATATGTTTGAAAACAGACTTTATATCCAGACCGGTCTGAGAAAGGACGTTGCAAAACAGCTTGAGAAGAATCCTAAAGCTGAGATATGTGCTTTCATGGAAGGGAAATGGATCAGAGTGCGTGCAGATTTGATTCTTGACGACAGGCGCAAGGCAAGAAAGCACATGCTGGATGCCTATCCGGATCTGAGGGCAATGTATAACGAGGATGACGGGAACACAGCCGTATATTATCTGAAAGATGCAACGGCCACCTTTTCATCGTTTACCGAAGCTCCGAGAGTTATCAGATTCTGAATCCGACTATGTGATATACAGTAAGAAGCGATATTGTCCTAAGAAGTCAAAGTTGTTTTAATGTCATGTGTAAGATAGACTAGGAAAAGGACAAGAAGGCAAGGAGAGCATAGATATGAAGAAAGCACTGGTTTTATTACTTACAGCATTTATCTGGTTTCGCTTTTCATCTCATGTGCGGAGCCTAAGGTTGAAATAACAATTTCATTCGATGGCAATGGAAGCACCAGCGGTGAGATGGCCGATCTTAAGGCATATAAAGGCGAAGATGTAGAGCTTTCAAAAAATGTTTTTGAAAAAGAAAACCATTTTTTTGCTGGTTGGAACACAGCGTCTGATGGAAGCGGAGATTGGTATTATGATGCCGACACAGTCCGTTTTGAGGAAAACACAACCTTGTATGCCCAGTGGTATGATAATGTAGAGCTGGTTATCTTCGATCCCAACGGCGCACCGGGTATGGAATATCTCCAGTGGGTCAAGGAAAATGAGGAAACAGCTTTAAGACCGAACAAATATACCAAGAATGGGTATTTGTTCACGGGTTGGGATACAAAAAGAGCCGGCGGCGGAGTTCATTACGACGATAAGGCTAATATCAAAGCCGTCGGTAACGTCATTCTGTATGCTCAGTGGACGATAGTTGACCTGGCTACTATGGGTGACAACACGAGATGGGATCAGAGCATTGGCAAAGTGTTTTCTTTGTCCAAGGATGTAACCATCACAGGCCGAGTTGTGGTTACGGGGGATGTCACACTTATTCTTCCTGAGGGCATGACCCTTACAGCTTCAAGTGGAATCACAGTCAAAGAGGGTAATTCGCTCACAATTGAAGGTTCCGGAAAACTGAATGCTACGGGATTAACGTATCAGGCAGGAATCGGCGGTGATGATTCAGAGGATGCTTGCGGAGAAATTACCATCAATGGCGGAATCATAAATGCAACCGGAGGGGAAGATGGAGCCGGAATCGGTAGTGGTGATTTTGGTGCCTATGGTGGAACCGTGACCATCAACGGTGGAACCGTAACTGCAACCGGAGGCGATGCTGCAGCCGGAATCGGTGGTGGTGAAGGATGTGACGGTGGAACTATTACAATCAACGGTGGAACTGTTATAGCCAAAGGTGGACCTTTTGGAACTGGCATAGGCGGTGGTAATGGCAGTGCCGGTGGAAATATTACAATCAACGATGGAACTGTTACAGCCGAAGGTGGAGATAATGCAGCCGGAATCGGTGGTAGTTATATAGGAAAAGATGGTGGAACTATTACAATCACTGGTGGAACTGTCACATCTAAAGGTGGTTTCGCTGGAGCCGGAATCGGTGGTGGTAACGGAGGTAGCGGTGGTAATGTTATCATCAATGGAGGAACTGTAACTGCAGCAAGTGGCGGATCTGCTATTGGAATTGGAATGGGAAATAGTGGTGATAGTTGCGGAAAACTGACAATCGGATTTGGAGAACTCCAACAATCCGATCTTGCAATTAATTCTGGATGGTATCTGTATTATGGAAACTCACAGAATCCCACAGATAATGTAACAAACTATTCAGGTGAATGGGCCGGTTTCACAGGCGAATACATGAATGTAACAACTGCTGCACCGTCTGCATATTGATTTGATATTCAACTATTGGCCTCTCGGGTTTATATCCTCGAGAGGCTTTTTTTTTGGGTAATACATGCCCCAGTGCCCTTTAAGTGATTGGCATTATATTGTTATCCGCTTATAAGCTAGTACATACTTTGGATTTGGCTAGCTATTGACTTTGGATTATCCTACTATTACACTTTGGATTATGATACCAAGGTCAGCAAAAGAAACACTTCTCAGATTGTCATCCCAGTTTCCTGTCGTATGTATCACGGGACCAAGACAGAGTGGCAAGTCCACACTCTCTCAATCCACATTTCCTGAAAAACAATACATCTCATTCGATGATGCCAATATACGTAATCTGGCAGAATCCAATCCTACAGATTTCGTTATGGCTTTCCCTAACGGTGCAATTATAGATGAGGCACAGAAGGTCCCATTCCTATTTGATGCAATCAAGCTTGATGTCGACAGAAACGTTGGTGTCCCTGGCAAGTTCATTCTTACAGGTTCAAGTCAATTCAGGCTTAAGAAGAACATGTCTGACAGTCTTGCAGGACGAGCTGCCTTTGTCAGGTTACTTCCATTCTCCATTTCAGAGTTGAAGCAGGTGGGAAACCTTCCGGGTAATCCATATGATCTCATACACAAAGGCCAATTTCCCCCCTTGCATGACGATTCCAGGCACTTTGTGACATATGACTGGTATGAAAACTATCTGGAGACCTATCTTGAACAGGATGTCTCCGGCCAGATTAACCCGGGAAATCTTTCGACTTTCAAGAAGTTCATACAAATCTGTGCAGTCTACAGCGGACAGTTGCTCTCAATGGAACATATTGCCAGGGATGTAGGTGTTTCTGCTCCAACCATTAAAACCTGGCTTTCCATCCTTGAGAATTCCTTCATAATCAATCTGCTTGAACCGGATGTGAAGAATCTTGGAAGGAAGCTTGTCAGAACACCGAAACTCTACTTCAACGATTCAGGGCTTCTTTGTCATCTTCTTAGGCTGGAGACAAAGGAAGCTCTTCTTCTAAGCCAGTACAAAGGTGCTGTAGTGGAGACATTCGCGATTTCCGAACTGATGAAATCCAGACTGAACAAAGGTAGACGTCCGAACCTTTCGTTCTTCCGAGACAAGAACGGACTGGAAGTCGATGTAATTGCAGATTGGGAAAAACCGATTGCAATAGAGATAAAAAGCTCAAGTACACCTGAATCAAAGTATTCTTCAAGTTCAAGGCGATATCTTGATCTTAGGGCTGATTCCTCTGCAAGCAGTGCGGTTTATTACCTTGGAGACCTTACGATGACAATCAACGGCACAAAATATATTGGGTGGCGGGATTGGCAATGATTAGATGAATAATGCGACTAAGAATTCTTTTTGTCTGCCACGGCAACATCTGCAGAAGCACTATGGCTCAGAGCATTTTCACACATCTGGCAGAAGAGCGGGGTGTGCTGGATGATTTTGAGATAGACAGCGCTGCCACAAGCCGAGAGGAGATAGGAAATCCCATGTATCCTCCTGCTGTGCGCATCCTGACTCGTCACGGTGTTCCTGTTGTGCGTCACAGAGCCCGTCAGATGGACATGGATGACTACCGCCACTTTGACCATATTCTTGTTATGGACTCAGAGAACTATCACAATGCAAGGCGCATGACAGGCTCTGACCCTGATGGAAAGATTTCATATCTCTTAGACCGGGCAATAGCAGACCCATGGTACACGGATGATTTCGAGACGGCCTATCAGGATATTCTTGAAGGCTGTGAGCTTCTTCTGGACGATCTAATCTAAACATTTCTCCAAAATCTTTAGCATCTTACACTTTGTCTCTACTCCTTTTTGAGAAATGTGATATCCTATTGTCAGCAAAAGGCTTGCGGGATTGGGCATTTGTAATGAGAGGGGCTGAAAATGAAAAAGGCTTTTATTCTTCTTGCTGCAATCCTTGTCCTTGCAGTGTCTGTTTCCTGTAATGAACCTAAAGAACCCGAGCTTCTGGCTGACGGATCCATTGTTCTTACCAGTTCGATGACCACGTGGAACGACGGTGAAACATATGTTTTGAAAAGGGATGTGTTTTTCGACAGACCGGGAAAACGTATTACCGTAGAAGGCAATGTGACTCTGATTCTCAACGATGGGAGAAAACTGTACGCGATGGAAGGAATTACCGTCAACAACGGAAGCAGACTTACAATCAAAGGGAAAGGTACGCTTAACGCCCAAAACGGCAGCGGCGAAAACGACTCTGCAATCGGAGGAACATCCGGAAAATCCTGCGGTGAAATTATCATTACAGAAGGAACAGTCAAAGCCTATGCTAATTGCTCAGGTCATAGCAACTGCGGAGCAGGAATAGGCGGTGGTTACCAAGGAAAAGGCGGAGTTGTCAAAATCACAGGCGGTACTGTCTACGCGAAAGGCGGAGAGTATGGAGCCGGAATCGGCGGAGGACTCGAAGCAAACGGGGGAGTTGTCCAAATTGAAGGCGGTTCTGTGTATGCGGAAGGCGGTCCTTATGGAGATGAACATCCGACATCAGGAATAGGACACGGAGCCACATACACGAATGACGGTGCACTTGAGCTTGGAAACGGCATAAAAATACAGGTCAGTGACGACGGAGAGGTCTGGTCGGATTACGACGGAACCACACATAAGAGATTCATGAAGACCAACTGAGGATTACGACAAAAAAGTTTAGTAGATTAACACATGTGCTTATGTTAGGATTGTTCTTGTCAGGAGGACGCCCATGAGCAACATGAGAGGAATCTACACTTCAGTAAACGACATCAGAAAGCATGTGTTTGCTGAAATCGCAAGGTTGTCATATGACTACAAAGAAGGCGATCTTGCGAAACTTGCCGAAATCCCTTACAAGATCATTCCCGGAGAGGTATCTAAATATCGCGACAGCGTGTTTCTAGAGAGAGCTATTGTTGAGGAGCGCATGCGCCTTGCCATGGGCCTTGATGCCCGTTCGGCAGCCGAACAGGCTCCTGTAACATTCAGGGCAGAAGAGTGCGTAAAGCCTGAAAAATACTACGAACCGCCACTTATCAACATCATCAAGTTTGCATGCCACTCGTGCCCTGATAATGTTGTCAAAGTCTCAGATGCCTGTCAGGGCTGTCTTGCCCATCCGTGCCGTGAAATCTGTCCAAAAGGTGCCATTTCATTCGTCCACGGAAAGTCTGTCATAGATCAGGACAAGTGCATCAAATGCGGAAAATGTATAGATGTCTGTCCGTACAGCGCCATCATCAGACTCAGACGTCCCTGTGCAGCCGCATGCGGAATGAACGCAATCAAATCCGATGAATACGGAAGAGCCAATATCGACTACGACAAATGCGTTTCGTGCGGAATGTGTCTTGCAAACTGCCCGTTCGGCGCCATAGCCGACAAAGCCCAGATATTCCAGACAATCCAGGCAATCCGTGGCGACGCACCTGTCTATGCCGCAGTGGCTCCGTCAGTAGCCGGTCAGTTCGGACCGGATCTCACTCCAGAGAAGATCAGACCTGCCTTCAAGGCTCTGGGATTCGAGGATGCAATTGAAGTTGCAATCGGAGCAGACCTGTGCACAATCGAGGAAGCTCATGACTTTGTGCGTGAAGTTCCATCCGAAAAGCCGTTTTTGGCAACATCGTGCTGTCCTGCATGGGCAATGATGGCGAAAAAGCTGTTCCCAGAGCAGAGCAGCTGCATTTCAATGGCCCTGACCCCGATGGTTCTCACAGCCAGAATGATCAAAAAGCACCATCCGGGATGTAAGGTGGCTTTCATAGGTCCGTGTGCTGCAAAGAAGCTTGAGGCCGGAAGAAGGACAATCAGAAGTGATGTGGACTTTGTTCTTACATTCGAGGAGATAAAGGGCATGTTCGAGGCCAAAGAGGTGGATTTTGCCGCACTTGAGCCTCTTGATGCCATGCACGGAGCTTCCGCTGACGGAAGAGGCTTTGCAGTCTCAGGCGGAGTTGCTCAGGCTGTTGTCAACTGCATCAAGGACCTTTATCCTGACCGTGAAATCAATGTTGCAAGCGCTCAGGGCCTTGATGAATGCAGAAAGCTCATGCTTCTTGCCAAGGCAGGAAAGTACAACGGCTATCTTCTGGAAGGTATGGCATGTCCCGGCGGCTGTGTCGCAGGAGCCGGAACTGTTCAGCCCATTGCAAAGTCCACGGCAGCGGTCAATCTTCACAAGAAGGTATCTACAAACAAGCACTCGTTGGACAGCAAATATCAGGATATCCTTTCCGGTATCGAGGAAGGTCTGTTTGACATACCAGATTGACTGGACATGAGTCTGTGTTTGTGAGATTATTTAACGACTGAAAATAAGTAACCTTTGGAGGTACATAGAATGATGAAGCTTGTGTTGGTTAGACACGGTGAAAGTGAATGGAACAAGTTGAACCTGTTCACAGGTTGGACTGATGTTGATCTCAGTGAGAAGGGCCACGAGGAAGCCAAGGCTGCCGGAAGGCTTCTCAAGGCTGAGGGTTATGACTTTGATGTCTGCTACACATCATACCTCAAGAGAGCAATCCACACCCTGAACCACATCCTTGATGAGATGGACCGTGTGTGGCTGCCTGTCATCAAGACCTGGAAGCTCAATGAGAGACATTACGGTGCTCTTCAGGGCCTGAACAAGGCTGAGACCGCAGAGAAGTACGGAGAGGAGCAGGTTAAGATCTGGAGAAGATCATTTAACGTTAAGCCGCCAAAACTCGAGGTCAGCGACAAGAGAAACCCGGCAAACCAGGCAATCTATGCTTCAGTTGATCCCAAGGATCTTCCACTTACAGAGAGCCTTGAGACTACAATCGAGAGAGTTGTTCCTTACTTCGAGGGCGTTATCAAGAAGGATATGAAGGCCGGAAAGCGCGTAATCATCGCTGCCCACGGAAACTCACTCAGAGCTCTTGTCAAGTATTTTGACAACCTGAGCGATGAAGATATCTTGGGAGTCAACATTCCTACCGGAGCACCTCTGGTTTATGAGTTCGACGACAACTTCAAGGTCACAAAGAAGTATTACCTGGGCGACCAGGAAGCTCTTGCAGCCAGAATGGCAGCAGTTGCAAACCAGGGAAAGGCTAAATAATAAGCATTATTTCCACAACAGGCCATCGGATCTGATAATCCGGTGGCTTTTTCTTTGATAATGCATTATTATGCAATCATCTGTTTCAGGAGAGGGTTATGATCTACAGTGATTTCAAGGGAATAAAGCTTTCAAAACTTGGTATGGGAAACATGAGACTTCCGTCTCTTACAGGCAAGAAGGGGGAGTTTCCGATTGACTATCCGCAGGCTCATCAAATGATTGATTTGGCAATCAAAAACGGTGTCAATTATTTTGACACAGCCTACGTATATCAGAACGGAGATTCAGAAAAATGCGTGGGAGAGGCTATGAAGCGTTATCCGCGTGAAAGCTTCTATATCGCCACCAAATTCAACTACCGTGCCAATCCGGACTATAAGGCGGTTTTCAAGGAGCAGCTCGAGCGTCTTCAGACCGACCACATTGATTTTTACCTTCTTCACTGTATGTCGGAGCGCAACATAGAAAACCTTCTTTCCTGCGGCTGTATAGATTTCTTCGAGCAGATGAAGAAAGAGGGAAAGATCACGTACTTCGGATTCTCTTCACATGCCAAGCCTGACACCCTCAGACGCTTTGCTGATGCCCATAAATGGGATTTTGCCCAGATTCAGATGAACTACCTTGACTGGGAATTCGGTACTACTGAGCAGGAGTACAACATTCTGACAGAGCGCAACATTCCGATCATTGTCATGGAGTCTGTCAGAGGCGGCCGTCTTTCCAGCCTCACACCTGAGCTTGATGCAAAGCTGAAGAAAGAGCAGAGCACCTGGTCAGTTTCTTCCTGGGCCTTCAGATGGCTCATGGCTCATGACAACATCATCGTGATGCTCAGCGGTATGTCCGATATGGATCAGGTCAAGGATAACCTTAAAACCTTTGAGAATGACAATGCTCTTAATCCCGATCAGATGGCATTTCTGAAACAGATTACCCATGACTTCAAGAAGGGCTTCACCATTCCTTGCACATCATGTCATTACTGCACACCGAACTGTCCCATGAACTTGGATATTCCTGAGCTTCTAAAGATTTATAACGAATATAAATATAACAGACGCTGGGAGGATAATCTCAAGGATATCGAGCCTGACAAGAAGCCATCAAACTGCATAGGATGCGGATCCTGTGCTGAGCACTGTCCTCAGAATATCGATATTCCTGAAATCATGAAGAAGCTTGCCAAGCTGGATGAAAGCGGAAGCGAGGACTGAATAAGACACTCTCATTAGACTAAAGCTCTGTTTTGTTGTAATCTGCACATAGGCATTATTACCTTTAGGAGAGTGTTTATGGATTTGAAGGGAAAAACAGTAAGCTTTCTGGGTGACAGCATCACAGAAGGTGCGTGTGTCTCTGATATAGAGAAAAACAGATATGACAACGTTGTTCTTCGTGAGCTCGGACTCAAGAAGGTGAACAACTACGGAATCAGCGGAACAAGAATCGCACATCAGTTCACACCGAGTGAGAAGGCCCGCCATGATCTGGATTTCTGCGGCCGCTGCTTTGACATGGACGTGTCTTCAGATGTCATTGTGGTGTTCGGAGGAACAAACGACTATGAGCACGGAGATGCGCCAATCGGCTCCATCGGTGACAAATGCCGCATAACATTCTGCGGCTGCATGAACTACCTTATTGATAAGATACGCGAGCTTTATCCCAAGGCAACACTTGTTGTGATGACTCCTGCTCACAGAAAAGATGACTTTCTTGCGCCTGAGAAGAAAAAGAATCTGTATGGAATAGTTGGTCTGAGCCTGAAGGACTATGTTGATGACATTGTTGAAATCTGCAGGATGAAAAACGTTCCGGTTCTCAATCTCTATGAAGATCTGGGCATAGATCCGAACTGGAAAGAGGATTTTGAAAAGTACACGGGAGACGGACTGCACTTCAATGACAACGGCCATGTGGCCATAGGAAAACTTCTTGCTTCATTCCTCAGGGAACTGTGATTCAAGATTGAATAAGAATACGTAAAAATGGTATAAATATTATATATCGGAGGGACCATGGGACTTGGAGTTACTTACAAGGTTTTGGCTTCTCATCTTACCGGTGGGAAACTTGAGGCAGGATGCAGCATAGATGTGAAAATCGACCAGACGCTGACACAGGATGCAACCGGCACCATGGCCTATCTTCAGTTCGAATCTCTGGGTCTTGACCATATCAGAAACGAACTTGCGGTAAGCTATGTGGACCATAACACTGTCCAGGTAGGCTTTGAGAATGCCGACGACCACTGCTATCTTCAGTCAGTGGCCGCTTCCAAGGGTATTGTTTACTCAAGACCCGGTAACGGAATCTGCCATCAGGTGCATCTCGAGCGCTTCGGAATCCCCGGAAAGACCTTAATCGGCTCTGATTCCCATACACCCACAGGCGGCGGAATAGGAATGATTGCAATAGGAGCAGGAGGTCTTGATGTGGCCCTTGCCATGGCAGGTGTTCCATTTTCCATAATCTGTCCCAAGGTGATTGAGATTAGGCTTACAGGAAAGCTCAGATCGTTTTGCAGTGCAAAGGATGTGATTCTGACCGTCCTTCAGCACTTCGGTGTCAAAGGAAACGTGAATACAGTCTTTGAGTATACAGGACCTGGAGTAAAGAGCCTGAGTATCCCTGAAAGGGCCACTATCTGCAACATGGGTGCAGAGTGCGGAGTCACAACATCAGTTTTCCCCTCCGATGAGATTACACGTGAGTTTCTGAAGTCCAACGGCAGGGAAGGTGACTATAAAGCCTTAAGCGCAGACTCTGATGCAAAGTATGACGGACTGTTTGAGATAGACCTTTCAAAGGTTGTTCCCATGGCCGCATGTCCTCATTCTCCAGGCAACGTAAAGAAGGTCAGTGAGATTGCAGGTCTTAAGGTGAATCAGGTTGCAATCGGTTCCTGTACAAACTCATCCTATGCTGACTTGTATATCGTCGGAGCCATCCTTGACGGCAAAACTATATCAGAACATGTAAGTCTTGGAATTGCTCCGGGATCAAGGGATGTTCTTAGAAAAATCACATCTGACGGAACCATGCTCAAGATGCTGGACAGCGGGGCCCGCATACTTGAAAGCGCATGCGGATTCTGTATCGGAAACCATTTCTCACCAAAGTCAAACGGCGTAAGTCTCAGGACAAACAACCGTAATTTCGAGGGCCGTTCAGGCACCAAGGATGCCCAGGTTTACCTTGTAAGTCCCCAGACTGCAGCGGTAAGCGCACTTACAGGAGTGATTACTGATCCCACGACTCTGGGACTGCCTGAAATTCATGTTCCGCAGCAAAAAGCCTCAAAATACGATGATAAGATGTTTATATTTCCTAAATCGGATGGAAAAGATGTTGAAATCGTCCGCGGTCCGAACATCGGAGAACCACCGAAATGCACCAAGCTTGAGGATGAGATAAGATCTGTTGTGACGCTGAAAGTAGGCGATAAGATTACAACGGATCACATAATGCCTGCAGGAGCCAGACTCAAGTACAGATCCAACATCAAAAAGTATTCACAGTACGTCTTTGAGCCGGTGGATCCGGAGTTCTCAAAGAGAGCTGCAGAAAACAGAGACAAGGGAATTGGTAACATAATCGTCGCAGGACAGAGCTACGGTCAGGGCTCTTCCCGAGAGCATGCAGCAATCTGTCCGATGTATCTGGGAGTCAAGGCGGTGATGGCACTTTCCATTGAGAGAATCCATCAGGCAAATCTGTGCAACTTCGGAATCCTTCCTCTGACTTTCTCAGACGAGAAGGACTATGAGAAGCTGAACCAAGGCGATGAGCTTGTAATTGAAAACGCCATAGAGCAGGTCAAAAGCGGAAAGGATATTACCGTTAAAAACATCACAGGCGGCTACGACATTCAGATGAAGCTTCATGTAAGTGCTCTTCAGAGACAGATGCTGATCTGTGGCGGAAGGCTCAATCTGATCAGGGAGGCTCTTTGACATGACTGATTTCAGAAAAGTTATCTATATTGAAGGCGACGGAGTAGGGTCAGAAATCACACCCGTCATGAGGGCTGTTCTTGATGCTGCTATGGACAAAGCCTACAATGGAGAAAAGGCCCTTGCATGGGAAGAGGCTTTTGCAGGCGGTAAGGCAGAGATGCTATTCGGAACAAATCTTCCTGATGCAACGCTCAAGAGAATCCGCGAGGTCGGCCTTGCGATAAAAGGACCTTTGATGACGCCTGTCGGAAAGGGAGCAAGAAGCATAAATGTTGCTCTTAGACAGAACTTGGATCTTTATGTCTGTCTCAGACCCGTGAAGTACTTTGACACGGTTCCTTCTCCTGTAAAGCATCCTGAGAAGGTGGACATGGTTGTTTTCCGTGAGAACACGGAGGATATCTATGCAGGAATAGAGTGGGCTCAGGGAACAGAAGAAGTGAATAAGGTCATCAGCTTCTTGCAGGATGATATGGGTGTCAAGAAGATCCGTTTCCCAAAGACAAGCGCCATCGGAGTAAAACCTGTAAGCAGGGAAGGCTCTGAGCGCCTTATCTCAGCTGCGATTGACTATGCTCTTTCCAATCACAGAAGAAACGTCACATTGGTCCATAAGGGTAACATAATGAAGTTCACCGAGGGCGGATTCAGAGCCTGGGGCTATGAACTTGCAAAGAATAAGTACGGTGCAGTTGTCCGTGATTCAAAGACATTTATTCCCAGAGAGGGAGAAGACGATCTGGAAATCAAGGACTGTATCTGTGATGCGTTTTTGCAGAACATTCTTCTCAAGCCTGAAGAGTATGATGTTGTGGCAACGCTTAATCTCAATGGAGACTATGTATCAGACGCCCTTGCCGCACAGGTCGGAGGAATCGGAATATCTCCAGGTGCCAACATCAATTATGATACAGGATGCGCAATCTTTGAGGCAACACACGGCATAGCGCCTGATATTGCGGGAAAGGATATTGTGAATCCTCTGTCATTGGTTCTCTCCGGTGAGATGCTTCTTCGTCATGCAGGTTACTCTGAGGCTGCCGACATGGTTCTTCATGCTGTAGAAAAATCCATCAGTGGCGGACATGTGACAAAAGACTTCTACAGCCTCATGGTCAAGGAAGGACGCACTGCAACGTGCGTCGGAACAAGAGAATTCGGTAAGATTCTAATCTCTAATCTGTAATTACGGGCGCTGGTTGAGAGGAACCACCTTTCTCTCCATCGGACCTACATAGACCTGGCGCGGGCGGCCGAGTTTCTGGTGTATGTCATGTCTCCACTCAAGCCAGTGTGCAATCCAGCCAGGTGTTCTTCCCATGGCGAACAGGACTGTGAACATCTGCTGCGGGAAGCCCATCATATGGAACATGATTCCTGTGTAGAAGTCGATGTTCGGATACAGATGGCGTTCGATGAAGTAATCATCGGTCAGAGCCTTTTCCTCAAGCTTGAGGGCAACCTCCAGAAGCTTATCTTCAGTGTGCTTTGCATTGAGCATCGTAAGATTCATCTTCTTTGCAATCTTTGCTCTTGGATCGAATGTCTTGTAGACTCTGTGACCAAAGCCTGAAAGTACGAAAGGATTGTCCTTTCTCTTTGCTTTTTCTATTACATCCTCAACAGGTATGTCGTTATCCACAATGTTTTTAAGCATGGCCATGACTGCCTGGTTGGCTCCGCCGTGTTTGGGACCCCAGAGTGCGCAAACACCTGCTGCGACCGATGCATAGAGGTTCGCCTCGGATGAACCTACAAGTCTTACCGCAGAAGTGGAGCAGTTCTGCTCATGGTCTCCGTGAAGAATCAGAAGCTTGTTCAGAAGGTCCACGTGGACAGGATCAGGGTGGTAGTTGTTGACCGGAGTGTAGAACATCATGTTCAGGAAGTTCTCGCAGTACATGTATTCCCATCTGGGATCTACGAACTGAAGTCCGTTGGCCTGTCTGTAGATGAAGGCGGCGATAGTTCTCATCTTTGAGAGCATCCTTGTGACCGTAAGGTCGATGTTCTCTTCAGGGTCCCGCTCTTCCATTTCCGGATAGAAGGCAGATAGCGAGGCTACCATGCTTGCCAGAATGGACATGGGGTGTGCGTCCTGAGGGTAGGAGCGGAAGAAGTTCTGCATGTTGTAGTGCAGCATCGAGTGCTTGTTCAGAAGCATCTGGTAGTTCTTTCTTTCCGCCGCATTTGGAAGGACGCCTTTGACCAGAAGATGGGCAACCTCTATGAAGTCGCAGTTCTCTACAAGGTCCTCGATGTCATAGCCGCGGTAGCGCAGGATTCCTTTCTCTCCGTCAATGTAACATATGGAAGAAAGACAGGATCCGGTGTTGGCAAAACCCGGATCGTATGTGATGTATCCGGTGTTGGCACGAAGTCTTTCGATGTCAATGCTGTTATTTCCCATGTTGTCGGTAATTACATCAAGCTGGACATCTTTGTCGCCCGGAAGAATCAGATGTGCCTTCTGCTTTTCAACTGTCATGCTGCGCCCCCTCACTTAGGTTTGCAGTATCTTATTCCAATTGCTCAAAATTGTGAAGTGGAATATCATATCCGCATGGCTATAAAGAACGTTGTTTTCGACCTTGGCGGCGTGATGGTCAAATATGACCCCAGGTCATTCGTAACCAATCTGGGATTTGACAAAGAAACCGAGGATGCTCTTTGCGATGCAATCTTCCGTGACCAGGTCTGGCATGATCTGGATATGGGCATCTACATGACATACACGGACGCGCTTCCTGCCTTTATCTCAAGGCATCCCGATCTTGAACAAGAAATCAGGGCATTCTTCACTCCCGGCTGGATGAATCTTTACGAGCTTAAGAAGGATACCGAGAAGGAACTATACGACTGGGTTTATGACAAGGGTCTGAATATCTACATTCTTTCTAATTATTCGGCTGACGGATTTACTTTCATCAAAAACAAATATTCTTTTTTCAAGAAGGCCAGAGGCTATGTTGTCTCAGCCTTTGAGAAGTGCATGAAGCCTGATCCGAAGATCTATCGGATTCTCCTTGAAAGGTTCAACCTTGTCCCTGAACAGTCTGTGTTCATAGACGACTATCCCGAGAACATCGAAGGTGCAAGAAAGCTTGGCATGAAAGGCATTGTCTTCAAGGGTGTTGAGGATGCCAAAAACGAGCTTAAAAAGCTCGGTGTGTGACCCGATTATATTTAAATAATATATCAGACTCTATTGACCTATAAAACGCAAAAAAACTATGCTGAACCGGGAGTATCACATGGAAAAAATACGTTCAATAGCAATTCCGCCTCTCACAAACGATCTTGAGAGAGTCCTCATCGATGCGGACACGATTCAAAGGCGTGTGACTGAGCTTGCAAACCAGATCAACAAGGACTATGCGGACATCACTGAGCCGCTGATTCTTGTCGGAGTCCTCAAGGGTTCGTTCATCTATCTCGCAGACCTCTGCAGAAAGCTCACGATTCCCCATGTCATCGATTTCATAGCTGTCTCAAGCTACGGGAGCGGAAGCGAGTCATCCGGAAACGTCAGGCTTCTGATGGATACAAGAAGGAGTCTTGAGAACCACCATGTTCTGATTGTGGAGGACATTCTGGATACCGGTTACACTTTGGACTATCTTGTCAGGAACTTCCTTGCAAGAGGAACAAAGTCTGTCAATACGACGGTCCTTCTTGAGAAGCCGGATCGCCACAAGGTTGCTGTTGACCTCAAGTATGTAGGTTTCACGATTCCCGATGTCTGGGTCGTGGGATACGGACTTGATTACGGCGAGCAGTACAGGACTCTTCCGTACATCGCCGAGATGAGAATCCCTAAATAATAGGAGCTGAAAATGGCAGTTACTTCAATTATCGGAGCCCAGTGGGGCGATGAAGGAAAGGGAAGGATAGTAGACTATCTCGCAACCGACGCTGATGTCGTTATCAGATACCAGGGCGGAGACAATGCAGGCCATACTGTTGTGAATGACTACGGAAAGTTTGCACTTCACATCATTCCTTCGGGAATCTTCAACAAGAAGGCCAAGAGCATCGTCGGAGTCGGAGCCGTTGTTAACTTTGATACCATGAAGCAGGAGCTTGACGGAATTCCGAAAGAACTTCATAAGAATCTTCTTGTGGATGTCAGAGCCCATCTCATCATGCCGTACCACTGCCTGCTTGACGGAGCCGAGGAGTCAAAGAGATCAGATCATGACAAGATCGGAACCACAAAGCGCGGAATCGGTCCGTGTTACAGCGACAAAGCTGCCCGTATCGGAATCAGAGTAGGCGAACTTCTGGATCTTGTAGGTCTCAGAGCCCATATCCAGAACATCCTTCCCAAGAAGAACCGCGAGCTTGAGTATTACGGACTTAAGACCTTCACAGTCGATGAGCTTATGGATAAGTGCATCGAGTGGAAGAATATGTTCGGCTCACACATCGCTGATACCCTTCCTATTGTCAGAAAGGCTGTCGCTGCAAAGAAGAAGATTGTCCTTGAGGGTCAGCTCGGAATCATGAGAGACCTAGACTGGGGAATCTATCCGTATACAACTTCAAGCAACCCGACAAGCGGAGGAGCTGCCAATGTCTCAGGCATTGCTCCCAATGCGATTACAGAGATCATCGGAGTCACCAAGGCTTATTCCACAAGTGTAGGCGGCGGTCCGTTCACAGCCGAGCTGTTCGATGAGGACGGAAAGAAGCTGCGCGAGGTCGGAGCTGAGTTCGGTGCCACCACAGGACGTCCCAGACGCTGCGGCTGGCTTGATGCGGTTGCTCTTGATTATTCGTCCTACCTCAACGGATTCACATCCATTGCCGTCACAAAGCTGGATGTCCTTGACTCCTTTGATGAGATCAAGGTCTGCGAGGCATATGAACTGAACGGAAAGATCACAAAGTATCTTCCCGACACAAAGGGACAGGAAGAGGCCAAGCCGATTTTCAAGACCTTCAAGGGCTGGAAGACTGATACAACAGGCTGCCGCCGCTTCAAGGATCTTCCTAAGGAGGCTCAGGAGTACGTAAAGGCCATAGGCAAGTACGCACACTGCAAGGTCTCTTACGTCTCAGTCGGACCTGAAAGAGATCAGATCATTATTCTGTAAGAAAATAGGACAGAGCATGGACTTTGGTTTTGATACATTCATCTCACCTCTGACCTGGAGATACGGCTCGGATGAAATGAAGGCCGTCTGGTCGGAGAAGAACAAGCGCCTACTTCTCAGAAGAATCTGGATTGCATTAGCCGGCGTTCAGAACAGGGCCGGCCTTGTCTCCGATGAGCAGCTTGCGGACCTTAAGGCCCACGCCGATGAGATTGACATCGAGCGAGCCCTGGAGATTGAAAGCACCATCCATCATGACCTGATGGCGGAAATCAGGACTTTTGCCGAGCAGTGCAAAACAGGCGGAGGAATTATCCATCTTGGTGCTACCAGCATGGATGTTCTGGATAACGCTGATGCCCTGAGACTCAGACAGGCGCTGGATATCATCATAGCCAGAACTCGTGAGTTAAGGTCTGTCTTTGCAGAGAAGGCTGAGAAATACAAAGACCTTCCATGTATGGCATTCACACACATTCAGAGTGCTGAGGTAACCACTGTAGGCTATAGGCTTGCCCTTGTTGTCCAAGATCTGGACATATGTCTGAATGAACTTGAGAATCTTGAGATTCTCGGAAAGGGCATGAAGGGTGCTGTGGGAACCAGAGCCAGCTACAAGTGCCTTCTTCAAGGAAAGACTATCAGCTCTGAGGACCTGGACAACGAAGTCATGAAGGCTCTGGGTCTTGAGGCATTCAAGGGAGCTACACAGGTGTACCCCAGAACCCAGGATCTTAGGGTCATGCATGCTTTAGACAGCCTCTCCTGTGCCCTTGCAAAGTTCGCCCTTGACTTCAGAATGCTTCAGAGCACTGCAATAGGCGAGTGGTCTGAGCCTTTCGGAAAGTCTCAGGTGGGATCTTCTGCAATGCCGTTCAAGAGGAATCCGATTAACTGCGAGAAGATTGACAGCCTCTGCCGCTATGTCCATTCACTTGTTCCCGGAGCTTGGGATAATGCATCGCTTAGTATCCTGGAGCGAACACTGGATGACAGTGCCAACAGACGGCTCTTTCTGCCGCAGGCGTTTTTGGCTCTTGATGAGGTTCTTCTGACTGCTAAGAAGGTTGTAAGCGGAATGAATGTCCACGAGGCAACTATCAGGAGAAATCTTGAGGCATATGGAGTGTTTGCGGCTACCGAAAGGCTTTTAATGGAGCTTGGACGCCGTGGAGCCGACAGGCAGATGATGCACGAAGTCATAAGAGAGCAGAGCCTCAAGGCCTGGGCATGTGTCCAGGAAGGCAAGGACAATCCCCTGGTGGATCTGCTTTGCAAAGAGGCCTCGATTTTGAAATTCATGAACGAAGATGAGATTACACGTTGTCTTGATGCGTCCGACTACTATGGCGATGCCGTGCGGATGACACAACAGATAATCGGAAAGTAAGGTGTTATATGGGACAGATTACGGGACTTGATTACAAGATTCAGGAAATGGCGGCTAGAATCAAGGAACTCAGAGAGATCGAGGGCCTGACCACGTATGAGATGGCATCCAAGACCCAGACTTCAAGGGAAGAGTACCTTGCATGCGAGTCCGGAACAGGTGATCTGAACTTTACGTTCATATACAGGTGCGCCCTGGCTCTTGGCGTTGATGTTACCGACATCATCGAAGGTCACAGCCCGACTCTGAGGTCCTTCACTGTCACCCGTTCGGGGGCAGGACAGGAGATTTCCAACGCACATGGAATGACCTATTACAACCTGGCTTATGCATTTCAGAACAGAATCGCTGAGCCTCTGTATGTAAAAAGCCGCTATGACGAGGAAGCCCAGCACAAGGATATTGAGCTTACAAGCCACGACGGGCAGGAGATTGACCTTGTCATTTCCGGAAACCTCCTGGTTCAGGTAGGTGAGCACAGAACGACTCTGGGTCCCGGAGACAGCATCTATTTCAGCTCTTCGACTCCTCACGGAATGATTGCCGTAAACGGGAAGGACTGTGAGTTCTATGCCATTGTCATGAATCCCACGGGAGCTCCGATTCCCGAGCTTACTCCTGTCACTTATTCTCCTGCCGCACTTCAGGTGAGGAGAGTCGATGACAGTGAAAGACTGTGGCACAACTACATTGATGTTCAGCTCAACAGTAAGGGAACGCCTGAGAAAATCACTTTCAAGAACACCGAGAAATTCAATTTCGCCTTTGATATCGTGGATGTCCTTGCCAAGAGAAATCCTGACAAGCTTGCCATGCTTCATATTTCAAAGGACAAGACCGAGCGCAGAATCTCGTTTCTGGACATGAAGAGGGAGTCTGCCCGATGCGCCAACTACTTCAAGAGCCTCGGAATCAAGAAGGGCGACAGGGTCATGCTGATACTTAAGCGTCACTATCAGTTCTGGTATGCCATGCTTGGTCTCAACAAGCTGGGTGCCGTTGTGATTCCGGCCACAAATCAGCTTCTTGCTCATGATATCGAGTACCGTCTGAACGCAGCAGGAGTCAGCACGATAATCTGCACACCGGATGACAACATCCCCGAGCATATCGAGGAAGCTGAGAAAAACAGTCCGACACTCAAGAACAAGATCATCGTCAACACAAGCCGTGAAGGGTGGAGGAGCTTTGATGAGGAATACAAGATGTTCTCATCGAACTTCCCCAGAACAGAGGATTCTCCATGCGGAGATGACCTTCTTCTCATGTTCTTCACTTCAGGAACATCAGGCTATCCGAAAATCGCGATGCACAACCACAAGTACCCGCTGGGTCATTTCCATACTGCAAAATACTGGCACTGCGCCCAGGAGGACGGACTGCATTTCACAATCTCGGATACAGGCTGGGCAAAGGCCATGTGGGGTAAGCTTTACGGACAGTGGCTTGCAGAAAGCGCCACATTCGTCTATGACTTCGACCGCTTCAATGCGGCAGACATCATGCCGATGTTCGCAAAGTATCAGATCACAAGCTTCTGCGCACCTCCTACGATGCTCAGGATGATGATCAAGGAAGACCTTTCCAAGTATGACTTCTCATCGGTGCGCTATATGACAACGGCAGGTGAGGCTCTGAATCCTGAGGTCTACAGACAGTTTGAAAAACTTACGGGACTTCAGATTCACGAGGGCTTTGGTCAGAGTGAAAGCACCATGATCATAGGAAACCTGGTAGGTGCCGGCCACAAGGTCGGTTCAATGGGTAAGCCGGCTCCGATTTATGATGTCAGTCTCATGGGACCTAACGGAGAAAGCGTTGCAGCAGGAGAAACCGGAGAGATTGTCATCAATGTCAAGAACGGTGCCCCGTGCGGACTGTTCACAGGCTACTACAACGATCCTGAGAAGACTTCTGAGGTCTGGCATGACGGCTATTATCACACAGGTGATACCGCATGGATTGATGAGGACGGCTTCTACTGGTATGTGGGACGCACTGACGACATCATCAAGAGCTCAGGTTACAGAATCGGACCGTTTGAGATTGAGTCTGTCATCATGGAGCTTCCGTATGTCCTTGAATGCGGTGTTTCCGCAGCTCCGGATCCTGTAAGAGGCCAGATAGTAAAGGCATCTGTTGTTCTTACCAAAGGAACAGAGCCCACGGACGAGCTTAAGAAAGAGATTCAGAACTACGTCAAGGAACACACAGCCCCGTACAAGTATCCGAGGCTGGTTGTGTTCAGAGACGAACTTCCAAAAACCACAAGCGGAAAGATCATCAGAAGCAAGCTTTGATGATCAGGCCTCCGCGTAGGTTTTCTCAATGTATTCCAGGCTATTTGGCAGAGTCTGGGGATTGAAGTTCTCTAAAGTCATAGGGACGTTGTCAACTTTATACTTCTTGTAGATTCCGAAGATCGTCTTCCAAGGCATAAGGCCTTCGCCTATGGCGATGTTTCCTTTCTTTACAGGACCTACGGCAAACGGATAGTTTGGCATGGAGTCTGCCCAGACAAAGTCCTTGAGGTGCATTGCGCTTATGTAGGGGGCAAGCATGGAAACTGCTTCATCATAGTAGGAATAGAAGTCCGCAACTCCCTTGATGGGCATGATGTTCACTGCATCGAAAAGACAGCGGAGGTTTGGGGATTTGAAGGTCTCCATGACCTTGAACATCCTCACAGGGTCATCTACAGTGTTCTTGTCAGCAACAGCCTCAATTGCCATGATCACATTGTTTTTCACGGCTTTGTTGAGAAGGCGCTCTATTATTTTAAGAAATCTGGCCCAGTTCTTGTCTGACCATGTATCCTCGCACCTGACGTTTCTGGGATCCAGTGAACCTGTCTCCGTGGCAACAAGAGCAGCTCCCAGGCTGTTTGCCACCTCAATGCCGTTTTCGAATTTCCCAAGTTCGCTTTCAAGAACCTCGGGATCGGGGTGAACAGGGTTGATATAGCAGCCAAGGACTGCAACTCTAACCGAGTTTTTCTCAAGGTCTTTTTTCACTGATGAAGCCCAATCGCAGTTCATGGGCTTGGGTGCATCATCCAGGACTTTGTATGGGGCGAAGTGCAGACAGGCATTCTTGCGGAAAGAGCTTGCCAGCTGTCCGATTTCCTCTGCATTTTTGAATTTCCTACCGAAATCATGTGTTCTGAAACCTAAATCCAACATGGTTGTAGCATAAGATAAAAAGGTCGTTTTCGCAAACATTTTGGCCGTTTTTTTCACATTGTAGACGGATTATGATTTATGCTATGCTCATATATAGTTAGGAGATTACACATGGATATCAGATATTCTACAGGAAAAGAACCTTTCAAAAGGATGACCACTGAAGAGCTCAGAGATGAGTTTCTGATCACAGGCATTTTCAAGGCCGACGATGTCAGTGCCGTCTATTCTCATGTGGACAGAATAGTCACCATGGGTGCCATGCCTGTCAAACAAAGACTTGATCTGCAGAAGAACATAGACCCATGGAAGAACTTCGGTGTGACATATATGCTGGAGCGCAGAGAAATGGGAACAATAAACATCGGAGGTCCTGGAAAGGTCTTTGCCGACGGACAGGAGTATAAGATGGACCACTGGGACGGTCTTTATCTTCCCATGGGAACAAAGAAGGTAGAGTTCGAGTCTTCTGACAAGAATGACCCTGCCAAGTTCTTCATCTGCACAACACCTGCCCATACTCCCAAGCCGGTTCGCCACATTCCGTTCGACAAGGCCATCCACAAGCATCTGGGTGCTCAGGCCACAAGCAACGAGAGAACCATCAACCAGTATCTTCATCCGGATGTACTGGACACATGCCAGCTTTCAATGGGCCTTACTCACCTTGAGGAAGGGTCGGTTTGGAACACCATGCCGATGCACACTCATGAGCGCAGGATGGAAGTCTATTTCTACTTTGATATTCCCAAGGACAATGTTGTGTTCCACTTCATGGGTGAGCCTGATCAGACAAGGCACATCGTCATGCATAATGACGAGGCCGTAATCAATCCTTCATGGTCTGTCCATGCAGGATGCGGAACAAGCAACTATACATTCATTTGGGCTATGTGCGGAGAAAACCGTGCATATGATGATCAGGACTGGATTAAAACAGAGGAACTTGTGTGAATAAAGGTTTCTTCAGTATGAAAACGAAATTAATCATTCTGGTTCTTGTCTCTCTGATTATTGTTTCTTTTTCGATGTTGCTCGTGGTAAATGTGAGAATCAACTATCTGGGAGAAATGCTCGTCAGGGAAAGCAAAGACCAGAACGATTCCGTCAAGAGTCTTTCATCGGATTATCTTGAAGAGGCTATTACCAATCTGACTACACGAACCAGCAACCTGGAAGCTTTTCTTTTGAACAATTCTTTTGATGAAGTTGCAAAGAAACTCACGGTTCTGGCAGATATGGTTGAGGAAGTCTTTAGAAGCAAAGAGGAAATAAAGTATTCGGGCTCCCCGTATCCTGAATTTGCATCGGAAGGTGTTCCTGCCATGCGCATGCTTTATACCGAGGGCCTGAATATTGAAGATCCGAAGATTAAGGCTATTGGCGCTAAAATGCAGACTATTTCGGATCTTCTTGTTTCATTCTACTGTGACGGTGGTCTGGATTCATGTGCCGTATCATTCCCAGAGGGCATTACCTTCGTAACGGATGCCAGAGCCAACTCCAAGCTCGATGAAAACGGTAAACCGATCAATGTAGATCCAAGGACCAGAGAGTGGTATTCCGGAGCCATTGAGGTTGACGGTATATACTATTCCAATGTCATAAGGGATCTGTTCTCCAAGGAACCTGCGATTACGGCTTCCATTCCTGTTTCCTTTGATGGTCGAGTGGTTGCTGTCGTAAGTGCCGATGTTTTCCTCGGAACTCTTGAAAAGTGGATTTCTTCATCACTCGAGGCAAGCGGTTTTATTTTCATTGTCAACCAGGATGGAAGCGTTATCTTCGCTCCAGATGGCCAGAGACTTATTTCTCCGTATTTTGTGATGGAGGGAGTTGATCTCAGGGATTCTTCTGATGAAAGACTCGGGGAATATGTGACCCGTGCCATGAAAGGGGATTATTCGCCGTATCTGATAACAGATTATGCCGGCAAGGAGTACATCCTGATCGGATCTTCCATGCAGAGCATCGGTTGGCTGCTGGTAAGTGCCGTAGACAAGGCAGAGGCTCTTTCCCTTATTCCTAAGCTGGACAGCACGTTTGACGCAGTTTCAGCAAGGACCACTGCTGAGTTCTATCAGCATATCAAATCCACGCTTCAGATTGTTCTTCTGGTACTTGTCGCCGTATTTGTGGTTTCGCTGGGTCAGGCCGTGTTTCTTGGAAACAGAATCACAAAGCCGCTGAACAGGCTGACAAAATACATCCGTAAGCTGGAAGGTGGTAATTTCATCTTCAAGATGGATGACATCTACAAGACAAAGGATGAAATCGAGGTTCTTGCCAAGGCTTTTGAGGAACTTTCGAAAAAGAACCAGCATTATATCGAGGAAGTCACAAGGGTAACCGCGGAGAAGGAGAGAATCGGTGCCGAGCTGAATGTGGCCACACAGATTCAGGCTGACATGCTTCCCAGCATATTCCCGCCTTATCCAAACAAAACTGAGTTTGATGTCTTTGCTACAATGCATCCTGCAAAGGAGGTCGGAGGCGACTTCTTCGATTTCTTCCTTGTTGATGATGACCACCTGGCACTTGTCATTGCCGATGTTTCCGGAAAGGGCGTTCCGGCAGCTTTATTCATGGTCATTGCAAAGACTCTGATCAAGAACAGGGCTCAGATGGGCGGAACACCGTCTGAGATTCTCTATGATGTGAACAACCAGCTGGCTGAAGGAAACAAGACTGATTTCTTCGTAACAGTCTGGCTTGCCATAGTCGATATCAGAACCGGAGAAGGTCTGGTTTCCAACGCAGGTCACGAGCATCCTTGTCTTAAGAAGAAGAACGGTAAGTTTGAGCTTATCAAGTACAGCCATTCTCCTGCAGTCGCTGCCATGGAGAACATGAAGTTCCCGGATCACAAGATCAAGCTCGATCCCGGTGACAAGATTTTTGTCTACACAGACGGAGTAGTGGAAGCCACCAATGCCCAGAACGAGCTTTTCGGTGAGAAGCGGATGCTCGAAGCTCTTAACAGCAACCCGGATGCTTCAATCAGGGCACTTCTGAGTAACGTCAATGCCGGTATAAACCGATTTACCGACGGTGTTCAGCAATTCGACGACATTACAATGCTCTGTATGGAGTATTTGGGAAGTAAGAGCTGAATTTGAACAAAGGATATGGATTTTTTTCGAAAATAAGAGTATATAATACATAAGGACGATTTTGTCCGGGGAGGATTTCAATGGAATTCAAGAAGAATGTAGAGGGAACTAAGATTACATACAGCGTATCAGGTCGTCTTGACACCAATACTGCTCCTGTTCTCAACGCAGATCTTACTGAGTCTCTCGACGGCATGACTGAGCTTATTCTGGATCTCCAGGATCTTGAGTACATCTCATCTGCAGGAGTTCGTGTCCTTCTTTCAGCTTACAAGACAATGAGCAAGCGCGGTGGTATGGTTCTTAAGAATCTGCCCGAGATGGTTCGCGAAGTTCTTTCTGTAACCGGTCTTCTGGATTTCTTCACAATCCAGTAAGGTTACCGAAGCAGACAAAAAGAAGACGGTGTTCAGCCGTCTTCTTTTTTTGTCCTCAGCGGGGTCTCTGAGAGGAGGCCCCTGAAAGGATTGTAACTGATATATTACTTAAAGAACTGCGGGTAAGCCCTGCGGTATCCGGCAGTCTCCATGTCAAGTTTGGAAATGTGCTTGCGTTCAAGATTAAGCACATCCTGCATGGATCCGTCCTTAAGAGCGCTTAATATAATTTTGTGCTGCTCAATTGCGTTTGAGAAGATTTCATCAAACAGGTAGCTGACCATTCTTATTCGGTGGTAGTTTCCGCTTGTTGCCAGAATCTGATCAAAAACCTTCTCATGACCGCAGGCCCGGAAAAGCAACCTATGCATGTCATTATCAAGTTTTAGGAATGATGTGGTGTCCCTGCATGCAAAGCAATCGTTCTGCTTTTGGATGCTAATTTCCCACTGCTCAATGAGTTGCTTGCTAATCCCGGTGTCAAAAGCCTTCTCAACCGCGCCCAGTTCAAGAAACAGCCTCTGGAATCTCTCGTCTCTTACCTTAGCCATATTTATAAGAGAGACAGATGTGCCGCTTTGGGGTTTGATCTCTACAAGACCTTCACTTTGGAGGCGTTTCAGAGCATCCCGGATGGGGGAGATACTGACATTGTAGAGCGGCTTGAGAGTGGTGAAGCTCAGTTCCGTTCCTGGCTTCATCTCAAGGCTGAGTATTTTGGATCGCAGATCGTTGTAGACTAAATCGGTTAGCATGCTTTTATTATCCAACAAAGTTTTTTCAATTTCAACTGATATTTTAGTTGATTTGTCAGCTAAATCATCTTATGATGAAACTACATATGGAGGAAATCTAATGTTCAAGACATCTGATGGTCGTCAGTTCGACATTTACAAGGATTCGGTGAACGATGGTCTCTGCATGGTAGCTGCAGAAGACAAGGACTATTTTATTGCAGATCCTGCACTCGGTTTCGAGGGTGAGAAGGTCAGCGCAGATGGAAAGGAGTATACATTGGCTCCTCTTTGCCATGCCAATGCAGTTAAGATGCGTGCACTTTTCCCGTGGACAACTCCGACAAGAGTTCTGGACAGGGACAAGACAGTGGGAGTAGGAGACCGCCTTGGAATCGCAACAGACGGACATCTCAGAGTTTTCAAGAAGTATCCTGAGGTGACTCCGATTCTGGCTCAGCAGTCAATCAGAGAGCTGAATCTCACAAACAGAACATTCGCTGATGTCATCGACAGCGCAAGCTTCGCTGTTTTCAGATGCGGATACAAGACAGGCTGGGGTGCCGACGGAGACCACGTCAAGACTGCCTCGGAGGTCAGCTATGCTCTTGAAAGCGGATGCACCATGATCACACTGGACTGCAGCGAGCAGATTGACAATACAATCGAGCATCTTTCAAAGGAACAGGTCTTTTCCAAGTATGTTCCTAACAAGGACCTTGAGGATATCTATATGAATAAGAGCTTCGATGTCGGAGAGGGCGTTGTCATCTCATTCGATGAGGAGCTTTACAAGAGAACTGTTCTCATCTATTCAAAGGCAATCGAGCACGCCATTGATATCTTCTTCAATAAAATCATCAGCAACGGAAAACAGCTTGCAGACTTCGAGGTTTCAATCGACGAGACAATGACTCCGACTCTTCCTGCTCAGCACTTCTTTGTTGCCAACGAGCTTGTCAGACACAAGGTCCGCGTCAGCACGGTTGCTCCGAGATTCTGCGGAGAGTTCCAGAAGGGTATCGATTACATAGGTGATATCAAGCAGTTCTCAGCTGAGATGAAGATCCATGCCGCAATCTCAAGACACTTCGGTTACAAGATTTCCATCCACAGCGGATCTGATAAGTTCTCCATCTTCCCGTCAGCAGGAAAGGAGACAAAGGGTCGCTTCCACCTCAAGACTGCCGGAACAAACTGGCTTGAGGCAATGAAGCTTGTTGCCATCAAGGATCCGAGCCTTTACAGAGCAGTTCACAAGTATGCTCTCACAGCTTTTGAGGCTGCGACAGCTTACTACCATGTCACAACTGATCTGAACAAGATTCCTAATATCGACACACTTACTGATGCGCAGCTTCCGGATCTGTTTAAGCTGAACGACTCAAGACAGCTGATCCACATCACATACGGTCTTATTCTCAATGAGAAGAACAAAGATGGCAGCTATGCCTTCAAAGACAAGCTCTACACACTGTGGAGAAAGTACAGAGAAGAGTATGCACAGCTTCTCTTCGATCACATCGGACATCATGTCAAAGATATTCTCCAGAAGTAATTAAGGAGGCTCCTGTGAAACTTAATTTAAAGAGCATTGAAAACGCTGAATCAAGGAAACAGTGGATTGAGAAGGGCTATAAGCTCCCTCAGTATGACATTGAGAAAATGAGAGAAAACACCGCCAAGGCCTGCAAGTGGGTTCATTTCGGTGGTGGAAACATTTTCCGCATCTTCCTTGCCGCAAGGATGCAGGACCTTTTGAATAAGAATCTGGCAGACAGCGGAATTATTGTTGGTGAAGGTTTTGACGAGGAAGTTGTGACAAAGGGTTACAAGCCTTTTGACAACATCAACATCAACGTCACCCTCAAGGCCGACGGAACTGTGGACAAGGAAGTCTGCGCCTCTGTCGCAGATGCCATGGTCTGCAATACCCAGAGACCTGAGTGGAAGAACTTTGTGGAGATTTTCAAGAATCCTGCACTTCAGATGGTCAGCTTCACCATCACGGAGAAGGGCTATGCCACAGCTCCGCAGTATGTTCAGGATGATATTCTCAGAGGACCTGAGAAGTGCTCGACAATCTGCTGCATGGTCGTCTCCCTTCTTAATGAGAGATTCAAGGCCGGAAAATATCCTATCGCCGTCGTGAGCATGGACAACTGTTCTCAGAACGGACTTAAGCTGTTCACAGGTATCTCCACAATTGCAAAGAGATGGGCCGAGATGGGCATGGTCTCACAGGATTTCGTTACCTGGCTCTGCGATGAGAAGCAGGTCAGCTTTCCATGGTCAATGATCGACAAAATCACACCAAGACCGGATCCGATGGTCTGCGAGACATTGAAGAAGGACGGAGTTGAAGACATGGATGTCATCATCACCGCCAAGAGATCCTACGTCGCAGCATTCGTCAACTCAGAGGAGTGCGAGTACCTTGTTGTTGAGGACAAGTTCCCCAACGGAAGACCTGCTCTGGACAAGGCCGGTGTCTACTTCACAGACCGTGATACAGTCACAAAGGTCGAGCGCATGAAGGTCTGCACCTGCCTCAATCCTCTGCACACCGCAATGAGCGTCATGGGCTGTCTTCTCGGATACACCAAGATTTCCGATGAGATGAAGGACCAGGATATCGTCAAATACATCGAGAGACTGGGCTATGTCGAGGGTCTTCCTGTTGTCACAGATCCCAAGATTCTTTCTCCGAAGGCATTCATCGACGATGTCGTCTACAAGAGACTTCCCAATCCGTTTATGCCTGACACACCGCAGAGAATCGCAACGGATACAAGCCAGAAGCTTGCAATCCGCTTCGGCGAGACCGTCAAGGCATACAGAGAGAACAATCTGGACCTTGCGAACCTCAAGGTCATCCCTGTTGTCCTGGCTTCCTGGATCAGATACCTTCTGGCAATCGATGACAACGGAAAGCCGTTCGAGCTCAGCCCGGATCCGCTTGCAGAGTCAGCACATGCCGATATCAGCTCAATCAGCTTCGGAAAACCACTGAAGGGCGGAGAGCTGGACAAGATTCTCTCAAGAGAGGATATCTGGGGATACAACGTCCTCAAGTCACCGCTTTGCGATGCAGTCATTTCCGCTTTCCAGAGCATGAACGCAGGTCCCGGTGCAGTAAGGAAGACCCTGCATAATACAGTAGCTTAAGAGAGGAGACAGAACATGTTGAAACTTAGAGAAAACAGCAAGTACGATCTTGTGTGTCCGACCAGCATGGGTGTGAGAATTACCCCTGCAAACAGACTTCCTGTTCACACAAGCCATCTTTTCGAACTTCAGGCAACCAGTGCAGAAAGCAACGTTCTCAACGTTTCTGCCTCCCTTGGCCTTAAGACCATGGTCCTGACATCATTTGTCAAGGAAAGCCCGATTGCATCATTCATCAAGGCCGAACTCAGATTCAGAAACATCGAGTACACCGGACCTGAAGTAGAGCAGGGCGGAGCCTGGGGTTACAGACACCAGTTCAATATCGCTGACAGCGGTTTCGGAAGCCGCGGACCCAGAGTCTGGAACGACAGATCCGGTGAGGTCGGAAGAACTCTCAAGGCTTCTGACTTTGATCTGAAGAAGATCTTCAAAGAGGACGGAGTCAAGATTCTCCACCTTTCAGGACTGATTGCAGCTCTGAGCCACGAGACAACACAGTTCTGTCTTGATGTTGCAAGAGAAGCCAAGAAGAACGGAACCCTCATTGCCTTCGACCTGAACTACAGAGCAAGCTTCTGGAAGGGCAGAGAGAAGGAGCTTAGTGCTGCATTCAGCGAGATTGCATCAGTTGCTGACATCCTTGTCGGAAACGAAGAGGACTTCCAGCTCTGTCTCGGAATGAAGGGCCCTGAGGCCGGTGGAAAGGATCTTGCAAACAAGATCGAGCAGTTCAAGGGAATGATCGGAGAGGTCAAGAAGTCCTATCCTAACGCTCAGGTCTATGCCACAACCCTCAGAGAGGTTGTCAGTGCCAACGAGCACAACTGGGGCGCACTTGTCAGTGTCGGAAACAACTGGTACGAAGAGCTTCCAAGACCGATTCAGGTCATGGACAGAATCGGCGGCGGAGACGGATTCGTCGGCGGTCTTCTGTATGCAATTCTTTCAGGAAAGCCTGAGGAAGACTGGATCAAGTTCGGTTGGGCAACAGGTGTTCTTGCAACAACAGTTCTCACAGACTACGGCACGCCGGCTGATGAGGATCAGATTATGTCCATCTACAAAGGCAACGCAAGAGTAAAGAGGTAATTTATGGCTAAAAAAGCAGATATCGGATTAATCGGTCTCGCCGTAATGGGTGAGAACCTTGTTATGAATATGGAGTCCAAGGGCTTCACAGTCGCTGTCTACAACAGAACAGTCGAGAAGGTAGATGCCTTCACAAGCGGCAGAGCCAAGGGAAAGAACATCATCGGATGCCACAGCATCCAGGAACTGGCAGACAACCTCGCAAGACCCAGAAAGGTCCTGCTTCTTGTCAAGGCAGGCCAGGCAGTCGATGACTTCATTGAGAAGCTTATTCCTGTCCTTGAGCCGGGCGATGTCATCATTGACAGCGGAAACAGCCACTTCCCCGATACCATCAGACGCTGTGAGTATGTCGAGTCCAAGGGTCTTCTCTACATCGGAACAGGTATTTCCGGCGGAGAGGAGGGAGCATTGAAGGGACCGTCCATGATGCCGGGCGGATCAGAGGCAGCATGGCCTTTGGTCAAGCCGATCTTCCAGGCTGTAAGTGCAAAGGTAGAGGACGGAAGTCCTTGCTGCGACTGGGTCGGAAACGGCGGTGCTGGTCACTTTGTAAAGATGGTCCACAACGGAATCGAGTACGGCGACATGCAGCTCATCTGCGAAGCCTATCAGCTTATGAAGGACCTTTTGGGAATGAATCCCGACGAGATGCACGAAGTGTTCACAAAGTGGAACAAGACCGAGCTTGACAGCTATCTCATCCAGATCACAAGCGAGATTCTCGCCAAGAAGGATGAGGACGGAAAGCCTCTTGTAGACAAGATTCTTGATACCGCAGGTCAGAAGGGTACCGGAAAGTGGACAGGAATCGCCGCTCTGGACGAGGGCGTTCCTCTTACTCTGATCGGTGAGGCTGTCTTTGCAAGATGCCTTTCTGCAATGAAGGCAGAGCGTGTCGAGGCCAGCGCAGAGTACAAGGTCAAGAGAGAAAAGTACACAGGCGACAAGGCTGCTATGATCGAGGATATCAGAAAGGCTCTTCTTGCCTCCAAGATCATCTCCTATGCCCAGGGCTATGTCCTGATGAAGGCTGCAGCCAAGAACTACGGCTGGAAGCTCAACTACGGCGGAATCGCACTGATGTGGAGAGGCGGATGCATCATCCGTTCTACATTCCTCGGAAAGATCAAGGAAGCATACGACAAGAACCCGGAGCTTTCCAACCTGCTTCTTGATCCGTACTTCAAGTCACTGATCGAGAGTCTTCTCCCGTCCTGGAGAAAGGTTGTCGCTAACGCAGCTCTTTGCGGAATCCCCACACCGGCATTCTCAAGCGCCCTTAGCTACTTCGACGGTTACACAACTGACAGACTCCCTGCAAACCTCCTTCAGGCACAGAGAGACTACTTCGGCGCCCACACCTATGAGAGAGTGGACCAGGAGAGAGGAAAGTTCTTCCACACCAACTGGACAGGCGAAGGCGGAAGCACCTCAGCTTCAACTTACAACGCATAATTTTTCAGGTTCCATCCGCATTGCGGGTGGAACCGTTTTATTGGGGATACAAAAGGAAATCCAATGCTTACTGAAAAAGAAATCAAGAAAATGGTGATTTCTGCTTTGGAGCAGAGAAAACCGAAAAAGATACTGATGGTCGTTCCTGACTACACCAGATGTTTTTCAAACGCAGGACTGATTGCCAACATCGCATATCATTGGTGCGTAGAGAACAACGTCGGTGTTGAGCTTCTCGAGGCCTTGGGAACACACGTTCCAATGACCGAGAAGGAAATCAAGGCCATGTACGGAGATATTCCTCTTTCAAAGTTCCATGCCCATGACTGGCGTCACGATGTGACCAACATAGGCGAGGTTCCCGCCTCGTTTGTTTCAGAGGTCACAGAAGGTCTTTGGAAGAAGGGTGTGGCTGTAGAGGTAAACAAGATGGTCCTGGATCCGTCTTTCGACCTTGTGCTCTCAATAGGTCAGGTCGTCCCTCATGAGGTCATTGGCATGGCCAACCAGGCAAAGAACCTCTTTGTCGGAGCAGGCGGATCGGACATGATCAACCAGAGCCACATCATCGGTGCCGTCTACGGCATGGAAAGAATGATGGGCCGCGACTTTACACCTGTCAGACGCATCTTTGACTACGCTCTTGAGCATTATCTGTCAAAGAAGGCGAACATTCTTTGGATGCTCACTGTCTGTACCGCTCCCGATGATGTGATTCAGACCCACGGTCTGTTCATAGGAGAGGGCAGAAAGCCGCTTGAGGATGCCGTGAAGCTTTCACAGGAAAAGAACATCGACTATGTCGAAACAGGAATCAAGAAGTGTGTCGTATATCTGAACGAGAAGGAATTCCACAGCACATGGCTGGGAAACAAGGCTGTCTACCGCACAAGAATGGCTATTGCCGACGGCGGTCAGCTGATTGTCCTGGCTCCGGCTGTTGACAAGTTCGGTGAGGACAAGACAAACGATGCTCTTATCAGAAAGTACGGCTACAAGGGCAGAATTCACACTCTGGAGCTTCTGAATGAGAATCAGGACCTTCAGGCCAACATGGGAGTTGCCGCACACCTGATTCACGGTTCAAGCGACGGAAGATTCTCAATCACCTATGCCGTTCGTGACATCTCGCAGAAAGAGATCCAGGATGTCGGATTCATTCCGGCTTCATATGAGGAACTTTCCAAAAAGTATGATCCTGAGAAGCTCAAGTACGGTTACAACACAGTGGACGGAGAAGAGATCTTCTACATTCCTAATCCGGCTCTTGGTCTTTGGATCAACCGTGAAAAGTTCAATTCCTAAAGGGGGAACAAAATGAAGAAATTTATGGATGAAAACTTCCTTCTGAAAAATGACAGCGCCGTCAGGCTCTATCATGAATATGCAAAACAGATGCCGATTTTCGACTATCACTGCCATCTGATTCCCAAGGAGATCGCCGACAACAAGAGAGAGCCCAGCATCACAAGTGCATGGCTTTACGGAGATCACTACAAATGGAGACAGATGAGGTCCAACGGTTATGACGAGAAGCAGGGCGATGATTTTGAGCGCTTTCTGCACTATGCAGATACAATTGCTCATGCAATCGGAAACCCCATCTATCACTGGTCACACCTTGAGCTTCAGAGATTCTTCGGAATAGACACTCCGCTTTCTCCCAAGACTGCCCGCGAAATCTATGACGAGGCCAACAGAAAGCTCAAAGAGGACCCGGATCTTGATGCATACGGAATCTTCAGAAAGTTCAATGTCTATGCAGTAGGAACCACTGATGACCCTGCAGATACACTTGAGTATCATGAGGCCATCAGAAAGGCTGCAAAGACCAAAACCAAGGTCATTCCTTCATACAGACCTGATAAGGCCATGAACATTGATGCAGAGGGCTTCAATGCTTATATCGATAAGCTTGCCAAGGCATCAGGAGTAAACATCACATCTGCTTCCGATGTAATGACAGCACTTACAAAGCGCCTTGATTTCTTCATTCAGAACGGATGTCTTGCAACAGACCATGCCATAATTGTTCCGCCTTACGCACCGGCTTCAGATGCAAAGGTCAATGAGATTTTCCTCAAGGCCAGAGCAGGAAAGAGTGTCACTTCAGAGGAAGCTGAAATCTACAGAACCTACATCCTCATGTCCCTTGCCGAGCAGTATGCTAAAAAGGGTATTGTGATGCAGCTTCACATGCAGTCTTCAAGAAACAACAACAGCCGGGCTTTCAAGGCTCTGGGTCCTGATACAGGCTATGACGGAGTCACCGACAACGAACTTGCCTATAAGCTTTCAAGATTCATGGATACTTTGGACAGCAAGGATGCACTTCCAAAGACCATCATCTACACACTCAATCCTAAGGATTACTATCCGATCGGAACACTGATGGGATGCTTTCAGAAAGACATTCCCGGAAAGATCCAGATGGGAAGCGCATGGTGGTTCTGCGATCATATCGACGGAATGACCGAGCAGATGAAGGTTCTTGGAAACCTCGGTCTTCTTTCTAGATTCGTCGGAATGCTCACAGACAGTCGTTCCTTCCTCTCTTACCCCAGACACGAGTACTTCAGAAGAATTCTGTGCAACATGCTGGGAACATGGATCGAGGACGGAGAGATTCCGGCTGACTTTGACCTTATCGGAACAATGGTTCAGGATATTTCTTTCAACAATGCAAAGAGATACTTCGAAGGAAAGTGAGAGGGGGAAAGCAGATGGCTGATAAACTATTAAGTACAATTGAAAGCCTGGGAATTGTCCCTGTCATAGTCCTGAAGGACGCAGAGAAGGCCGTGCCTTTGGCAAAGGCTCTTTTGGACGGAGGAATTCCCTGCATAGAGGTTACATTCAGAACATCGGCTGCAGAGGAATCCATCAGAAGAATCAGCAAGGCCTATCCTCAGATGATGTGCGGAGCAGGTACTGTTCTTTCAATCGAGCAGGCACAGAAGGCCATTGATGCGGGAGCTTCCTTCATTGTCTCCCCGGGTCTTGATGAAAAGCTTGTCAGATGGTGCCAAGAGCACTCTGTTCCTGTTTTCCCAGGTGTCTGCACCGCAAGCGAGGTACAGGCTGCAGTAGGACTTGGTCTTAATGTCCTAAAATTCTTCCCTGCAGAATCTTCCGGCGGAGTAAAGATGATCAAGGACCTCTGCGGACCTTTCCCAAGTGTCAGATTCATGACAACAGGCGGCATCTCAATGGCAAATCTTGCTGAATATACTACAAGCCCCTATGTGGTTGCGGTAGGCGGTTCATGGATGGCCAAGGGTGATATCATTGAGAAGCAGGACTGGGCTAAGATCACAATGCTTTGCAAAGAGGCTGTGACTGCAATCAAGGATCTCAGAAGCGGCAAGAAGGAAGAGCCCAAGGCCCAGCCTTCCAAGCCCGTTGAGAAAAACAGAGTCCACAAGATCGTCACCTTCGGTGAGATCATGCTCAGACTGAAGTCTCCGGAGCACGAGAGATTCTTCCAGTCTCCGAAGCTTGAAGCCACATTCGGAGGCGGTGAGGCCAATGTCGCAGTATCTCTTTCAATGTTCGGCGAGCATGCTCAGTTTGTGACAGCTCTTCCTAAGAACGCAATCGGAGAGAGTGCAGTAGCTGAAATAAGACGGCACGGTGTTGATGTCAGCAGAATCAACATGGTTGACGGCGGAAGAGTAGGAATCTACTTCCTTGAGACAGGTGCTGATCAGAGACCGAGTCTTGTCGTCTATGACAGAGCTGACAGCTGCATTGCCAAGGCAAAGCCCTCTGACTTTGATTTTGATGCGATCATGGATGGAGCCGACTGGTTCCATGTGACAGGAATCACACCTGCCGTGAGCCAGAGCTGTGCCGACTGCGCGCTTTCTGCAATGAAGGCTGCAAAGAAGGCAGGAGCCAAGGTCTCAATCGACCTGAACTACAGAAAGAAGCTCTGGAAGTACGGAAAGAGCGCACCTGAGGTCATGCGTGAGCTTACAAAGTATGCAGATGTCATTATCGCCAACGAAGAGGATATCCAGAAGTGTCTGGACATCTCGGCACCTGTTGATGTCACATCAGGCAAAATCGATACTGATGTGTACAAGGTTCTGACAGAGGAAGTGAAGAAGCAGTTCCCGAATGTCTCTCATGTCGCCGTCTCTCTCAGAGAGTCCAGAAGTGCGGACAGAAACGGATGGAGCGCCGCTTTGAACGGAAAGGGTGGATTCTATCACTCACGTCACTATGATATGAACGACATCATCGACAGAGTAGGCGGAGGAGACAGCTTTGCAGCAGGGATCATCTTCGGACTTCTGAATTATGAGGATGAGGAGTTTGCCTTAAACTATGCCGTTGCCGCTTCAGCTCTGAAGCACACGATTCCGGGCGATTTCAACCTCACAAGAAGAAGCGAGGTCGAAGCCCTTTGCAAGGGAGACGGCTCCGGAAGAGTCCAGCGCTGATTATCATTATGCATTTTGCAGGGCCGTATTTGAATATGCGGCCCTGTTTTTTATCTTTAAAGATTCCGATTAACGGAATATAATTAAACAAATACGGCCTAATAGGGAAAGCATAGATGGAAGAGATTATCAAATTCGTGGATGTGTTCTGCGATTCGTACAACAGGAATGTACAAGCTCCTGAAGAAGAGCAGATTCTACCTTCAAAGGATATTCTTATCAAAATCTGCTCCACGCTTCTGAACGCAAGCTGCATACGTGATGAACTTCGCTTCGCATCATACAGAGTGTGCTTTCTCTCAGGGGATTCTGATTATCTTGATGCTTTTGTCTATGCCCACAAGCTTACATTGGAAAAGCCGATTCCTTTCTCAGTGGACGGACTTCATAAGCTTGCTCCCGCATTGAACCCCAACATGTGCTATCTGTGTTTGGACACATCTTCAGACCCGTTTCTGATAACCGGTATGATTGCTTCATATACCTCATGGGAGAAGATGGCAATAGGAGAGATTTCTGACGGAAACCGCATGCCGATGATTCCGAACATCTACGTAAAGAGCCCGGGAGAAATCGACGGTTGTTTCGGAGAGAAGTCTCTTGTAAGCTACTGTTTCGGCCGTACGGTCATCTCAAGACCGGATGTGTTTGTCAAAGGCTATGTGGCCGAGGAGCTAAAAAGCGGTTCATCCGTTCCTCATGAGGAGCTTTGTCAGTTCATGTCACGTGTTCTCTGGAATGTTGATTCCTACCAGCACGGCGGAACCATTCTGATTGTTCCTTCAGAGGAGGCCTGCTCAAAGTATGTGGGAATCAAGTTCAAGCTTCCGTGCAGGTATCTCTTTCAGGAAGAAAAGAGCCTTATCGATATTTCCGAGACTGCAAGGGAGAAGGAGCTTTCATCCTATGCGGATTTCATCGCAAAGCTCACAACCGTCGACGGTGCGGTTCTTCTTACCAAGAATCTGGATTTGATTGGATTCGGAGTTGAAATTCTTACCGATAAGATGGGAAAGCGTGAGCCTTCTATGAGGTTTTTGAAAAACGATGACGAGCCTGATAAGACAAAACGCTTCAACGACAACGGAACAAGACACAGATCTGGCTATCGCTTTGCCCATGAGGTCGAGCATTCCGTGGCCATCATCTGCTCCCAGGACGGAGTGATGAAGGCCTGTACAAAAATAGGGGGAGACGTGGTTGTCTACAACAACATCACGTTCTCCCTTATCTGATCACTGTGCTTTCTTAAGCTTTTCCATTTCCTCTTTCTCAAGAACCGTGTATGCGATCTTTCCGACAAGTGTCTTCGGAAGCTGCTCACGGAACTCAATATCATAAGGCATGGCGTATTTGGCGATTCTTTCCTTGCAGTATGAGAGAATCTTCTGTTTGATTTCGTCGCTGGGTGTAACATCCTGTCTGAGCTGTACGAAAGCCTTGACCTTCTGAATCTTATACGGATCAGGAACTCCGATGACGCAGCTCATCTGGACCTCGTCAAGTGCATCGATGATGTTCTCAAGCTGTGAAGGATATACGTTGTATCCGCTTGTGACGATCATGCGCTTGATTCTCTGTTTGAAGTAGATGAAGCCTTCCTCATCCATGTATCCCATGTCTCCGGTATGAAGCCATGTGAAACCGTCTTCGTGCTTGACCAGGGTGTTCTTGTTCTCTTCCTCATGGTTGATGTATCCGAGCATGACAGAAGGTCCTCTGAGACAGATCTCGCCGTCCTGACCGTAGGGAACTTCCTCGGTGGTGCCTGGCTTACAGATCTTGTAGTAGGTGTCAGGATAGGGAAGACCGATTGAACCTTCCTTTTCCTTGTTGTAGGGAGTCAGGCAGCTTGCCGTGACACACTCTGTTGTTCCGTAGCCCTCTCTGACTCTGACGGTTGCTCCGTGGTCGGCAAGGAACTTGTCCAGCTTCTTCTTAAGCTCAACCGAGAGGCTGTCGCCGCCGGAGAAGACTCCCATGAGGCATGCCAGATTGACATTGTCCATTTCCTTGTTTCTTGTGATTCCTTCATAAAGGGTAGGAACGCCTGCGATATAGTTCGGCTGTGCTGTCTTAAGAAGCTTTGAATAGCCTTTGACGCTGACCTGAGGAACCAGGACGCTGCGTCCGCCCCAGAACATGAGAGTGTGTACGCAGACACCCAGACCAAAGCCGTGGAACATCGGCATTGCGGCAAGCATTGTCTTTCCTGTAATAGGTTTGTTGCACATGGTTCCTGTCTGCATTGCAAGGGCGTTGAAGTTGAGGTTTGTCAGCTTGATACCCTTTGTGACACCTGTGGTTCCGCCTGAGAAGAGGATGACTGCAAGGTCCTTTCCTTTCTTTACAACGGATGGATCTACATCACACTCCTTAGCCTTGTTCATGAATGTCTTCCATGTGATGAGCTTTGAGCTTTCAGTGAACTTTTCGAACTTGCGCTCTTTAAGAAGCTTGTATGCAGTTTTTTTGACAAAACCAAGGGCATCGGAGACTCTGGCGATGATTATGTGATCCAGATCGACAAGCTCCTGAACCTTTTTCACCTTATAGTAGAACTGATCAAGTGTGATGAGGGTCCTGCTCTGGGCTTCCTTCAGATAGAAGGCAATCTCATGAACTGCTGAAAGGGGATGAATCATGCTGGCAACAGCTCCGATAGCGTTGATGGCATAGAGGCTGACAACAGTCTGAGGCACGTTGGGCATGCAGACAGTGACCACATCACCTTCCTTGATTCCGATTGCCCTGAAGGCCTTCTCAGCCTGGACAATCTGCGGGACAAGCTGTGCATAGGTTGTATCCCTTTCCTGGAATGTGAGAGCTACCTGATCCGGGTACTTGCGTGCACTCTCAAAAAGAGCATCGCTCATTGAGAAATCAGGGTAGTTGAGGTGGAATTCTACATCACCGTAGCTCTTGAGCCATGGTGCGATCTTTATTTCTTCTTCTGAATACTTCATGTTCATCTCCAATAATCAAAGTCCCAGTTCTTCCTCAACCGGGCGGATATCCACACTCTGGTTGGCAGGAAGATCCAATAGTTCAGGGCGCATCATATAGGCCTTGAATATCTTGATGGTGTTGGCAAAGTACACGCCATCACCAATTCTCTCATCAATTGTGAACGAGATGGGGAGGAACTCCTTCATCTCGAATGTTCCGTCATCCTTGAAGACAGGCTTTTTATCTTTTCTTCCGATGATTGCGAAGAAAGAGTTTGAACCGAAGTTAGCAAGGTGGTGGTACTGTGCATCCATCTTGATGGAACCGAGGTTCGAAACAAAACATGTCTTTGAATAAGGATTTGCGTCAGCAAGGTCCTTGGGAAGCTTTCCCTTTCTGTCCGAGCTGAGAATGAACTTTACCACCAGGTTGTAGATGAAGCGGGGGAGGTTGACAAGCTTCTGCATGATTTTGGTTGTGTCATCATGTGATTCCTTGCTGCTTCTGATATGGAAGACCTGCTTGCAGATGGACTCATGCATCTGCTGAACAGGTGATCTGTCATCGTCCTTGTGGTAGCGCATCATGATCAGGCCTTCTTCTGCTCCGTCTTTCTTCTGTTTCTTTGCTATGGCGGCGATGGAGATTTCCTTTCTCTCATAGAAGCGTCCGTTTCTGATGAAGTAGTTCATTCTGGGCCTTTCCGCGATTGTTCTGCCTAAGGCGGCGCAGAAGACATGGAAGAATGTGTACTTGTATTCCGGATTCTGGTTGTTTTTGTTCTTGATATACTGGTCAAGAGCAGACATTTCAATGTCGAAATGGGCTACTGCCTCGTTTTCTGTTCTGTTTCCCAGCAGGCTGAGCATGAACTGTTGCAATGGGTCGATGTTTTTGACAAGATAAGCGTCGTACTTCTCGCCCTTCTGCTTTTTTGTTTTCATTGCCATAAGGAGTTGTCTCCCTGTAGTATTATTATCAGTGACTAAAGTATCATTACTTAACATCAAGGTCAACTGTGTATTAATATATACTAGTGAATCGTAACTATATGCGGTTCCATGCGTATCGGAGGGCAGATGAAACTCATTTCTTGGAATGTGAACGGACTGAGGGCTGTGCTTGGCAAGGGCTTTTTGGATTATTTCAAAGAGCAGGATGCGGATGTATTCTGTCTTCAGGAAATCAAGCTTTCAGAAGGACAGCTTAGTCTGGATCTTAGCGGCTATCACTGCTACTACAACTATGCTCAGAAGAAGGGCTACTCCGGAACGGCTGTTTTTTCAAAGAAAGAGCCTCTGTCCGTTACTTTCGGATCTGACAATGAGGGTAGGGTGTGTACTCTTGAGTTTGAAGATTTCTATGTTGTGGATGTCTATACTCCGAACTCGCAGGACGAGCTTGCAAGGCTTGACTTCAGGCTTCAGTGGGATGCGGATTTCAGGGAGTATGTGAAAGAACTTGATAAAAAGAAAACCGTCCTTATCTGCGGCGATATGAATGTTGCACATAAGGAGATAGACATAAAGAATCCCAAGACGAATCTCAGAAACGCCGGCTTTACCATTGAGGAGCGCCAGAGCTTTGACAAGCTCCTTGAAAGCGGTTTCACGGATACCTTCAGGTATTTCTATCCGGATCTTAAAGATGCATACAGCTGGTGGTCATACCGCTTCAAATCCAGAGAGCGCAACACGGGTTGGAGAATTGATTACTGGCTTGTCTCCAAAAGGTCTGAAAACAGGGTGAAGCAGGCGGGAATAGATTCACAGATTCTTGGTTCCGACCATGCCCCAGTTTACATAATTTTCGAATAAAAACTTTTATTTGTGGTTGTCATGAAAAGGACTTGATAGTAAATTTTTCTTATGATTGGTTTTCTGTTCAAGAAGGTTTTTTTCGATATTTGGGACAATCTGCTCATGCTGGTTCTTATGAGCCTCTGCATTGTGGCTCCGCTGGGACTTCTGTATCTCGGAACCCTTTTCATTGATGTGAACATGGGTGCGTTCTTTGCAGTTTCAGCCCTTGCCATTTTCCTTTTCAGCTGCTATTCCCTTTATCTCAGTTCAATTACATTCGGATACAGCCGTAACAAGAAAGGCGGTTTCAAGGCAGTGAAGGACGCCTTCAGATTCCATTTCGGACATGTTGTCCTTCATTTTGCAATTCTGATTATTCTGATTCTGATCTGTCTTTACGGAATACCGTTCTATCTGGCCTTCGGAAACATCTTCGGCCTTATAATGGGAATGATGCTGTTCTGGATGACAGTCATTGTCGTTCTTGCCCTTCAGTATTATTTCCCGCTTTGCCTTCATATGGAGGCGGACGGAGCTTTCAAAACACTCAAGAAGAGCTTCATTCTTGTGGCAGATAATCTGGGAACAAGTTTCTTCCTTGCCTTCAGGACGGTCATAGACCTGGTTCTGACTGTTCTAACCGCATTCATGATTCCGGGTGTTGCCGGTATTTCCCTTTCCAGAATGGATACTGTGAAGCTTCTAATGCTCAAGTATGATTTCCTGGAAGCAAATCCTGACTGCACCAAGAAGGACCTCAACTGGGAAGACCTTCTTTATGAGGAGAGACAGCTGGTCGGTCCCAGAAGTTTCAAGGGAATGATCTTCCCGTGGAAGGACTGACAGGAGGCATCGGATGGCATACGAGATTGAACTTAAGGCCCGCGTGGAAGAAAGCGATCTGGACAGGGTCAGAAGCTCGATACTTGCACTACCCGATGTGAAGGACCTGGGTAGTACCAGCAAGTTCGATATCTACTGGTCGCATACTGAGGACGGAGATCCCATCTTCAGAACCAGACGTGAGATGAATGCAGACGGACCTGATGTCCTGTTTACCGCAAAACCCTCCAAGACCAAGACTGAAAAAGGCACCGAGGAGAATCAGGAGCTTGAGTTCTGCTGTCCGGACAATCAGTGGGACAGAATCCTTTCATTTTGCAGCGGAATAGGGCTTCAGGTGTGCAGGCTCAAGTGGAAAAAAGGCTACGGATACAGAGCCCGCATTGACGGCTTTGACATCCACATAGAGCTTTTGGACATCAGATTCCTAGGCTGGTATCTTGAGATGGAAATCTGCCCCGAAAGCCTTGAGAACTTTGACTTTGAGGCAGCTGACAGGACTCTTAGGAAAGTGCTTTCTCTTACCGGAATAAGCGAAGATGCCGTTGAAGCCAGAGGCTATAACAAGATGCTAAGGGAAATAGGCAAGGAACGCGGCTGAAAGCCGTCACTTGAAAAGAATCACTGCTTTTCCCTGGTGGTCGATTATCTGCACATCAATTCCGTACACTGCTTTGATAATTTCTTCTGTCAGAACTGATTTTGTTTCACCGTAAGCAAATATTGACCCATCCTTGAGGAGTATGCACTTGTCGCAGCTTCGGAGAATCGCATTTAAGTCATGCATCACACAAAGTACTGTCTTTCCGTTGGCTGAAAGGTCTTTAAGAAGGTTCATGAGCATTATCTGATGCCGTGGGTCAAGGTTGTTGATAGGCTCATCCAGGGCAAGGATGTCCGAGTTCTGACATATGGTTCTGGCAAGCATGGCAAGCTGGAATTCACCGCCGGAAATCCTTGTTACATATTTGTCGGCAAGACCTTCTATTCTGCAAAGCTTCAATGCTTTTTCAACTTCTTTTGTGTTTCTATCAACATCACCGTATGAGAACCTGCCAAGGGCCACGACTTCACGTACTGTGAATTCCTCGCTTCTCGGAACATACTGACCTTGAAAACTTACAAGTCTTGCAATCTCAAGCTGGCTGATCTGTCTGATGTCGCGGTCTTCTATGAAAACTGTGCTTTCCGGACATCCGAGTTCCTTGATGAGATACTTGAGAAGTGTGCTTTTTCCCGCTCCGTTGGGCCCTGCAATTGCAGTGAATCCGCCTTTTGCAATATCAAGGGAGAGGTTTTTGATTACCTGGTTTTCGGCATATCCGCCGCATAGGTTTTTGATTCTGATCATCTCATCCACGGCGTTTTCTCCTTAAAAGCAGCATGAAAACAGGGGCACCGAGAATAGATGTCACAATTCCTATGGGAAGTTCCGATGGCGGGACTATGAAGCGGCAGATCATATCAGAGATAAGCAGGATCACAGAGCCCATCATCATGGAAAGAGGAATCAGGCGTCTGTGCTTCGGACCTACGAGGATTCTGATGAAATGAGGGCTCATAAGGCCCACAAAGCCGATTATTCCGCTGAAGCATACCACTGTGGCCGTGACGACCGAGGCTACGGACAACAGCAGGATTCTCTTCTTTTTCACATCAAGACCGCTGGAAAGGGCAGTGCTGTCATCCAGAAGCAGAAGGTCCATAGAACTGCAGTTTGAATAGACAATTACAAAGGCCACGGCCAGAACCCCGCATAGTATGAAAAGCCTTGACCAGTTTGAGTTTCCCAGGCTCCCCAGCGTCCAGAACAGGATGCTTTCTGCCCGTTTGTCAGATAGGTAGATTGTAAGTGTTGTAAGGGCGCTTAAAAGGAAGTTCAGCGAGATTCCTGTAAGAAGCAGAGAATTTGTGTTCCTGCGGCTAATTGCAAATAGAAGAGCTGTTGTCAGCATGGATCCCAAGAAGGCCACAACGGGAAGTGAGACATCGGCAAAGCTGATTCCCACCACAAAACCAAGACCTACAAAGAATGAGGCTCCGGATGATATTCCCAGAACATAGGAATCGGCCATGGGGTTTCTGAACACGCATTGGAATATGAGACCGCACAGGGCCAGGGCAGAGCCTATGACGATGGATGAAAGGACCCGTGGAATCCTGAGGTTCCGTATTATGTATGCCGTGTTCCTAGATATACTCTGAGGCCTGAAGATTGCCTTTAGTATGTCGGCGACAGTGATTCTCACAGATCCTACTGAAATACCTGCGATGGTCAGAAGAACAATTGTGAGAATCAGTATGACTGCAATCAGATGCGGTCTTCTATTTAACTGCACGCCAGAACCCTTGAATCAGATGAAAAGACCGGGATAAAGGAGTCTTGCTATCTCCTCAACAGTATCTATGGTTCTGACACCCTGTCTTTGTGCGGCATCGCCGTCTATCACATAGACTTTGCCGTTCTTGCAAGCAGAAAGACGGCTGTATGGTTCAAGGCTTGTGAAGGTGGCAATCTCCGTCTGGGGATCTGTTCCCTGGTTGCCTGAAAGCAGAATTACATCTGGGTCCTTTTCAAGAAGAAGCTCCTTGCTTATTGACCATGCTATGCCGCTTTTTGCAGCATTGACGCCGCCTGCGGCTTCTATGACACCATCCAGGAAAGTGTCTCCTGTTGCTGCATAATCGCCCCAGTCACCGTATCCGATGATAAAGACTGCGCTGCGTCTCATGTTGACCATGGATGTGATTTTCCTGATTTCCTCAGCTCTGGCTTTCATATCCTGAATGATCTTTTCACCTTCGGCCTGTTTTCCGATTACCTGAGCGACCTTCTCAATCAGGGTGTAAGTGCCCTCATAGCTGTTTTCCTCGTAGAACTGATAGGCCTTGATTCCGGCCTTGTTGAGGCTTTCAATGAAAGAGGGATCCACGATGGATGATGCGATGGCAATATCGGCATCAAGAGCAAGGATTGTCTCCATATTCGGATCCCAGAGGGTTCCGATGCTCTGAACATTCTGGGCTTCCTGGGGATAGTTGCAGTAGTCGGTTCTTCCTACAAGGTTGTCACCGCTTCCCAAAGCATAGATCATCTCAGTCACATTCGGTGCCAGAGAGACGATTCTCAGGCCGCTTGTTTTTGTGACGGAAACCTCATTTGAACCTTGGGCGAAGAGGGGAATGATACAGATTACAACAAGTATTAGGGTTAGTGTTTTCTTGAACATACTGAAATCTTAGTTTTTCACTAATCTTGATGTCAAGGCACAAATTAGACTATCATCGAGACATGGACAAAGTCGATATTTTCACAGACGGGGGCTGTTCCGGAAATCCAGGCCCGGGCGGTTGGGCGTTCGTTATAATCTCAGATGGAAAAGTGCTTTCCTACTCAAGCGGCGGAGAGGCTCAGACTACGAACAACAAGATGGAGCTTACTGCTGTAATCCGCGCAATTGAGGATTCCTCGGTGATGGGAGTCAGTGAGATGAATATTTCAACCGATAGCCAGTATGTGAAGAACGGAATCACCACCTGGATAATCAATTGGAAGAAAAACGGATGGAGAACAGCTTCAAAGGATCCTGTGAAGAACAAGGACCTTTGGGAAAAACTCGATTCTCTCAACGCTTCCAACAAAATCCGCTGGACATGGGTAAAAGGCCATGCCGGAATAAAATACAACGAGATGTGTGACTCCCTTGTCAGAAAAGAGATGGAGAAGTTTCAGAAATGAAAACTGACGAAGAGAAGACCAGTCTCTGGTCTCTGTTTCTTACATTTGCCAAAGTCGGCGTCATGACTTTCGGAGGCGGCTATGCCATGCTTCCGATTCTTGAAAGGGAAGTAGTGACCAACCACAACTGGACAACAAGCGAGCAGATGCTTGACTACTATGCCATAGGTCAGTGCACGCCTGGAGTGATTGCTGTAAATGTCTCAACATTCATAGGCTATAAAAAACGCGGGATCCTCGGTTCCATAGTCGCCACTTTCGGAGTAATCTTTCCATCCATTGTCATCATCACGGCTTTAGCTTCTGTTCTGAAGATGTTTCAGGACAACATTTATGTGAAAAAGGCATTTGAAGGCATAAGAATCGCCGTCTGTGCCCTGATGATTACAGCTGTCATAAATCTTGTAAAAAAGGCTGTCTCAAGTGTGGGTACTGCAATAGTTGCTGTATCCGCGCTTCTACTTCAGCTTTTTCTTGGAATCTCGCCAGTTGTCATCGTCATATGCACAATATCTTTCGGACTTCTTATTTTCTTCACTGGTAAGAAGAAAAGCGGGGAGGATAAGTCATGATCTTTCTGCGCTTGTTCTGGGAGTTCTTCAAGACGGGTCTTTTTGCAATAGGCGGCGGAATGGCCACAGTTCCGTTTCTGTTTGACATAAGTGCAAGAACAGGATGGTTCACAACATCAGAGCTTGCCAACATGATTGCTATATCCGAATCCACTCCGGGTCCCATAGGTGTAAACATGGCAACCTATGTCGGCTTTGAGACTGCAGGAATCCTCGGGGGTCTTGTTGCGACAATAGGTCTTGTGACCCCGTCTGTGATAATAATCGTGATTATCGCCAGCCTTCTTTCCCATTTTTCGGAAAGACCTGTTGTAAAGACCGTCTTCAAGTATCTTAGAGCTGCGGTCATAGGCCTTCTGCTTTATGCTCTGTGGCAGCTGTTGCCTCTTACGTTCCTGGATTCAGAGAAAAAGATTATGATACTGCCACTTGTTGCATTTGCCGTACTTTTGTTCTGTTGTCTGAAATGGAAGAAGGTTCACCCGATAATCTGGATTGCCGTAGGAGCGGTTTTCGGCATTATCGCTCTTTAGTTTTGCCTGTAATCTGAAAGTATAGAATCTCCCAGTTATTTGGTTGCAAAGTATAAAGATACTCGATTCCTTTCTCGTCTCTGTAACCTTGGTTCCACATCAAAAGCGCCTGATCATAGGCCATCTGGTTCTGTCCGTCCTCGATAAGGTTGTCTATGAGTCTGATTCTAGTGTCCCTGTCGTAGGGGTTAAGCTCAAGGGCCTTGAGGTAGGCTGAATATGAGCCTGAGTTGTCACCTGCAAGTCTCAGGTACTTGGCCTCGGCAATCTTGAAGGAAAGGATGTCGGAAAAACGATCGAAGCTTTCAGAGCAGAGCCTGGCAGCCTCGAGGTTTCTTCCAAGATCCGAGAGGATTATGGCCTTGTTGTAATAGAGTCTGTAGTCATCGGCCTGCTCAATGGCCCTGTCGTAGACGGAAAGGGCGTCCTCATACCTGGAAAGGCTGACATAGGAGTCAGCAAGGTTAATTGATGCCTTTACAATCTGATCGTGATCCGTGCCCGTCGTTGTACGGCAGGCACAGAGACAGAACATTAGAGTAACAATAACGAGTAAAGCGATGCGCCTAATTTCAGCTGAGCACCGTCTCTTCAATTTTCTTTACCTGTGCCCTGTAGAGATTGGTGATGGTTGCACCGTAATCAGCTATGAGCTGAATCATGTTTCTCGGGTTGCCCGGAAGGTCAACGCCGTTAAGTCTGTCTCCGGCATCTCCAAGTCCCGGAAGAATATACGCAGCATCGTTGAGAACCGGATCCATCCAGAGAGTGAAGACTTCGCACTCGGGGATTGCTCTGACGATTCTCAAAGATCCCTTCAGGGCGGAGATGACGTTGATGAACTTGATGCTTCTGGGTTTGACACCGTTTTCCTTGAGGTAGTTGACGATTGTAATCAGTGAGCCGCCTGTTGCGTTCATCGGGTCTGCGAATACCAGATCCTTTCCGTCAAGTTCCTTGAAATCAAAGAATGACTTGTCCAAATCAAGAACATATGCCATGTTGGTCTCTTTCTTGGTCTCGTCTCTCTTGATTCTGAAAAGAGCGAACGGAGTGATAAGTCCGTTTGAGCTGTAGTCCTGAATCTCCTTGCTGATGATCATGCTGGGAAGCAGGGCACCGCGGAGCATGACGCACATGACAGAGTCCTTTGTAAGGTTGTCTACATCAGGAATTCTATGTACTGCATAGTTTCTGCAAGGGTTTGTGACAGGAGTCTTTGCAATGATGGATCTCTTGGTCTTCATTGCGTTGTCAGTATAGATGTGTGTGAACAAAAGCTCATAGGCTCTCTGAATGTAGTACAAGAATTCCTCATGGCCTGTGTTGGGGTCTCTGAGCTTTGCAACAAGACGGCTGGCTGCCGCATGCTGCTCTTTCGGGGATTCGAAGCAGTAAACATGGATTCTCGGTTCCTGCTCCACAACACTTTCAAGATATTTTCCGATCTGACCCTGGGCTTCGACCAGTTCCTCTTTTCCGCCTTTTCCTGCCTCAATCATCTTGCAGGCTTCGATACTGGCCTCATAAAGCTTGTTTACATGGTCGATGCGTTCTTTGTCTATGTCCTTCAGAAAACCATCAAGGTCCTGTGCGTGGATTGTAACTTTTCTTCCTTGAATATCCATATTCAAACCTCCGTGAAAATGATAATGCACACAGTGTTTTTGCACAATACAGTTTTTTGTGCTAACATTGCCGAAAGGGGTTTTTACCCCTAAAACAAAGTATGGAGGAAATAGGATGAAAATGGTTTTTTTGGGCCCTCCGGGAGCAGGAAAGGGGACTATAGCCGTAAGGGCAAAGGAGTTCTTCAACATCCCGCACATCTCGACAGGCGATCTTTTCAGAAGCAATATCAAGAATGAGACACAGCTTGGTCTCAAGGTAAAGGAAATCCTTGCTTCAGGAGGTCTTGTCCCTGACTCAGTGACAATCGAGATGGTAAAAAACCGCATTGCCGAGCCTGATTGCAAGAACGGCTTCATCCTTGACGGATTTCCGCGCACAATCCCGCAGGCTGATGCCCTGGCTGAGATGACGGATATTGATGCCGTAGTTAACTTCGTGGTTCCGATGGAAGAGGTTGTAAAGCGCCTTTCCGGAAGAAGAATGTGTCCTTCCACAGGAAGGCTTTATCACATCGTCTTCAATCCTCCTAAAGTAGAAGGAAAGGACGATGAGACCGGAGAGGATCTCATCCAGAGACCTGATGACAAGGAAGATGCCATTGTGCACCGCCTTGAGGTCTACGAAAGCCAGACTAAACCCCTGATTGACTACTACAGGAAAAAGGGTCTTATCAAGGAAATCGATGCATCTGTGAAACCGTCAGATGTCTTTGAGCGTCTTAAAGCCGCACTCTGACGCAATCATTTCACAGACAAAAAAGAGGGCTCCCGAAAGGAGCCCTCTGATTTTCTGCAGAGCAGTAATCAATAAGCAGCGTTGAGCCACTCGATACCATCGATCTTACCGACGAAGTATGGAGCACTCTGGAGCTCTGACTCGTGGAAGAATCCATCGTATGTTGCGTTACCCTGAACAGCAGCGAAACTGTCGTACATAGTCTCGTTTGTTCCCTTCTTTCCCTCGATTGTGAATGTTGAGAGATCGAATACCTTGAGGGTTCCGTCGTGGAAAGCCTTGATAGCCTTATCCATTGCTTCCTGTGTTCCAGGAGCTGCGATAGCTGTGTTGAGATCTGTGACCTTGACATCGCCTTCTGCATATGTTCCTGTCCAGTCAGACTTGTTCTCCTTTCCATCAATGTGATTCTTGATGAATGTGTAGAAGTATCTTGTCCAGTCGATTCTGGAAGAGAGCAGTGAAGCATTAGGAGCAACCTTTGTCATGTCTGTGTTGTAACCGACATGGAAGATGCCTGCCTTCTGAGCTGCGAGAGCAGGGGATGTTGTATCAGAATGCTGTGAGATGAGCTTACATCCTGCATCGATGAGAGCATTGGCTGCAGCTTCCTCAAGAGTAGCATCGCCCCATGTTCCGACGAAGTAGACCTTCATTGTGACGCTCGGGCAGACGCTCTTGGCACCAAGATAGAATCCTGACATACCGGAGATAACCTCTGCGAATGAGAATGCTCCGACATAACCCATGACTGCCTCAGAAGCCTTGATCTTGCCTTCGTTGATCTCCTGCTGGAGCTTCATACCGGCTGCGATACCTGCAACATAGCGGGCCTCATAAATGGCTGCGAATGCGTTGTAGGTGTTGGGATTTCCGTCAACCTGAGATCCGCAGTTTGTCATTCCGACGAACTTTGTATTCGGATACTCTTTTGCAGCCTCAAGCATGTAGGGCTCGAATCCGTAGCTGTTGTTGAAGATGATCTCACATCCTTCCTCAGCAAGCTCGATGTTGTTATCTTTACAGATTGCTGACTCGGTTGTGTTCTTCTTGTACAGAAGATCGATGCTGTAGCCTTCAGCTCTCAACTGCTTGACTGCGGCTTCCATACCGTTGACGAAGTTCCAAGTGTAACCCTGGTCTGACTCATCGTTGATTACGACGAAACCGATCTTTGTTGCCTTGCTTTTTGAAGCTGTTTCTGAGCCGCCCTGAGCAAATACGGCAGAAAGAGCAAGAAGAGCAATCAAAAGAACCACTGTAAGTTTTTTCATAAACACTCCTTTGTGGGCCAAGCCCATCATTTTTAAATATGATGTAGTCCGAAGACTAAAATCATTCTAACACACCAAGTCCTACCTGTCTTCTCTGAAATAATTCAGACCAAGTGATGCAGGTGGCTGCTTGTCCTTGATATTCTTCATACTTGTGATTACCAGGACTACGATGGTGACCACATACGGAAGAATCTTGTAAAGCTCGATAGGGAAGCCTTTTATGATGATTCTAAGATACATGATCATCAAAGCTCCGAACAACACTGAGCTCCATGTTCCGTTTATAGGTCTCCATGTGCAGAAGATGACAAGTGCAACTGCAAGCCATCCGGTTCCGGCAAGAGAAGCCTCGATCCAGACACAGCCTGCTGTTGTCATTGTGTAGACCATACCTCCGATTGCAGAGATTCCGCCTCCGATCATGGTTGCAAGGTACTTGTACTTTGTGATGTTGATACCTGCGGCATCAGCTGTGACAGGGGACTCTCCGACAGACCTGAGATAAAGACCTGTCTTTGTCTTTGTCAGAAAGAGGTGAAGCAGAACTGCGGCGATGATTGCAAGATAGAAGAATTCCGACTGGTCGAAAAGAATCTTTCCGATGACGGGAATCTTCTTCAAAAAGTCCGGCATGAAGTGCTTGTCAAAGGCGAACTTCATCTTGTTTGAAAGGGTTACATAACCGCCGACCTGCATTCTTCTGAGCTCTCCTGCGAACTTTGCGACACCTGTGCCGAAAGTTGTCATTGCAAGACCTGTGACGTTCTGGTTCGCACGAAGGGTTACTGTGATGAAGGAGAATAATGCTCCGGCTATGGCTCCGACTGCAAACGAGGCAAGTATTGCAAGAATGATTGCGACAAACGGACTTGCGCTGTCACCGACAGCCATCTCGTACATGTTAGGAGCAATAAGACCGAAGATTCCTCCCATGTACATGATTCCTTCCACACCAAGGTTCAGGTTACCGGATTTCTCAGTGAGGATCTCACCTATGGTTCCGAACATCAGAGCAGTGCCGTAGGCTCCTGCTGCTGCGAAAAGAAGTACTACTGAATTAAGGAAGCTCATACTTTGCCCTCCTTCTTTCCTCTGAATACCATCCTGTAGTTGATGAAGAACTCACAACCGAGCATACAGAAGAGCAGTATTCCGGAAACGATATCAGCAACTGATGCAGGAACGTTGAGTTTTGTCTGAAGCGTTGTTGAACCTTTTCCGATGATGGCCAGAATGCCTGCAATGATTATCATTGCGAAGCTGTTCAGCTGGCTGAGCCAGGCTACCGTAATTGCGGTAAAACCTACGCCTCCTGCGACATCGGCATTCAGTGTTCCGTTTGCACCTGAGACAAGCATCCAACCGACACATCCGCAGATGGCACCTGAAAAGAGCATGGTTCTCATCATGACCCAACCGACGTTCATTCCGGCGTAGCGGGCTGTGTTGATGGAGTCACCTATGACGGCGACCTCATAACCGTGCTTTGTGAAGTTCATGTAGATATGTACAACCACTACAAGGATTAAGACGATGATCCATCCGCAGTAGATTCCGAAGACGTTGGGAAGTCTTGCGTTATCCTTGAACATCGGAATGATCTGTGTTCCGGGTCTTCCTTCCCAGGGTCCGCCCTGAAGCCATCTGACAATGCCGATGGCTATGTAGTTCATCATGAGCGTAAAGAGCGTCTCATTGGTGTTGTATTTTGCCTTGAAGAAACCTGGAATAAAAGCCCATAAGGCTCCGCCTGCAATTCCTGCAAGCATCATCAGGGTAAGAAGCGGAAGGGCAGGGATGCTGTCCTGGAACCAGATTGCGATAGCAGATGCGAAAATGGCACCCATCGTGATCTGACCTTCGGCTCCGATGTTCCAGAAGCGCATCTTGAAACACGGGGCAATAGCCAATGCGGCTCCCAAAAGAGGAACTGCACGCTTAACCGTCTGTCTGATATAGCCGGGCTTTGAAAGTGCGCCGCTTATGATGATTCCATAGCTCTGGAACGGGTTGGAACCTGCCATGAGGATTGGAATCATTCCCAAAATGAATGCAAACAGAATTGATCCGATTCTGATGGCCCAGATCTTTCTGGGGCTTATCATGTCTCCCTTTACGCGTTTGACAAGCCTGATAAGAGGAGTTTTTCCAGCTTCGCTCATTGTTCACCTCCTTCATGTCCGCCTACTGTGGTCATAAGAAGTCCGATTTCTTCCTTGGTTGTTTTTCTTGCATCCACAATGCCGCTGACCTTTCCTCCGCACAGGACCAGAATCCTGTCGCAGAGCTCAAGAAGAACATCCAGCTCCTCACCGACATACATGACGGCAGAGCCGCTCATCTTCTGGTCTGTTAGGAGGTTGTAGATGGCATAGGAAGTATTGATATCCAGACCTCTTACTGCATATGCGGTAAGAAGAACCGGTGGTCTTGATGCAATTTCTCTTCCGACAAGGACCTTCTGGATGTTTCCTCCGCTCATTCTTCTTACAGGGAAGTCTGTGGAGGGGGTGACAACCTCAAGATTCTTCCAGACCTTGTTTGCAAGTGCCTCAGGCGACTTCTTGTTGAAGAAGATGCTCCTTCCGTTTCTCCAGGATCTGAGCATCATGTTGCTTGTCATTCCCATTGAACCTACAAGACCCATTCCGAGTCTGTCTTCAGGAACAAAGCCCATTCCGACTCCGGCCTGACGGATCTGCATAGGTGTCTTTCCCACAAGCTCATTCGTGCTTCCGTCCTCATTGACGAACTTAATCGATCCGCTCTTGATGGGGTAGAGACCTGTGATGGACTCCAGAAGTTCCCTCTGACCGGATCCTGCGATTCCGGCGACTCCCAGAATCTCTCCGGCCTTTGCGGTGAATGAGACATTATCAAGTCTGCTTACGCCTTCGTTGTCCACAACCGTGAGGCCGTTTACAACAAGCTTGTCATGAGGATTGTCATAGACAGGGCGGTTGATGTTAAGCTTTACGGCACGTCCGACCATCATGTCGGTAAGCGACTGTGCCGTGGCATCCTTTGTCTCGACGATTCCGATGTACTTTCCCTTTCTGAGGATAGCAACTTTATCGGATACGGCAAGAACCTCAGCCAGCTTATGTGTGATAAGGACTATGGCCTTGTTGTCCTTCTTCATGTTCCGCAGAACGGCGAACAGCTTGTCGGTCTCCTGCGGTGTAAGGACAGCGGTAGGCTCGTCAAGAATCAGTATCTCGGCTCCTCTGTAGAGGACTTTGACAATCTCGATTGTCTGCTTCTGTGAAACCGACATGTCGTAGACCTTCTTCTTGGGGTCCACGTGGAAGCCGTATCTGTCACAGATTTCCTTGACCTTGTCGTTAACCGCACTTAGGTCCAGTTTCTGGTCATCCATTCCTAGGATGATGTTCTGGGCTGCGGTGAATACGTCTACCAGATGGTAATGCTGGTGAATCATTCCGATTCCAAGAGCATAGGCATCGCGGGGTGATCTTATGGAGACAAGGCTGCCTTCTTTGTAGATTTCTCCGCTGTCTGGCTGGTAGATTCCTGAGAGCATGTTCATCAGAGTTGTTTTTCCGCTTCCGTTCTCTCCGAGCAGACAGAGAATCTCTCCTTTGTTTATCTGGAGGTTGATCTCGTCATTGGCGACAACAGAACCGAAGGTCTTTCTGATGTTCTTCAGTTCAATTGCACAGTTTGTTTGCACTATTTCGTTCCTCCGCCTTGCAATGAAGGACAATCATACGATATTGCAATTCTACCACAGTGAAAAATGCGGTCGCAATAAAAAAATGCAACAAATGGCAACAAAGTGCCTGTGGTCTCAGATTCCTATTTCCTTGACCAGGTAATCGAAGATTTCCTCACGGGAAAGAGTTCCGTCGACCCTGATGAGACGGCAGCCGGGAGGAAGAGCGGAGAAGATACGCTCGTAGTTTTCACGGACCTTTATCTGATAGTCCAGCTTCTCATAGATTTCCTTTTCATTTCCACGTGAATCGATGCGCTTTATGCAGTCCTCTGCAGGGGTATCGACATACAAAACAAGCTCGGGATAGGGAAAAGCGCTGTTCAGGCGCTGAACCTCGTCAAAATCAAATCCGATGCTCTGGTATGCCAAGGATGAGAAGAAATACCTGTCGCAGATGACCTTTTCGCCCATCGCAAGGTGTGCCTTGATTCCGTACTCACTGTTATTAAGATGATTGTCGCGGTCGGCGGCAAAGAGATAGGCTGTTGTTGACTGAGGGACTTTGAACTGACCGCTAAGAACACGCCTGATCAAAAGGCCTGATTCGTAGATTGTGGGCTCGGCTGTGCGGAAAACGCTTATTCCCTTGCCATGCATGTAGGCCTCAAGATTCTTAAGTTGCGTAGTTGTTCCTGCACCATCCAGGCCTTCAAGTACCCAGAACCCTTTCAGAACATCAGCCATACAACCTCCCATGGCACCAATCCCAATGAAAATATACCCAAAAACGCGTGTGTATTTCAATCATATATATTACGTAATGAGCTTCTAGCTGTTATAATCGTAGCGATGAAATTCAGAAGAACGGTCTCTTCAGTTGTTGTCTCGGCTTTGCTGGTTGTGACAGTGCTGCTTGCAGTACTGTTTTTCCATGCATCCACATACGGGCTGAAGAAGGTGAAACAGGCCGTCAGTTCTGTGATTTCACAGGGGAATGCAGGGATTGGTATCACCATGGAATCCGTAGGCAGCACCCTGATGAAGGGCCTTAGAATCAACGGTGTCCGTGTCATGACGGATGACGGCTTTGAGGCTGTGAGGATAGACCATGTGGATATCTCACTCAACATTCTCAGACTTGTAGGAGCCGCGATGGGCTTAAACAGTCCCCGTGCCGATATTCTTGTTTCGGATGCATCAGTCCACATCAATGATTCAACCATAGAAAAGATCAGGGCCATGGTATCTGCCCCGGAGACTCCTTCTCAGTCTCAGGCCAAGGATACAGATAACAGCTCCGATCCTCCATTTTCAAAGACTGCGATATCCGCCAGGGTCTCGAATCTTACCGTTGATGTCTCTTTCAATGAGATGCAGGCCAAAAGCGGCAGCATCAATGCCACAATGGACATGGACAAAGGCTATGTCGTAAAGGATGCAGCATTCAACATTCCGTTCATCTCTGCCAGAGTATTCGGGTCGGATGAGATTGTTGTCAATGATATAAGAGCCTCGATGGGAGAGGATCTGACAGCATATCTTTCAATCGCAGACGGCCGTTACGGGGACCTTCTGAAGCTTGACGCCGGGTCGGCGATAGCAACAATCCGGGACTCCAAGATTTCTGCAGCCTTGTATGTGGATGATGCCGCAGTCAAAGGCACGGATCTGGACATTGATGCCTCAGTAAGCGGTCTTACGGTCAATGCTGACTATGACACATCTTCTTCTGTTGCGACTCTGAAGATGGACATAAGAAAAACCGGAGGATCTGTCGCAGGCCTCGGGGCTGACTTTTCAGTAAGCAACCTTGTTCTCTCAACTTCATATGACGGAAAAGAGGGAGCCTCGGCCGGTATTGCCACGGATGACATCAAGGTTTCCTTATCGGATAAGAGCTTGTCTTCTCATGGTCTTTCAGGTGACATTTCCCTGAATACAGCCAATCTCAGCAGCCTGGGCCAGCTGAGTCTGAAGAATACCGTTTTCTCAGGTCTGAAAGAGGAGGGCATCAACAGTCTTGATGTCTCAACTCTTGTTCTGGATTATTCCTATTCTTCCACAGGCCTTGGCTTAAGGGTGCGCTCTGCAGTTCTCGGCAACATCGAAAGTCCTCTTGTCCGTGATTTTTCGTTCAATGTGGATGCCGATGCCGCTTTGGGTTCGGATCTGAGTATCAAAAGTGCGGACTTCCAGGTATCAGATATCAGGATGGCAAGTCTTAGCAGCAGCGCAAGCGCCTCTTTTAATCTCAATGATGATGGAACTGTCAGAGGAGAACTTAGAAGCTCCAACGATATCAGTGCTTTTTTCGGCTATTACGGCGGTCAGCTTCAGCTGAACATGTTCCTGAGCAACCTGCTCCCATATACTTACAAAGGCTTTTATGACGCTGTTCTTGAAAAGACCGGCCTTGTTTCGGAAAAGACTGCGGTCAACGGAAACGTAGTAATCAATGCACGGCTGGATGAGGGCTTCTCTGATTATATCGGAACACTTCTGAAGGGAAAGATTCAGAGCCTTCCTCGGGATACGGATCTCATCAGGGCCGTGAATAACGGCAGAGTTTCGATCAACACGGCGGTGCGTGATCTGAACGTAGGGGAGTCTCCCATAAGCGCTGCATTCACATTCGAGTCGACTCTGGACAATGGTACGGCCACGATTGAAACCCTTGCCGTGACGGCTGAGGGCCTGAGACTTTCTTATGAAGGAACGCTTGAGATTGCTGAGCTTATTCCTGACGGAAGACTTCTTCTTCAGAATGCTTCGGACGGAAGCGAACTTGCCCAGATGGTATTCTCCCATACAAGGGGAATGAGAACCTATGAATTCAATCTCACTTCTCCTTTGGTGGAGGACGCCGGCCTTTGGGGAAACGTCAATTGGCAGGATCTGAACAGCATTGAGGCTGATGTCAGAATCAAGGCTCCTGTTCTGGGCAAGGATCCCATCAATCTGAAGGCAAATGCATCCGTGAGCCCTGCTAGAATTTCCTTTGAAGGAGATCTTCTGTCTCTGAATCTAGGAAAGGATGAGGAACTAATAAAACTTGGAGGAGTGCTCAAGCATCTTCAGATTTATCCCAGAGATAACATCTCTTTGGATATAGAAAGCTTCATTGATGCCACATTCAATACTTCAACTTCTGAGTATAGAATCGGTCTTAAGCATTTTGATGCACATCTTTCCAATGGATTCGGAGTAGGGTTTGATCTTGATTTCTCCAACAGACGGGTTCTGATTACACAGGCATCGGTTGAAGTTGACTCGGAGGTCCATAGGCTTGAAGGATCCTTGGATTTCTCATTCAAGGATATTCCGTCGCTTCTTAAGCTTGATACAAAGGACCTTGAAGGTTTTATGGACTTCACATCTCCGTCAAGCCTATCAAAGCTGCATGCATCGGTTACGGATGATCAGTTCTACCTGGATATGAAATACAACGACAACAAGACGGACGGTGTGCAAATCAGCATGTCTGCCTTGGGCCAGCGTGACAGCGCATTCTATGCCAAAGGTAATCTGAGCTGGGGACAGAGCAACAGCTTTGACCTGAATCTCATCTACGATGACCTGGCTGTGACAATGTATGATTCCAAGGGAAAGCTTGGGAATCTTCAGGTCAATGACATCAATTTTGTCGCGGATTTCAAGCAGATGATTCTTGACGGATCTTTCGGCGTCAAGAACGAAAAGCTTTTCAAATCAGGGGACCTTGTCACTCAAAGTGCCAGGATTGCAATCAACTCCAAGGTCGAATCCCTTACAGACAGCATTCTCCAGATTATATCTGGCGGTACTTACAGCGTGGATTTCACCATGGGAATCTCGGATGTTCATCTTGAAGACGGATATGAGGTTGCCGATACAAAGCTTGATGTGAACCTGTCAAACGGAATTCTCAATCTCAGCGGAAACATGCTTCACGGCTACATAGACCTGACGACAGGTTATACGGATATAGGAATCGAGCATGATTTCATATTCGGCTTCAATGCAAAAGGATATCTGGGAAGCCGTCTGGATCTCATGGTTACGGACATTCAGTTCCCGCTTCCGATTCTGAACCAGTTCATCAATGCCCCTGATTTCGGATTCAGGGATGGAATAGTGACAGGAGATGTCTTCATCTGCGGAACCCCGTCCAATCCAAGTTTCTACGGAATGGCCTATTGTCAGTCATATGAAATGACGCTGTTCTATCTGCCGGACCAGGTCATGACCGCAAAGAACGTTGCCGTCTCGCTGAACGACCATGTGATATCAATCTCAAAGACTCCAATGTCAGGTTACAGCGAGGCCGACGGAAGGTATTTCTACGGCGATGTTGCTGTTGATATGACCATGCAGAGAGGAAAATTCGAATCCTTCAACGTCAGGCTGAATGTGAACAAGGACACCCCGATTGACTTCTGGTATCCGAATGTGTCCGACTTTGAGATGGATGTCCGCGGAGATGTGACAGGTTATATAGACTACGGCATCTACAGCGGTCCGAACAGGTTTGTAGCCGACATAAACGTAACAAATGCGCTGATTTCATTCAGAATCGAGAATGAGTTGCCCCAGTGGTACTATGCTCCTTCTTCTTCCGAAAATCCAATGGAACTTGATGTCACAATTACAACAGGCCACGACATTGAGTTCTACTATCCAGAAAAGGATAATTCCTTCATCAACTTCATTGGTATCATCATTTTCAATCACCGTATCCAACAATTATATCCATGGGTCAATATTGACTTGAAGAAAGGACGACAAAATTTAAAGAAATATCCTGAAGTACTGAAAAAGACCCGCCAAATTTTTGTTCAAAAGATTAAAGATTTTATTCTCTATCGCAGTGACGAAATCATGGTTGGTATGTTTGTCTCTGTTGTCAAGGTTGCTTTCTATGGTAATTATACCATGATTATTAACAAACTGAATTTCTTAGTTAATATATTATCGGAAGGTCTAAGTGCTGGTGTTGGCAATCTTTTGGCAGAAGGTGA
>ONWV01000015.1:4505-48234 GCA_900321635.1 uncultured Spirochaetaceae bacterium | reverse complement strand
GCAACTTCAAGATAATCCCTCATGGCTTTCTCGTCATACTGTTTTCCTATGACAACCATGGTCTTCGGGAAAAGGAGAGCACAGCGCTCCATCTTTATACGGGCCTTGCGAATGATTGCCAGGGCCTGGTCAAACTCCTCGTTGCTCCAAAGCGCAATCTGATTGAGCTTTCCGTCGATATAGTCATAGCCGGCATCCTGTACCTCAAGAACGTTCCTGATGTCAGCACAAAGTCCGAATCTCATACTCTTTTAACTCCTTCTCTGCTGATGATCCATTTTCCGGACGGGGCGTCAATCACCACATCACGGCCATCAAGTACGGCAGAGGCCTTCACATCAGAAGGCTTGATAATTGTGACTGCCATAAACGGAGCCTTTCCGTTGTATGACATTGTAACTTGTCCGACAGGCTGACGCACAGGATAGCCGTAGCTGATCCATCCGCCCTTGGGATCTTCAGAGCCGCAGAGCAGTCTTGAACCGAAATCAACGTCAGACTCGAAATCAAGGCAGAATTTCATTCCGTTTTTGGAGGTGTAATCCATATGGTGACCTTCAAGACTGACCTTCTCAGTATTGAAATTGTACATCAGTCTGAAGTCATGATTTTCCTTTTCAAGACCGTCGACATAGTCAACAAGCACACAGACCGAGCCTGGAACCAGAATCAGCTTTCTTCTGTGGAACACAGGATCCGGCAGATATGCATAGCCGTTATGCTCAAGGTCAATCATCTTCAGGCCCTGCGTCTCTCCGAACCGGTGGCACAGGCATCGTACTCCGCGGACGCGGTCCACACCGGGGATTGCACCCATCTCGTGGTCATCGACATACAGGGTATTGTGGGCAAGAGCAGAGACAAAGTAGGCCCTCCAGTCCTTCCAGACAGAAGAGCGGTAGATGTAGCGTCCGCTGTCAACAAGAACATCCTCACCTCTGAGAGTGACCTCGGCATGCATGCTGTCATTGTGTGAATGCGTGGATTTCTCTCCGCGCTCAAGCTGAGATGAATGGGTGCACAGGTAGTCGGCATCCTTGTCCCAACCGCTTCGCATGACATACACACCCTCCTCGGAGAATTTGTAGTCAAGCTCTGACGGTGCACTTCCCTGCTTGCGAAGTGTTCCGAAATACCTGAAATCCTCGTCACCGAACAGATCGTACATCCAGTTCATGTAGGCTCTGAGCTCGTTCAGGTCCTTGGGGAAGAACGAAAGGTTCATTCCTTCATATATCGAGGTGTCCGCACGCCTTGTGGTCAGATCATCCCTGTCGGCATCACCGATCATAGGTGTGGAGAGATCAGGCTTGAAGAGCGAGCAGATGTATTTTGCGCTTCTTCTTATGACCTCCCAGGCGTAGTCAGGCACATATATTCCGTTTTTGTCACACAGGACTATCGCCTGTGCGAAGGCAATTGATGCAACCATGTGATAGATCGGGGTCTTCTCCATATGAACCCCGTTGTCTGAGAAGCAGTAACGGACCTCGTGCATCACCCGTCCGTATGCTGTGTCGAACCAAAGCCCTGCCTCGCTGAACTCCGGAAACATGATGGCTATCTGTAAAAGAGCGCTTGTTTCCATACTGAGCCAGTTGGAAGACCTGTCATGGTTCGAATAATGCCCCATCAAAAACAGGGCGTGGTCCCTGATTCCAAGAAGGAACGCAGAGATGTCATCCTCTGTCCAGACAGACGATGAGCGGAAAATTTCAAAAACCGGAAGCCATGTAGTATAGATTCTGATTCCGGTCTCGATTGTTCTCCAGGCGGTTCCGGGGAACGGTTGCTTGGGCACAAAGGTCGTATCTTTTATGAATTCATCTGCAGGCCATGCATCCCTGAAGGAATGGAGCTCTGCCAAAAACTCCTTTGTGTATTTTTCGTCCTTTGTGAGGGCGTATGCTCTGGCAAGGGGCTGCCAGTAGATGGTGCGGAACAGAGACCAGCTCCACTCGTTGTCGCGGCTGGTTTCCGTGGTCGGGTTGAACATCCAGTCGATCGGACCGTTGAACTTATGGCCGAATATGTCATGGTCCATTACCTTCTGTGCATCTTCAAGAATCCCATTATCCTTGATGTCTGCCGCATCGGACGCCTCAAAGAGATAGACAGGTTTTCTTCTCTCTGAGAAATGCTTCAGAAGTTCCTTTCCGGAAAGTTTGCTGAACTCGGGCTTCAAAGTGCCTCTCAGCATATCAATCTGTTTCATATGAATGTTCTCCGCAAAATGTGGGATGGCCGCAAGGGCCACCCCACATGATAATCAGGATAATAAACCTTTGCTATTATCTTGCGACATAAGCGTCGTAGGCTTCCTGTCTCCAGGCGACAGCCTGCTCAAGCTTCAGACCCTTGAGTCCGTTCTGGTACTCGGCGAATGTCTGCTCGTTGAGAGGTACAGCGCCGGTGATGAACTTGTTCTCCCACTCCTTTGCGTATGTCTTGACGTCATTGACGATTCTGGCATACTCATCGGCATGTGCGGAGGAGACTGTGATCAGAGACATATCATGCTCGCCGTAAGTTGTCTGTGCCCAGAGCTCGAGAGCCTGCTGGAGCTCAGGAACAGCATAGTAGAACTTCTGTGCCTCAGGCTCCTGTACGAACGGTCCGTTGATTGTGAATCTCATGTACTTCCATGCCTTCTCTGATGAGAGGGTTCCGTTGTCTGCCAGAACCTCCGGGAGGTAGACAGGCTCGCCGTTCTCCATCTTATAGGAGACACCCTCGATACCGTAGTTGGCAAGCATGTGACCTTCCTTGCTGAACTGATAGTCAAGAAGTCTCATTGCTGCGGGGATGTTCTTGCAGCTTGTTGTGATGGCTGCTGAATCACCGGCGTTGGAGTAGATGGTATCCATCTTTGCGAACATTGAGAGTCTGCCCTTGACAGGTGACAGCGGCTTTGCTGAGCTCATTGTGACTGTCGGGTCATTCTTCTGCATCTGAGGCAGCCATGTTCCGATTCCGCTTCCGCCAGGAGCATATCCGATGGCTGTTGTGCTGTTGAGGATCAGGTTACCCATTCCCTTCTTGTCCAGTGTCAGATAGTCGCTGTAAAGAAGTCCCTCTTTGTAGAGCTTGTTCAGGAAGACAAGATAGTCATAGCGGTTGTGCTCGAGAAGTCCGCTCTTGACGACGCCGTTGTCAACATAGATTCCCTCGTTCTCTCCCCATGAATCGAATCCAGGAGCGAAGACTCTGTTGATATGGTCGCCTCTGATTGCAATCGGCCACTCGACAAGTCCGGAAGCCTTGATCTTGACAAGAGCGTCATAGAGCTCATCCGGAGTCTCAGGAATGGAAGTAACACCAGCCTTGGCAAGAAGGTCTGTCCTGTAGACCCAGCCTTCTGTGTAGAGCAGGGTGTTGTTGGTGTAGCTGTCGCCTCTGAGGAACGGGAAGCAGTAGTAGTTGCCTTCATCCGTCTTGACCATGTTGGCGATATCAGGATGCTCGTCGAGGAACTTCTTGAGGTTCGGAGCATACTCCATGTAGTCGTTCAGAGCAATGATGACACCGTCATCGATGGCCTTCTGAGGACCGCCTGCGTAGTTGATCCACTTGTACTCGATGATGTCCGGCATGGATCTGCGGGATGCTGTAAGGACTGCGAAAGCCTCAGCAACGTTGTTGTTGGCGGCAACATGCTGGAAAGAGACCTTGGTGTTGGTCCTTGCCATCAGCTCCTGCCAGTACGGAAGCTCATCAAAGCTGTTTGCTGTAATGGCTGCGTTCAGTGATGCCCAGTAGGTGAGCTCATCCGGTCCTTCTGACTTTGTCTCAGCTGCTGACTGTGCGAACACAGAACCTGCGACAAAAAGGACAGCAAGCAAAACGAGTAATGCTTTCTTCATTTTCTTCTTCTCCTTTTGTGGTTTGACCCACTTTTTTGATTTCTCCTAAATATCTGCGATGCGCCACTGCGCATATGCATTCACTAGTTCTTTGCCAAGGCCGTCTATCGTGTAATAGACGATGCCCTTGTCATCCTTTTTACTCTCGGCACGGGAAGACAGATCCCTGACTCCCATCTGCTGTGCCATAAGTACTGCATGGGTATGCTCGAAAGCCGTCTTGAGTGTGCAGACCGGAACACGGCCCTCCTGCACACAGCGTATGCTCTCCCAGAGCTTCTCAAGACGTTCGCCCTTGTCAATTCCGGTGTAGTCTCTGACGGTTCCGTCATTGAGCCTTCCCACAAAGCCGGATTCTCCCTGCTCCACAGTGCCGTTTTCAAACTCATAGACACTGAGAGGTCCTACCTTAGCCTCGTCCACCGCATGGGATGCATGGTACTGCAGGACAACCCCGTCATCAGTTACAAACTCAAGACTTGCGGTGTCACAGTTTGTGATGTTCGGTCTGATTTTTGCAAGGATTCCTTTACATGAGACTGTCGTTGCACTCTCATCCATCTTCTTTCCGAGCAGGAACACCATATTCTGGAACTGATGGGCGCAGGCATTGGTAAACGGTGAGTCATAGACAAGCTCACCTCCGCAGCGCAGAGCCCCTGCCCATGAGGAACGGCCGTAGTAGACATCATTGCGTCTCATAAGCCTGATGGTCTTCATCCTGACGGGTTTTCCGTACATGCCGTCAATTATGTCTTTCTTCAGAGCAAGAACTTCTTTTGAAAAGCACAGCTGATAACCTACGGCCACGAACAAACCGGTGCTTCGGCTCTTATCGATCATCTTCTGAAACTGATTAAGGTCAAAGCAGACAGGCTTTTCCGTAAGAACGCAGCTGCCGTGCTCAAGAGCCGACATCACATATGGAAAATGAGTGTGAATCGGGGATGAGATTATGGCAAGGTCGGCCCTGTCATGCGCATAGAAGCTGTCCATAGAGTCATAGACCGGGATATTCTTTGCCATTACATCGGCATAAAGAGGGCTTTTCTGAGCAAACGGATCGGCAATTCCCACAAGGGTCGAGCCAAGAACATCCCGTTCAAGATATTCCTTGACGTAGTTTTCACCGTAGCCGCCCATTCCGCAGAGCAGAACTCTTGTCTCCATCACATCACCTCATCAGTCCCATGCGCTCTTGAGGATGCCTGCGGCATCGACCTCAAGCGCCTTGGTCGGACAAACCTGGAAGCAGTAACCGCATCCGATGCAGTTCTCTGTCTTTTCGGCCTTCTTGTCCTTGACCTCTATTCCCTTGTACCAGCAGACATCCTGACAGCGTCCGCATCCGATGCATTTGTCAGAATCCGGCTGACGAAGTCTGTAAGCCTCACCGAGCTTATCCTGTCTTCTCTTTGAAAAATCTCCGCTCATATTGAAGAGCTCAAGAGCCACACCCTTAAGGTCCCTGACACTTGCATAGCCGTTCTTATCCATCCAACCGGAGCACTGTCTGATAAGTCTCTCGCAGACCTTGATTCCGCCTGAGCAGGCAATAGCTCCGAGCTGAACCATCTCGGCACCGGCCATGATGTATCTGAGCGCCTGATCATATGAGAACACACCTCCGCCTGCATACATCGGAATTGTGATTCCCCTTGTGCGGGCGTCTGCAATCTCAAAGCACACCAGTGGGTTTGCCTGTGTTCCGCCGTAACCCGAGCCCGGTCTGGGCTGTGTTGACTTATAGTCAAGATCAAAGTAGAAGGCTCTCCATCTGGCTGTAGGACCGACAGCATCCGCACCGGCAGCCACGGCCTCTCTTATTGACGTGAGACAGTCGCAGTCCTCTATGGCAAGTTTCACCATAACAGGAGTTCCGGGGATGGTTTCTTTGATCATCTTTGTACAGCTTGAAACCAGCTGGTAGTAGTTGAACTGCCTGTCTGAGGCTGTTGCGACACCAGGTGTGTTGAAATGAAGCTCAACAGCATCAGCACCGGCGGCTACCACCTCGCGGGCCTCCCTCTTCCATCTGTCCTTCCAATCGGGATATTTCTCAATATCATGATAATGGCCTACAGATGCCCAGAGCTTTGTCTCAGGATACATATCACGTCTTGCGCGCCTGACTTCCTCACAGTACTGATCAAGAGATGCCATTGTATCGGGAAGCTGCTTTCCGACCGCATGAGAGTGGAATGCCGGCTGTCCTTTCAGTACGGCATCGAATGACGGATAGAAGAATCCGCCGCCGCCCATTCCGTGTCCGAAATTACGCATTGTTATAGCACCCGGCTTGCAGGCGGAGCTCTTTATCACATTGTCGGCTCCCCTTGTAGCGGGACTGGAGGCAATCACAAACGGATTGATCATGTCAAAACAATCAACATGCATGTCAGCCATATAAGCTCTCCTTTCTCAAAACTCTTCAATAAGCCCCTTAAGAGCCTTAACATCCATAAGAAACTGCTCTTCGGTGTTTTCTTTGACAAACTCCAGAAGCGCAGGATAAACAGTTTTCGGATCAAGTATCGAAAAATACCTTCTCCAGTGCTCAAGACCTTCACTGAAAGGTCTTCTTCCCGTCTCATCCCAGTAATAGACATGCAGGTACGAAAGGTACGGGGCAATCATCTCAAGGCCTTCTGCCCTCTCTTCGAAGGACAGTTCCTGGGTCGGCTGCCACAGAGTCCTTACCCATGGATCATCAAGCTGTCTCAGAAGATCCAGAGCTGACTCATTGGTGTCTGTCAGGGTGTTCTTGTGCCACTCCAGGTTCAGGATGATTCCGTAGGAGGATGCAATTTCAGCAGCCTGACCAAGCTCAGAAGCCAACTTATCACGTTCCTCGGGAGAGACATCCGAAGAGGCCTTAGTCCCTGCCCAAATTCTCATCTGCGTGCAGCCCATTGAGGCAGCATTATCAAGGCTGGTTCTGATGTCCATACCTTCTCCGAGCCTGTAGTATGAGCCGTACCCGACAATATCTATGCCCCTGTCTGCAGTTTTTGCCGCAGTTTCACGGGCCATAACAAGATCTCCGGCCTTGATGTGATGGTTTTCGCTCCACTCAATGGCATGCAGCGAGGCCCTGTCCATGATTGACAGGACTCCGTCGATATCCGTGTTTTTGAATGTTGCGCTTACCATACCCGGAACAAACATTTCATCACCCCTTGACTGCGCCGACCATAACGCCCTTAACGAAGTATCTCTGAAGGAACGGATAAGCCGCCAGAATAGGAAGTGTGGCAACGACGATTGTTGCGTACTTTACCGCCTCGCTTGACAGTGCCAGTGACTCAGCCGCCATGCTGTTCGTCTCATCCTGGAACAGAATCTGGCGCAGAATCAGCTGAAGCGGATACTTGGCCTTGTCTCTCAGATAGAGGAATGCGCCGAACCATGAGTTCCAGTGTGCAACCGCATAGTAAAGAACAATTACCGCAACAGTCGCCTTGCAAAGCGGTGTCATGATTAAAAACAGAACCTGATGATGCTTGGCACCGTCAATCATAGCAGACTCAGGAAGGCTGTCCGGAACCTGAGCCATGGCGGTCCTCATAACTATCATGTTGAATGTGCTTACTGCACCCGGAAGAATCAGCGACCATCTGGTGTTGATGAGTCCGAGGGACTCGACAACCAAATATGACGGAATGATTCCACCCTGGAAGTACATTGTGAAGACAATCATCAGTGTCAGTACTTTGACCAGCATTGCGTCCTTGCGTGAGAGAACATATGCTCCGATCAGCGAAAGAAGCACGTTCAATGCAGTTCCGACCACAACGACAAAGAGTGTGTTGAGGTATCCTGTAAGGATGCTCGGATTTTTGAATACCAGGCTGAAATTGTACAGTGTCGGCTTGACCGGATACAGAAACAGTCCGTTGTGCTTCATGACCTCATACGGATCGGAGAAAGCACCGAACAGGATGTTCAGAATCGGAAGCAGGACGGCGAGTGAGAGCAGCGTACAGATTACCACGTTCACAGCGTGGAAAATCTGTTCTCCTACGGTATATCTTACTTTCTTTGACTTGATGATTACGTTTTTCTCTTCTGACATACCGGACCTCCTCACCACAGGCTTGAACCGCTGAGCTTCTTGCTGAACTTGTTGGTACCCCAGACAAGAAGGAAGCTGACAATCGAGTTGAACATGCCGACTGCAGCGGAGTAGCTCCAGTTCATGTTCACAAGACCCTGGCTGTACACGTAGGTATTGATTACATCTGCGACCTCATATGTGAGCGGGTTGTACATAAGAAGGATCTTCTCGTGACCGACATTGAACATCTTTCCCATCTGAAGGATGAACATGATGATGATTGTCGGAAGAAGACACGGAAGAGTGACGGAGAAAAGCTGTCTCATCTTTCCTGCACCGTCGATCTTGGCCGCCTCGTAAAGCTCGGCATCAATTCCGACAATGGCAGACAGGTAGATGATTGAGTTCCATCCGATGTTCTGCCAGATTCCGGATATAATATAAAGAGGAAGGAAGTACTTCTGTTCCTGAAGCATTGTTGTCGGAGTGAAACCGAAGTGCGTCAGAAACTGTGTGATGGCACCGTTTCTGGATGTGAGGTCGGCAAGCATCGACATGATGACGACAAGCGAGATGAAGTGCGGCAGATATGTGATTGTCTGCACAGCCTTCTTGAAGTGCTTTGTCCTGAGCTCATTGATAAGCAGAGCGAGGATGATCGGCATCGGGAAGCTGAAGATCAGGTTCGTGACACTGATTCTGATTGTGTTTCTGAGAACTCTCCAGAAGTAGTAGCTTTCAAAGAAGTCCTTGAAATTCTTCAGTCCAACCCATTTACTTCCGAACACGCCTTTGATGGGCTTGTAGTTCTGAAACGCAATGAAAAGACCTGCCATGGGTCCGTACTGAAATACAATATAGTAAGCAAGAACAGGCAGGAAAAGAAGATAAAGAGTCTTGTTCTTCTTCCAGTCCTTCCTGAGACGACTGGAGAGAGGTTCTCTTATATAGACTTCTCCAGTGCTTTGATTTGACTTAAGTGCCTTCATAAGTCAGTCTCCTCTTAGTATCAACTTCATTATCAGAACGAAAAAATCGAGTTGTAAATTGACAGATTAAAAACTGACATGTCAAAATTTGCCTGTTGACGTGAATACCTCTCAGGATTAGGCTTAGACCATGTTCAGAAATCCAATAATCACAGGCTTCAACCCAGATCCGTCCATCTGTTATGCGGATGGAACCTACTACATCGTAACATCCACATTCGAGTATTTCCCGGGCGTTACCATTTGGGAAAGCAAGGACCTGATGAACTGGACATACTGTGACAGCGTGCTCAAGACTGCCCGTCACCTTGATTTAGACAGATCTCCGGACAGCCTGGGACTCTATGCTGCAACGCTCAGATACCACGGCGGACGTTTTTACATGGTAACAACAAACAAATACCTGAAATTCAACTTCGTCGTGTCTGCAGAGAACATACACGGTCCGTGGACAGAGCCGGCCGTCATCTGGAAAACAGGCATAGATCCCTCTTTGTTCTTTACAGAAGACGGACGCTGTTTCTACACATCAAACGGAGAAATCGACCCCTACACCAAGTCACGCGGAATATTCGGAGCCTTCATCGACCCTGATACAGGAAAGCTTCTTGAGCCGCTTTTGCCGATTTCCGGAGGCTGCGGAGGAACCTCAACCGAAGCCCCGCACATCTACTTCAGAAACGGCTGGTACTATCTGATTCTTGCAGAAGGCGGAACAGGCATGGGCCACCATGTCTGTGCGTTGCGAAGCCGTGACATCCACGGACCATATGAAAGCTGTCCGTCCAATCCCGTGCTGTCCCATGCAAACAGAAAAGGCCATGACATTCAGTGCACAGGCCATGCCGACCTCATAGACCTTGGTTCAGACAACTGGATTGCCGTTTTTCTGGCAACAAGGAGAAATACAACAGTACCGCTTACAACACTCGGGCGTGAGACCTTCATGGCCCCTGTCACATGGACAGATGACGACTGGCCCGTCATAGGCCAGTCCGGCCATGTTGAGCTGAGCATGGATGATGTGGTTTCTGCAGTTCAGAAACGCAGAGACAGTCTCTTTGTGGACTTCACAAGGTCTCTTTCCGACTACCCCGTCCTGAAAATCAGAGTCCCGAAAGACGATTGCTATATCCGGAATGCTGAAGAATCTGTTCTAACACTTGTCGGACAGCAGAAGCTTGAGACGCCGCTTGGGCACCCTACCATGCTTCTTCTCAGACAGCCGGAGTTCAACAGCGTTTTTACAGCAAAGCTTGATGCCGACAGTCTCGAAGGAACTGCCGGAGTCTGTGCCTGGCTTCAGACAAACTACCATGCGCGTTTGGAGATCAGACGGGAAAACGATGCTGTGTTTGCCTCGATGTACAGACATGTTCATGATTTCGGAGCAACAACAACAGAAAAGAAGATCCCAAAGTGTCACGGAGAAATTGATCTCAGTATCGTTACCACAAATGAATGGTATGAGTTCTATGCAGCCGGAATTCTAGTAGACAGGATTTCATATGCATCCCTCACTACAGGCTGTACATGCGGAAACTGCTTCACCGGGACAATGCTTGGAATCTTCGCGCAGGAAGGAAAAGCAACTTTCATAAAGGGAATGAGCTTAAAGATAAAGGAAACTATCTGATATTTCCGTCCTTCCGGAATTCTCTCCAGACGTTTTCAAAGAAATCATCATCCTTGGGAATGGGTCTTACCGGCCTCCATACGAAAGAGCACTTTCCGTCTATGTAGGACATCTCCTGAATGAATGCATCCTTTGATCCGTCATCAAGGCTGTATGTGAACACATCAGGAAGCTCCTTGTAGGGACGTTTTCCGTTGATGTCATGATAGAGGGCACTTCCTCTGCTCTTTCCTCCGGATGAAAGGTAGTCCAACATGCTCTCTATGTAGCATTTCTGTGAGATGAGCATGTCTCTAAGCCTGTAGACAAGCTTAAGATCACGGTTTTCACAGTACCTTACCCTGTCCTTAAAGGCCCCGATCATGTCATTCACCTCATCAAGAAAACCTTTCATAGCCTCAGGGTCCCTGACGGCAGCGCAGTTTCTGCTCATTCCTGATTCAAAATGATTGATGAGAGACTCAACATTCATCTTTTCCGAACGTGTGACAGAGCACAGTGCAGTCATCTCCTTCAAAGCACGTGAACAGAGCTCCTCAAAGTCCGCTTTTCTTGGAATCTTTTCCGAAGAGTGTCCGGCTATGAACTGAGCACATCGGGTTGACCCGACCTGACCTGCGTTCAGGGCAGATCCTCCGGGTCTGTATACTCCGTGGCTTCCGGCAACTTCACCTATGGCAAAAAGACCCTTGATATTGCTCTGCCACCACATATCCAAATCAAGGCCACCGTTGTTATGCTGGGCGCACAGGGCAATCTCAAGATACTCCCTGCTAAGGTCAACACCCTTGTCCCTGTAGAAATCCACCGCCGGCTGATTCATAATCTTAAGCCTTTCAATCGGTGTCCTGACAAGGGCATTAGCACGTGAAATATACTCATATGCCTCAGGATTCAGGCCATCAAAACTGAATTTACCGTCAACCGGATCATGGATGAAATCCAAAAATACCCGCCGTCCCTTACAGCTTTCAAGGTAGACAAGAATATCTATGACAGAACTCCCGCCTTCAACCTTGCGCACATCAAACGGCCACTGATAGCCTTTCAGAAAGACATTTGAAAGCATCTGCTGCGGACTTTTAAAGAAGTCCATCAGAAATTCTCTCTCATCCTTTCCTTCTGCATCGGTAGAGACAAATCTGGGCAGAGCCTGCATATAGGTACCGCTTACGTTCCACCTTGGCTTCACAGACGCAAGACCAAACTGCCACTCAGTCAGATTACGGCCCTTTACCCCCGCCTCAAAAGCTATGCCGGACGACCCGTTCTGGCTCTGAGGGTAGACACTGTCCGCATACATGCCGGCAGGTCCGCCCGTAGCGTAGACTGTGTTATCTGATTCAATGACCACATAATGAGGTCTTTGGGTCTTTTCTGTATCAAGACAGATGAGGCCGTAGCATCTTTCTCCGTCCGATATGAGTTTTATCACCTGAAGATGATCCCGAAACGGCACTCCTAGCTGCATGGCCTCTTTTTCCAAAGCACGGGTCATCTCTCTGGATGTGTAAGGTCCTATTGATGTTGCACGGGTTCTGGGGTCGTGGTCTGTCTTATAGCCTACATATTCCCCATAACGGTTAGTCGGAAACGGAAGTCCCAGCTCAGCAAGTCTCAGAAAGCATCTTGAGCTCAGAGCAGCCTCGCACAAGGCAATGTCTCCGTCAACAGCCTTTCCCTCAAACAGAGTCCTGGCCATCTCATAGACACTGTCCGGACAATCTCCGCTGAGCGTAAGCTTATAGTAGGTCTGTTTGTCGCTTCCCGTGTTGCGGCTGGTTCCGCCGAGACGGTTTTCGCTTATAAGAAGAATATCATCCTGTCCCAGCTTTTTCAGGCGGCAGGCGGCATTGTAGCCTGCGGCTCCTGTTCCCACAATGCAGGTGCGAACCCTGATGCGTTCGACCTCATAAGCCATGCTGTCCATCTAGAGTCTCCTTATGTGGAAGCCTCCGTCCACATCTATGTAGTTTCCGGTGGTATACATGAACTTGTCTGACGCAAGAGCACTTACGGCATTGGCAACATCCTCAGGTTTTCCCCAACGTGCAATCGGGAACACTCCCTCATCGATCAGCTTGTTGTACTTGCCGTGCACCGTGCTTGTCATGTCAGTATCAATAACACCCGGCCTGACCTCATGAACCAGAATGCCCTCCGGTGCAAGTCTGTCTGCGTAGAGGGTCGTGAGCATCGAGATGCCTGCCTTAGACACACAGTATTCTCCACGATTGACGGATGAGACCACCGAGGAGCAGGATGAAATATTTATGATAACACCCTTTCTTCCGTCCAAGGGCTCTTGGGCTATCATCTGCTTTGCAACGGCCTGGGTAAGGAACATGTTGCCTTTTGTGTTTATCCCGACAACCCTATCAAAGGATTCCTCGGTCATCTCAAGGAGGTCCGCTCTCTGAAGAGGAGCCACACCGGCGTTGTTCACAAGGACATCTATTCTGCCGAATAACCTGACAGCATCACGGACGATTTTGATTCTGTCATCATGTTTTGAAATATCAGCCTGGATATAACCGACTGTGATTCCGTTCTTCTGAAGCTGTTCAATAGCAGATATGTTCTTTTCTTCTGAGCCTGTGGCTACCATCACCACATTCATACCGTCAAGGCCCAGCTGCTTTGCTATGGCAAGACCTATTCCTCTGCTTGCACCGGTTACTACTGCTGTCCTTTTCATGTTCTGTGCTCCCTCTCAACCGCCTCTGCGTTGAACTTCTTGTAGATCGGCATGTAAACCTTGCTGTTTCTGATTACGCATCCGGTCGTGCCGTGATCGCGCATTATTAGCACCTTTCTCAAGGACATCTTTGGGAGCATCGGGATACGCGAAGCTTTCTCTGCCAAGACCTACAAAGCGGCATCTGCCGTCATTGATGTTCGCAGATGCAGCATACGGCAGGAAGTTTCTCAGCCAGCTGTAGCCGTTACCGACAACAGGTACATCTCCTGCGGCCTCCTGTACCACACTTGTCAGATAAAACAGCCTCTGGATGCTCTCAAGCGGATGTTCCTCCGGCGTAGGAATGCCGTAGCTTGACTTGTCGAACGGCCTTGTGACCTGAGGATAGATGTAGTAAGGGTTTCCACCCGAATTCGACAGAAGTCCGACCCCGGCTTTCACCATGTCTTTGACAAGACGCACCGGCTCCTGGGGATCAAACTTCCACATATCGTCATGGTCGCACCCAAATCCATAAGGATACGGATGTGCATCAAACACATTGAAACGGCTGGCGACTATAAAGTCATCTCCCGTTGCCTTTCTGACCTCTCTGATTACGGAAAGAAGTAGACGGCTTCTGTTTTCATAGCTTCCGCCGTATCGGCCCTCTCTTGTGTGTGAGGCAAGAAGTTCGCTCATCAGGTAGCGGTGACATGCCTTTATGTCTACTCCGTCAAAACCTGCCTCTTTGGCAAGAAGAGCGCTTGTCACATAACGCTGAACAAGGCTGTCCAGATACTCATCGGAAACAATGACCTCGTTACCCCTGTCCAGATAGGGATCATGCTGCGGTACAAGAGGTCTGGCAAGATGCCCCTCCGGCCTGCTGTAACGTCCGGAATGTGTAAGCTGAAGGATCTTCACAGGCTTGAAGCCGTTCTCCTTCATGCTGATGCTGTCAACATTCTGGACAAGGCTGCGGAACTTGGAGACGTTCGAGGCAGTGAGCATCATCTGAAGCTCATTTGCCCTGCCTTCCGGGACAATGGCATTTGCCTCGAACCAGATCAGACCGTATCCACCTCTGGCAAGCTTCTCATAACGGTCTGTTACCAGTTTCGACGGAGACCCGTCCGTATTTGAGTCGCAACCTTCCATCGGGAGAACGGCAAACCTGTTGGCAGCCTGAAGATGACCGATCCTATAGGGTGTTCCAAGAACAGACAGATTCTCATCATATCTGATATTCAGACCAAGGGCCTGAGTCTTCTCCCGAATCTCCTCCAGGGACTTGAAACCGAACTTCTCGTGTGCGCTCATATGAACCTCCGCTTTTAATATTACTTGTCTTTCGTTCCTGCTAAAAGCGTAATTTTTGGACAGAGAGTGACAGATTTTGACAGAAGCAGTTCGGTTTCGCTACGACTTCATTTCCCGGACTCTGCAAGGCGGCGGCGCTTTGCAATCTGGGCCTTCTCCTTGAGAACAGGACTGAGAGTCTGGATGAGGATGACGATGATCAGCACCAGGCCCTGGAATGTATCCTGAATATCGACCGTAAGCGACGGAATGGAAACGATGATGAAGTTCACCGTGGTGTATGAAAGTGCACCGAAGATGACTCCCAGAAGGTTTCCCTTACCACCGGCCATTGAGATTCCGCCAAGAACGATGGCTGCGATGGCATACATCTCATAGCTCTTTCCGGAAGAAGCCGGTGTGATGTTTCCGAGCTTGCAGGCCTGAAGGACGCTGGCAACTCCGACAAGAAGGCCTGTTACGACATAGACCGATACCTTTATGAACGTTGTGTTGATACCGCTGAGGTGAGCGGCCTTCTCGTTGGAACCTACGGCATAGATGCTCTTTCCGTACTTTGTCTTCTTGGTGACAAAGATGAAAAGCAGGACCATGAGAAGGAACACCAGCGTGATGTACGGAATTGACAGGATCTTTCCTGTACCGAACGAGAATCTCAGAAAGTCGTACTTGCTGTTTGACCTGAGCATAGCGAACTGGCTGGATGTGGAACCCGAAATGGCGGTATCCATGCTTCTTACGACAGAGAGCGACAGAGAGCGGTAGATGAGCATGGTTCCCATTGTGGCTATGAACGGAGGCATCTTGGCAAGACCGACAAGGGCTCCGTTGATAAGGCCTAAAATTCCACCGACAATAAGAGCCGCGGCAATCATTGCCAGAATCGAGTTGGTCATGTTGAACACGACAATGCAGGCACTTGTTGTGAATACCAGAGAAGAACCGATTGAAAGGTCAATCTGGCCTGTCAGGACGACAAGGGCCATTCCTATGGCCATGGTTCCGATGATACATGTGTTCTGCGAGCTTAAAATAGCCGTGATATGGCTCCATCTGAAGCTGCTGCCGTTTGCGGAAATGGTGATCGCATAGACGATCATTATGACCAGCATTACCACGATATATGAATAGTGGGCCCAGAAAGAGCCGATCTGCTTGGTAAGATTATTAGTTTTCTTCATATTGTTACCTCTGAGTGTTTATACCTGTTGAATAGCCCATGACCGTTTTCTCGGAAACGTCCTTGTGGTCCAGAATCGCCGCAACCTTCCCTCCGTAGAAGACAACGCAGCGGTCGGCGATCTTCTGAACCTCCGGGATTTCCAAAGTATTGAAGATTACGGTCTTTCCCGCCTTGGCGAACTCGAGAATCAGCCTGTAGATTTCCGCCTTGGCTCCGACATCAACTCCACGTGTCGGGTTGTTGAAAAGCAGAACCTCAGCTCCTGTGTTCAGCCACTTTGCCAAGAACACCTTCTGCTGGTTTCCACCCGAAAGGGAGGTGATTTCAGCCGAGCTGCTTGCGGCCTTGATTCTGAGCGTTTTCTTCTGCTGCTCATAACGCTCGTCCTCGACAGACTTCTTGATTATCTGCTTCTTGAAGGAAAGAACGTGCTCGGCAATATAGAAATTCTCAAGAATCGAGAGGTCCTTGATTACGGAATTCTCTTTTCTGTTCGAAGGGAGCATGGCGATTTTGTTCTTCATGAAGTGTGCGATGGAGCCTTCAAGCTTCTTGCCCTTGTACTCGATCGAGCCGCCCTCTATCGGAAGAACTCCGAACATGGTCTGCATCAATTCGCTTGCACCGCTTCCGGCAAGACCCGTGAAGGCCACAATCTCACCCTTACGGAACGAAAGGCTGATTTTGCTGAATCCGCGGCCGGAAAGCTTGTGAAGCTTAAGAATTTCTTCTCCGAGCTCTCGTTGCTCATACATGTCGGCATCGACGAAAGTCGTTCCGACCATGTCGGATGTGACATCCTTGGGCGTTGTGTCCTTGATGTCTCCGCTGGAGATGAAAGTGCCATTTCTGAATACTGTATATCTGTCGGCAATGGTGAAGATCTCAGGCATCTTGTGGGAGATGAAGATAAATGACTTACCCTGCTCCCTGAGCTTGCTGAGAATGCCGAAAAGATGGTCTATTTCTTCGTTTGAAAGAGATGTCGTTGGCTCATCCAGGATGATGAGTTTGGCATCTGTATAAAGAGCCTTGCAGATTTCAAGAAGCTGTTTTTCGCTTGTCTTGAGTGTCCTTACCATTGCAGTGGGGTCGATTTTGACTCCGAGACTCTCAAAAAGCTCCCTGGTCTTCTGTACTTCCTTGTCTTCATCAATAAGACCGAATTTTCCTGTAAGCTCTCTGGTCAGGAAAATATTATCAACGACAGTCAGGTCGTTGATTACGTTAAGCTCCTGATGTACAAAGGCGATTCCCGCCTCCTCCATCTGGGTGATTGTCGGTGTGTAGTAGTCCTTTCCGAGGAAAGTGATCTTTCCGGAGTCAGCCTGAAGGACACCGGTGAGAATATTCATCAGTGTGGACTTACCTGCTCCGTTTTCTCCAAGAAGTGCATGCACCTCACCTTCGTTCACCTCAAGATGAACATCCGTAAGTGCTTTGACTCCACCGAAAGCCTTGGAGATATGGCTCATTTCGAGGATTCTTTTCATCCTTTACTGCTCCTAATAAAACTTAAAACAGACGGATGCTCGCGCATCCGCCTGCATTAATGATGTTACAACAGAATCAGTGACCCAAGAAGCCCTGGTACTGAGTTGCGTTGGTTCTGTCAACAATCCAAACCGGCTGCTTCTCTTCAGCTCCGAGAGGATAGTTCCAGTTGCCCTTTGCATAATCAACTGCAAAGTTGATGGCCTGGATCATCATTGACGGGTTGAAAGAAACAGACATCATGTTGTCGAAGAATCTGTCTGCAACAGCTGCCTGAGCTGACTTGCCGCTCATGACATCATAAAGCTCCTGCATTCCGCCGATAGCTGAGATGTAGATCTTGAGATCTTCAGCAGCCTTCTGATCCTTGGCTGAAGCGGCCTCGAGAACGTTGAGGACACCGAAGGTCATCTCATCATCCATTGAATAGATGTAGAGTCTTCCGCCCTTCTTCTTGGCATCAGCGAGGATATCGGTGAGCTTCTGCTCCATGAACTGTGCAGCTCCGTCTGCGGACCAGTTACATACGACAGAGTATGTGCTGAGAGCAGCCTTGATATCGCTCTCCTGCCAGACTTCTGTTGTGTGGACGGTCTTTCCTGTTGCGTTGTCGGTGTAATCAACCTTTCCGCTGAGGAAGCCTCTGAAACCGGACTCTCTGTCGATACAGACTGAACCGTTGTCTCCGTACAGTGTGACAATAGCATCACCCGGCTTCATTCCGTTGCTCTGGAGCCATGCTGCGATACCGGCACCACATGAGATGTTATCTCCTGCGAAGTTCAGAATAGCCTTGGGCTTGAGTGCGATTGCGAATCTGTCGAACTGGATTACAGGAATCTTTGCAGCGACAAGAGCCTCGACTGCGGCCTCTGCTGAATCATCAAGAACCTGGATGACAACAACCTTTGCATCACCGTTTGCGATGATTGTGTTGACATAGTCGACCTGGGTCTCACCTGAAGATGCCGGCATGAATACTGCATCTGTTCCGCTGGCCTTCAGCTCGTTACATCTCTGCTCTGCGAAAGCACCGGCCTGAGCTGTCCAACCGTGGTCAGGTGTAGGTCCGAGAACATAGATTCTCTCTGCTTTTTTCTCACTGGCTCCGCTTGCAAATACTGCAAATGCGCACATAAGAACGAGCATTACCAATACTAATTTTTTCATATCTTTTTCCTCCTCTTGAATAAAGAAATGATTTTTATTTTTCTACCCCTCAGGGTATTCTTCCTCTTAAATCTCCACGGCCTTTCCTGTTTCCATGGATTTCATGCAGGCAAACACGGCCTTCATAGATCCGATTATCGAATCGGCATCAAGAATGCTCTTTCTGCCTGTGAGAATCGAATCCACAACCTCGTCTATGACTCCGCTTGTGGCCTGCTGCTTGTCGGTGTTCGTCTGAATCCTGTCAAGGTCGTAGTTGTCCACACTTCCGTCCGGATGAGTCACAACCAGCGAGTACTTCGGATCCATGTAGAGCTTCATCACCCCGTTCTTGCAGTTGATCTGGGTCTGGTTGTTCTCTCCGCCGTACTGCGTCCAGCTTGTGGTCACGGTTCCGAAAGCTCCGTTTCTGAAATGGATGACCTCTACCGAATTGTCATCTACATCAATCGGGCTTCCGTCCTCATATGTCTTGTCCAGGACGCACATCTCTGAATAAATCGACTTGATCTCATCCCCTACCAGGTATCTGATAAGGTCGATCTTGTGAATTCCAAGGTCGGCCATTGAGCCGAATGCTGCCGCATCCTTTCTGAAGAACCAGGTTCCCTTGCCCTTGTCTATGCCCCAGCTTTCAGGACCGGCATGGCAGAACGATGTGGCGAATGTCAGAACCTTTCCCATCTTGCCGGAAGAAATCAGCTCCTTTGCCTTCCTGTGAGCGGGAGTGAGCCTCTGATTATGACCTATAAATAGTCTCTTTCCGCAGTCCGAGGCCGTTTTGACCATCTCAAGGCACTGGTCATATGTCACTGCCATGGGCTTTTCACACAGAACATTCTTTCCGGCTTTAAGAGCCTTGATTGTGATCTCCGCATGATAGGCATTGGCAACACAGACGGAAACAAGGTCTATATCTTTGTCCGAAAGCATAGCCTCAACCGTCGGATACACCTTGCCTCCGAACTTAGAAACCATGTCAGCAGCTCTGTCTGCGACAAAATCATAGAATCCTGCAATCTCAACATTCTTGTTGAGCCCGTATTCATGAGCATGACGCTGTCTGGCAATTGAACCGCAACCGATTATTCCAACCTTCATATTCTTCACCTCATTCAGATAACGAAGTTTTCCATATACTTCTTGGAGATTCTCAGCGAATCCAGAATCTTCTCCCTAGAGCCCTCAAATGCCTTGTCCTCCACCTCTATGCAGGCATAGCCGTCATATCCGATATCGGTAAGAGCACCGACGAAGGCAGCCCAGTCCACATCTCCGTAATTCGGAAGCTTGGGAGCCATGAAGTCCAGAGGGTATGCCATGATCCCAACCTGGTCCAGCTTGTCGCGGTACAGCTTGATATCCTTGAAATGGACGTGGAAGATCTTGTCCTTGAACTGCCTGACCGGTTTGACATAGTCAATCATCTGCCAGATGAAATGGCTCGGGTCATAGTTGATTCCGAGATTATCGCTCTTAAGAACATCAAAAACCTTCTGCCAGTTTGCAGGAGATGTGAATAAATTCTGTCCGCCAGGCCACTGGTCCTTTCCAAAGAGCATTGGGCAGTTCTCAATTCCGATTCTGACCTTGAGTTTTTCTGCCAACTTGATAATCGGCGGCCAGATCTGACCCACAAGCTCAAGATTCTCCTCCACCGTCTTGGTCTGATCCCTTCCGATGAAGGTGGTGACCATGTTCACTCCAAGTTTGGCACTTGCCTTGATCAGAGTCTCAAGGTGAGCCAGAGTCTCACTTCTCTTCTTGAGGTCCGGTGTAAGCGGGTTTGGATAAAAGGCCAGAGATGAGATTTCCACTTTCTTAGCTCTGCTGTAGTCAAGAATGTGCTTTGCATAACTGTCATCCGTAAGGACCTTCTCTACATCTATATGACTTACTCCTGCATAACGCCTTTCAGCCTTTCCCTGGGGCCAGCATGCAACCTCCACACACTGAAAGCCCATTTCGGATGCTACATCCATCATCTCTTCATATGTCCAGCCGTCAAGAATGGCGCTTACAAAACCTAGTTTCATATCAAACTCCGTTTAATTTATGAAATACTATGAAATAAGAAATGTTTCATACTTTCTTTTCAGTCACAATCAGATTATAAATCCTCTTTTCGATTCTCGCAAGAAAATATTTTACAGAAAGAAAGTAGTAAAATGAAAAATAAATAACGGTTACTAAACTTTCCGATATTTTCTTTCTGAAATAATTGCACTGTTTCTGAAATAGTGATACAATTTAAACCATGAAGAGATTAAACATACCTGTAAACAAGCTTGCAAAAGAGACAGGGCTATCCCCTGCGACGGTATCCAGAGTCCTTCACCACAGGGAATTGGTGAACCAGGAAACAAGACTTATAGTAGAGAACAAACTCAAAGAGTACGGATACGACCTTGATGAGCTATTAAAGGTTCAGTCCGAGGCTTCCAAGCGCATCATCACAGTCGTTGTGCCTTCCATCATCAATCCCTTCTACTACAAAATCCTCAAGGGTATTGAATCTTCTGCCTCATCCCACAACTTCGAGGTCATAATCTATCAGAACACGATCACACAGTCGAATGTGGACAAGTTCATGAAGGTTGTAAACATGACCAACACCCGTGGTGTGGTCTGCCTGAGCCGCAAGCTGGAAAAAGATCTTGCAGACTCCATCTTCGAGCAGATTCCCTTCATCCAGTGCTGCGAGTACAACAAGGACTCGATTGCCCCATATGTGGGCATCAATGACTTTGCCGCGGCAAAGGGAGCAGTAGATTATATAGTGAATATGGGATACAAGAAGGTCGCCCTGCTCAACGGCCCCATCATGTTCAACTACGCCCAGGAAAGACTCAGAGGCTTTGAAGCCGCCTTGGAGAGCCACAACATAATAATTCCAAGAACCTGGAAAATCTCTCTTCCTGATGTTGCATACGATTTGGGATACTCGGCTGCATGCCAGCTTCTGGGAGCCGATGAAAAACCAGATGCCATCTTCTGCGCAGCCGATGTGTTTGCAGCCTCCGTCCTGAAGGCCGCAAACAGATTCGAACTGAAGATTCCCACAGATCTTGGTGTTGTAGGTTTTGACAACATTGAGATGGCATCCATAACAACACCAGGCCTTACCACTATCAACCAGCCAAGCTTCCAGACAGGATTCACAGCAGCCGAATCGCTATTTGAGCTGCTTCACTCCCACACCATGCCAAGATCGATTCTTCTGGACACAGAGCTGATTTCCAGAGAGTCGATTGTCCGAAGATAACGGATTCTTTACTCGCCTGCATCAACTCCTGCAGAGACTTTCTTCTGCTCCTTGACAAATGCCTCGACTTCACGCTTTTCCTTGGCGGAAATCTTCTTTGCCTCCTCATCCTTGAGGTAGGAGACCGTGACCTGTGGGAACGGAATGTTGATTCCATGCTTGTTGAAGATAAGATAGAGTTCTCTGTACATATCTCTGACCAGCTGGATTCTGTCTCCTTCCATACACTGGGCAAGAATGAGAATATTCACCGAGTTGTCTCCAAGGCTTGAAACACCCTTGTAGAAAGGTCCGTTTATGATGGACTTGATCTTCTTCTTGATTGCAGGGAACTCCTCCTTCAGAACCGCCTCGACGCGCTCAAGCGACTCGCCGTACTCGATGCCAAGCTCGATAGGCACTGTGGAGTACTCCTTGGTCATGTTGAGGACTCCGGAGATGGAGCTGTTGTTGAAGATCTTGATGTTGCCCAGGATGTCCTCAATCTTGGTGGTACGGATACCGATCTCAATGACCGTTCCCCTGAAGTCCCCTACCGTGACGATATCACCGACGCGGAACTCGCCTTCAAACACAATGAAGATACCGGCGAGAATATCCGATATGAGGCTCTGGGCACCGAGACCTACGACAATGGAAAGGATTCCGGCTGATGTCAGAAGCGATGCCGTGTTAAGACCCATAAGATACAGGGAGTAGAACAGAACGCCGAGAACGCCTCCGTACTGGATGACAGACTCAAGAAGGTGTCCGATGGTCTCCGCTCTTGCTCCGAGGTTCGAAGAAAGGACGTTGATTATCCTCTTTGCAATCTTCGCACCGAACAGAACAACTATGAGATACATGACACTGCGGCTTGCCCCGAAGAGGTTCGGGCTTCTTTCCAGATTCCCGTTGATGATGTAATGCATAATCGAATCAGCCGGGAAAACGTACTTTGCGAACAGCACGGAAATAAGAACAAAGGCAAAGATCATGAAGCTGCAGACTTTGACTACGGACGAGAACTTCTGCTCGACACTCTTTTTCTGCCATTCGGTGAAACTTGTACTCCATCTGGACTGAGCGGATTTGACGCGTTTCTTCTTGCCGTCGGGCATCGTCACATCAAAGTTCGCACTTCCTTCAACCGGCTCCTCATCTTCCTCCTCCTTCTCCTTCAGATACTCAGCCACTCTTTCTTTGAGCACCTCATCCTCATCGCTGGTTGAGTACAGCATGAAGCCGAGCAGATTCAGGAAGGATATAAGAGCGATGATAACGGTGGCAGATGAGATGTTGTTTCTCAGCATGAACAGAGCACTTGTCGGAATAAGGGTTCCTATGAAGATTCCGCCTGATTTTCTGATGCTTGAGAAGTATCTCTGTCCGTTGATTGTAATGAAACCGTTGAAGTCTCCGGAGAACATTGCATCCCTTGTATTGATGACCACCTTTTCTCCGAACGGAGAATACAGAAGTTTATGGGACTCGTCCGCAGAGAAGCTGAGGAAGTAGCCGTCATAGAACATGTTCATACCGGTGATTGTGTACTCAATGGTAGTCATGCTCAGGTAATCCTCGATGCTGTGGGTTGCGACACTGGTCTGAAGCAGTCCTCTGTGTCTTGAAATCGCAGATGAAGGAACGATTATTCTTCCGTTTTCATCCTGAACGCCGTTCTTATACTCATACTCTGAGGCAAAACGAGTGGTTCCGTGATCGTTGTATGTGTAATAGAACAAGGCGCAGCCTATGTACTGATCAGACTCTCCGACATCGCTTTTCTGATAATCCTGAACATAGTAATCAGTGTTCACAAGTACATCGCGGAAAGGATAGGACTGCGACGTCGGGTCATCGCTTATGACAAAGTTCCACCACTGGGCGCTGGTTGCAATAACACGGCCCCTGTCGTTGAACACGTACATGGACTCAAAATCATAGGCCTTGCACAGTGCCTCGAGGTTCGGATGATACCTTGCCGTAAGCACAGGGTTGCCGTAGCTGTCAGTAACAACGCTGTTGTCATCATTTTTGGCATAATCGAAATGTACGGTGTCGGTCAGATCATAATCAAAGACGGCTTCCGGGGCCCTGGCGATGATATCTGCCAGAAGGAAGGTCTTGTTGAGGTTCTGTTTGTTGTAGAATGCGGCGACGGTATCCGCCCTCTTTGTGTTCTTCGAAACACCTGTTCCGATTGAATTGATTCTGGATTCAGAAACCCTGACGGCCGACGAAAGCTGGGAAAGCGTCTGTGTGTAGAAAGAAATTCCGAATACAACCAACAGACCTATGACCATAAGCGGGAATATCTTCAGTCCCAGTGCACGGTTGTAGTAATACTTTTTCCCCTTCCTGGTGGTAAAAATAATCCTGCGGGCCTCATCGATTGTTCCCTTCTTCAGCTGGTCAATCTGGATGATTGTCGCATAGGTGAGAATCAGGTTGCCGACAACAAACATCGCCAGCACTCCCCAGAAGATATTAAAGACTCGGGAGCCATAAAGCTCCGTCTCAGGAAGCGTTGCCGCAATGACGACTCTTTTTCCGAACACGGAGGACGAATATATCTTTGTCACACAGTAGTACTCTGTGCCGCAGATTTCCTGAAGACCGGAGTATCCGTCCACAAGTATTTCATCGGTCAACCCCGTTTTCTTATAGTTCTCACCTGTCAGATCAAGGCCTTCTTCATTCCTGAAGAAGGTGAAATCTCCTGTTTTCGGGTCAAGAGAGAAGACAAAACCGTTTCCCACACCTACCGACTCAAGGACATCGGCCATATTGGTCAGGCCTGAGATATCAGCTTCCATCTGTGCGGCATCGGCCATGGCAACCAGAAAGTATCCGCTAAAATTACCATTTTCGTCCTTTATCGGAGTACTGTAGTAATAGCCGTCATTGGTCGTACCGTCTTCTGCATTGATAAATACCTGAATAGGTTTGATTTCAGGAGTCCCGTCCGCCAGAAGCCTGTAGGTTCCTTCCCAACCTTCTATGGCTTTGGTGATTCCATCAAACTGAACAACTGTAAATATTCCGGCAGCATTATTCTTGGCCCTGACGATGTTGATATTCTGATTTGTTCCCACCCTCTTGTAGAAATCCGCATCATCGGTGAGAAGAAGGTTTCCGAGCGTATCGATAATCATCATCGAATACATTCCGGTCTTGGATGACAGAGCCTTAAGGGCAGCCGAACCGGAAGCAGCATCAGTTGCCTGCTGCAGTTCCTTGAAGGCGCCGGACTCCAGAAAAAGTCCTACAAGACGTACGGATATCTGGTTAGCACTGTGGAATCTCTTTGTAAGGGCCTCGACACTTTTGGTATGGGAATCCAGATCCTCAGTCACTTCATCGAGAAGAGGAACAAGGCTCATGTTCTTCTGATACTCAGCCTGCCCTTTTGTCTGCATGTAATAAAGAACAACGACCATCAGCGCAAGAGTCACGAAAATAGTGATCACATAACGAACGAGTTTTCTGGTCAGCAGATTCTTCTTTTTCTTTGTCTCTTCAGCCATGTTACTCTCCACGAAGTACTAACTCAAACTACGAAAATAATAACATAGTGTATATTAGTCACAAAAGATTTTTTGTTTGCCTTACGGATATTTCGGGGATTATAATCGAATGCTATGAAAAAAAAGGCATTATTTGAAACAACATCGGACGGACTCAGCTCTGCAGTCGAATTCGTCCAGCACAGCTTGGAAGAAATCGGAATCAATTCAAAAGAAGCAATCAAGGGTACCCTTGTTTCCGAAGAGGCCATCGGAAGCCTCATGTCACACAGTGACGGCGAAACAAACCTCTCAATCACTGTAAACCACCTCTTCGGTGACATCACCGTTGAGATGTCCACTTCCGGAACGGAGTATTCCCTTTCAGACGACATGGCCAGCGCATCATTGTCCATGGATGACGACATAGGCCCGCAGACCCAGGAAACGATACAGAACATCTTCCTGCGCTCTCTTGCCAAGGACCTGAAGTACCGTCACAGGAACGGTGTGAACTACATACGAGTCACCCTGGTAAAGTCAAAGCAGGCATTTTTGTACAAAACCATTGGCTGTCTTCTTGCTGCCATCTTCATCGGAGTTCTTCTTTCCATCTTTGCTCCGCAGTCTTTCAATGACATTCTGGACGACTACGTCCTAAGCCCCGTCAAGACCGTCTACATCAACATCCTGAAGATGATAGTGGCGCCTCTGGTGTTCTTCTCCATCGTTTCCTGCATCTCAGGATTCTCAAATCTTTCGGATCTGGGCAAGATCGGCGGAAGGTCTATAGGCCTTTATTTCTTCACAACTCTTGTTGCGGTTGCGATAGGAATATTTTCGTTCTATCTCTTCAAACCAGGGTCAGAGGCCCTGTCTTCTGCCGTGACCGCCACAGCCGCCAAAGGTGCCGGTGCATCCTTCTCCATCAAGGAGATGCTGATCAACATGGCGCCTTCAAACTTCATAAAGCCGTTTCTGAACGATGACATGCCACAGCTGATTGTCCTTGCGGTCCTTTGCGGCATAGCCACAGGCCTTATCGGACAGTACTCTGCGGTTCTTCAGTCAATCTTCAGATCCTTCAACGAAATGTTCATGAAAATCGCAGGTATCCTCATCGGCTTCATGCCCATTGCGGTTTTCTGCTCCGCAGCATCGATGATTCTTGATCTGGGAGTTCAGACTCTGATTTCCATCATGAACATGTTCGCAACCTTCCTGTTCGGCCTTGTATGCATGATGGTGGTCTACTGCATCCTGATCATAGTCTTGGGCAGAATGAGCCCGATTCCCTTCATCAGAAAGTACTCGCCTGTCATGCTTCAGGTTTTCTCAATCGCATCCAGCAATGCGGCCATTCCGATCAACATGTCCTTCTGCGAGAACAAGCTCGGTGTGGACAGCAAGGTCTACAGCCTCTCCATTCCGCTCGGATCGACTCTTAACATGAACGGAACATGCATTCAGCTTGCCGTCTTTGCCCTGGCCCTTGCAAAGGTCTACGGCGTCCCGGTTTCAGGAGAAAGCCTCATCACCATGGCGATTCTGACAATCATCCTGTCCATGGGAGCCCCCGGAATGCCTGGCGGTGGTGTCATCTGCCTGTCTGTTCTTCTGGAGCAGCTCCATGTACCGACCGAGGCCGTCACTCTGGTCATGGGAATCGGCCCTATTTTGGGAATGTTCCTGTGTATGAGCAACTGCCTGGGCGATGTCGTTGTCGCCACCATCGTGGCCAGACAGACCAACAAACTTGACTTGGAGACCTACAGGAGCATGTAGGTCCGTGAATCAACAATTGAATTGCAAAACACAGATTCAAACTGTATCTTATATTAGTAAGGAGACAAAAAATGGAATATTGTTCAAAGATTGTTTTGATTGAAAATGATGCCGAGATTATCGGAGAGGAAGCACTTGAGCTTGTAAAGCTTATCGACACAGAGAAGTCCATCGAGGATGCTGCCAAGACTCTGAAGATCAGCAAGGCCAAGGCTCACAGATACATCAAGGCTATTGCAAAGCATATCGGACAGCCTGCAATCGTAAAATCAAGAAAAGGTGCTGACAGCTACAACGTCCACATTTCTCCTGCATGCAGAGACTTTGTCGGAAAGTATGCTAAGTTCCTTAAAAAGAGCGAGGACGCAATCAAAAAGAATTACGATCTGATCTTCGGTTGATTTCAGAACAATTCATCATAGAGCCGGCACATCTGCCGGCTTTTTTTGTTTACCCATCTCCGATTGTCAATCAGCTGTGTGTTACCTGTGCGCTTGTCTGCACATGCAAGGCCAGGTGCGGCCATTTAGCCTGGCGCCTTAGGCCTTTAGGCTTGTGCAGGTTCGCAATGCACAGGTCACACATCGGCTTATTGACATGAGGATTGAAGAAAAGCAGTCTGTAGACCCCAAACTATGGTTTTCAGACTGCTTCGCATCTCCGGCTGGCCACTTCACCGGCTGCGAACAGCCTGCGCACAATCGCATTTTAGGGCTTTGACCACAATTACGGCATTTTTTCTCATTCCAGTGGTCGCGACGACAACAAAAATCCGTAATATCTGCTGGCATTGTGGCTATTTACATGGTAGTTCGGATTGCGTGACCACTATTTCTGTCAAAGGCTCTGGATTTGTGGTTTTCACATTATGAAATAGCAACAAATAGCGAAGGTTTCCTCCGTTCCTGTGGTTAAAACCTTAAATGGCCTGCCAAGCCGGGTATTGTCCAACTACTGGGTTCCAGAACAGAGGGCTCGACAAGCTGCAGACGCCTCGAACAGCCCTGTTAATTATGATGATAGAAATGCTGTTTCTTCTGTCGCTCAAGCTCCTGGGCCTTTTTCTCGGAATATCTGTAGCTTGAGAGGTCCAGAAGAATCCTTCCCTCGGATTCCTCGAACAGGGTCTTTTTGATCTGATAAGGATAGGTCTCGTTGCCCTTCATGGCACCGCGGTGGATGCTGCTGATTATCTCCTCGATCTGGGTCTGGCAATACTCGGGAATTGACGGGTTTCTGTCAATGTAGACGGAAAGAGGAATGTTCTCGCGGTACTTGTTGCCGTTGTTGGAAACCAGAAGGAAATTGGAGATTATGTCCTTGCCTCCCATGCTGTGGGGCCGCACATGCTCAATGGTGGCAACAGATCCGATCAGAAGACGGATTAGGACATCACGCTCCTGACGTCTTGAGTATTTGACGATGAAGGCGTTCTCGCTGCTGCCGGAAGTGGGAAGAAACAGGGCAAGGTTGCGGATTTCGGAAAGGACCCGCTCCTCATAGGGGTTTTTGGCCTTGATGCTCTCAAGGGCATAGAGGAAGCTCTTTCTTTTGAAGAATACCTTCTCGTTGCTGTCCAGAATCAGACTTCTGCAGTTGATGGTCTCAGAGCGCAGTGCAAGCTGCGTCTGGGAAGAAAGCAGCGTGGATTTTCTGTCAACGCTGTCAATAACCCTGAATTCCTCAAGCTTCAGCTTTGAAAGGCAGTCTTCGTAGTTGCTTGCAAAGAAATCTGAAAGTCCTCTGTCAGGATAGGAATCAAGGAAATAAGTGATGTGGTCGAAGATGCGGTGCTCGACAGGCTGCATGTTTCTGGCATAACGGGAAAGAAGATAGATTTTATCCCTCAGGTTCGTGCAGTCATCAAGCTTAGATTCAAGCCTGATCATCGCACCGCCTGAAATCATCCTGATTCCCGTATAAGGGCAAGTGATGTTGCTCAGCCTTTTTAGGACAGTACCCTTTCCGGTGTCGCCGTTAGATGTCACATTCTTCGCATATTGTTCCATACATTAATAATAACACGCATATGAAAGATTGAAAGAATACTGATTGTGTAATACGATTTGAAGGCCAACTAAACAAATATTTCAGGAGGGAGATAATGAAATATAAGAAAGTAGTAGTCGCAGGGGGCGGAGTTTTGGGAAGTCAGATTGCTTTCCAGTCCGCATATTGCGGTTTCGATGTCACCATCTGGCTCAGAAGCGAAGGTTCTATCGGACGCACACAGCCGAAGATTGATAATCTGAAAGCCGAGTACATCAAGACAATCGAAATGATGGATACCCCGGAGGGAAAGAATCCGGCAGTATGGGCAAGAGGACTTGCTGATATCGATTCATTCGACAAGGAAAAGTGCCTGAAGAAGGTCGAGTCCGCATACAAGAAGCTCAAGCTTGAGCTTGACATGGCAAAGGCATTCGAGGATGCAGACCTTGTCATCGAGTCCATGGCAGAGGACACAAAGGAAAAGATTGCCTTCTACACCAAGATGAAGCAGTATCTTCCGGAGAAGACCGTGATTGTCACAAACTCCTCCACTTTGCTTCCTTCGACTTTCGCAAAGTACACAGGAAGACCGGAAAAGTATCTTTCCCTGCACTTTGCAAACCACATCTGGACAAACAATACCGCCGAGGTCATGGCACAGAGCCAGACCGACAGCAAGTATTTTGATGAGATTGTCAAATTCGCAAATGACATCAGAATGATTGCACTTCCTGTTCTCAAGGAGAAGAACGGTTACCTTCTCAACTCAATGCTGGTTCCATTCCTGCTCAGCGGCCTGGATCTTTATGTCAACGGCGTCTCCGATCCGGAGAGCATCGACAAGGCCTGGAAGTACGGAACAGGTGCTCCGAGAGGACCGTTTGAGATCTTTGATGTTGTAGGAATCAATACCGCATACCACATTGTCATGCAGTACCAGAAGGTTCCCGGCCTGATCAGCCCGCTTCTCAAGAAGATGCTTATGCCTTACAACTTCAAGGGCATGGAAAAGGTTCTTAAGAAGTATCTGGACGAAGGCAAACTCGGAAAGGCTGCCGGAGAAGGATTCTACAAGTATAAGTAAGTCTGTTTTCAGATTAAGAAACAAAAGGTTGCCCAAGTTCGGGCAACCTTTTTTTCACTATGTTTTACAGCACTATGCCGCCGTCGCGGGGATGGGAATCCTCTATCACGGACTCAACCGCATCTGTTAGCGATTCGTCATCATAGGGGCCGTCGATTTCAATGTAATAGGTGCCCGTTCTGAGGCAGTCCTCTTTGAACTCAAGGCTGCAGTTGATAAGACGCGGGATGTCTATAAAGTCGCAACGGCGCTTTTCAATGTCGTTTGCGTGCACTCTCACCTCATCCTCATATCTTTTGAGATAGTTTTCACTCATTATGATAAACACGCAGCGGATCTCGCAAAGCTCGTTTTTGGAGAAGCTTTCAGCCCACTCGGCAGGAATGTAGCAACCTTCCACAATCAGATTTCTTCCGTTGTGGATTGCGTGTTTTATGATCTCACTCACAAACGGCCACATCCAGTAGCGCATCTGGTAGTCACTTCGGGTTCCGGGGCTTCCAAGCTGCGTCTTCATGAAAGCTTCCTTTAAGGAGTCCAGAGACAGACATTCATAACCGAACTTCTTTACAAGCCGGTGCGCCACCAGAGTCTTTCCTACATGTGAACTTCCGCCGATGAGAATAATCATTTATCTATGTTTTTTTGCAACTGAGGTGAAATTGCGGATGTTGACAAGAAGCTCAGGGCTCAGTTCCCTCTTCTCATCCACAGCTTCTTTGAATTCTTCAATAGTCTTACAGGCATCCAGATAGTGGTTATCAAGCTTTCTGACTCTGGAACAAAGCTGCTGGATGATAAGAATTATTTTTGCCGGATTCTCTTTGATGAGATCATTGAAGTCTTCAATAGACAGCTTCTTTGCCGTGACATTGTTATCAAGTGCAATGGCCGATGCGATACGGGTAGATGAGTCTATAAGCTCCATCTCTCCGAGATAGTCCCCTTCTGAAAGAATTCCGATTTCCTTCTGGGCTTCATCACCGTAATCCATGTAGATTCCGACCTGACCGGTAAGGATTTCGAACATCTCATTTGCTATCTCCCCCTGACGGACAAGTGCCTGGTTCTTTTTGAACTTAACAATCTCCATAATCCTACCCTCTCCCTAAATCACAAGATACCCAATATTCTACCATTGTTTTCCCCGCCGTTCCAGTTGGCAGATTCTTACAGCGCAGACAGTAGAACACATCCTAAGATAACCGATGCGAAACCCGCAAGGTCCATGGGCATGAATGCAGTATGAAGAAGCAAAAACGATGATAGCGTGGCGACAACGGGCTCGATACTTGAAATCATACTGGCCTTCTTTGCCCCGCAAAGACCCACTCCTGTAAGATAGAAGCCAAAGCCCAAGGCGGTTCCGACTGTGACTATGAATGCTATGCAAAGAATCGTCACAGGACGGGTATCCGTAAGAACTCTGGCATCACCGGAAAAGGCAAATAGAATCAGGCCGCCTATCAGCATGGCATAGCCTAAGACCAGACTTGTTCCGAACCTAGGCATGAGCTTACCCGGAAGCAGAGTATAAAGGGCAACGGCTATAGCCGCAGCCGCTCCCCAGAACAGCCCCTCCTTGGAAAGATAAAGATGCCTTACCTCTCCATGGGTTGCAAGAAGGAACACACCTGCCATGACCAGGGCAAGACAAAGGTACTCGACAGCTCGCGGGGCCTTATGCTGCATGATGCTTGCTATGATGAAGACCAAAATGATACCCGAGCTCTGAAGAACCGTCGCTGTTCCGGAATTTGAATACCTGATGGCGCTGAGGTATGAAAGCTGACACAGCCCCACCCCGAATACTGCATATATCACTAAGTGAAGGACCGTCTTCCAGTCCTTGAAGATGTCCAGCATCCCCTGAGGATGACTTATCAGATTGATCACAATCAGAAGAAGGCCCGAGAATATCAGGCGGTAGATTGTCACCGTAAGAGGCAAGGCATCGGAATAGCTGAACAGAAACTGCCCGCATGTTCCGGACAGTCCCCATCCCGTTCCGCCTAAAAGCGCATATAATATTCCTTTCTTTTCTTTAGCTGTCATAACAACGGATTCAGACTCCACTCACGGTATAATACATATGAAAATAAACGGTCAACAGGAAATAAGTGTGCGATAATGACAGACGGAGGGATACCATGCAGCGCAATCATGAGGTAGTAAAAGAACAGCTTCTTCTGGACAACAGCGGAGAGCTCAGAGAACCAGGCTGGTCAAGAAAGATGGTCCAGAAGTACGACAGAAGCATGATCCGTGCTCCGAAATGGAGAATCAAGGAATGGGACTACTATCTTGTCCTAAGCGATTCGTTCGCAGGGGCCTTCACAATTTCCGATGACGGCTACATAGGCCTTCAGTCGGTATCGCTTCTGACATTCGGAGACAAACCCTGGGAGCATACCGAGACTGTGCTCAACGCATTTCCCATGGGTAAGATAAAACTCCCCTCTGACTCCTCCACAGGCCCCACCGAGTACTCGGACAAAAGACTTCAGATGAAATTCGATGTGGCTCCCGGATTCAGGACAATAAAATGCCACTTTGATAGATTCTTTGAAAACAAGAGCTTTGACTGCGACATCACGCTGGCCCAGCCTGATATGGAAAGCATGGTCATAGCAACCCCGTGGGACAAGAAACACGCGTTCTACTACAACCAGAAGATCAACTGCATGAGGGCCTCGGGCTGGATGGAGTTCGATGGAAAACGCTATACCTTCGATCCTGGAAAAGACTTCGGAACACTCGACTGGGGACGCGGAGTGTGGACCTATGACAACACATGGTTCTGGGGTTCGGGAAATGCCGACATAGACGGAAACAGCTTCGGCTTTAATATCGGCTACGGATTCGGCAACACCTCGGCAGCCTCCGAGAACGTAATCTTCTACAACGGAAAGGCCCACAAGCTGGATGACATCACGTTCAACATTCCTTCAGACAGCTACATGAAGAAATGGACCTTCACATCATCTGACGGACGATTTGAGATGGACTTTATCCCCGTTTTGGACAGAGCGGCATGCCTTGATTACAAGGTCATAGTGTCAGACCAGCATCAGGTGTTCGGACGCATGTCAGGCAAAGCCGTTCTGGATGACGGGACTGTCATCAATGTCAAAGACATGATGTGCTTTGCCGAAAAGGTCCATAACAAATACTGATTATTCTCCCCAGATCAGAACTCGCTTATCCGGTGCCAGATACATGGCATCACCTTCAGAGATGCCATAGACTTCGTAGGTCTTATCAAACATCTGACTTGATATGTTGATTCTGACATTGGATAGTGAGTGCGCATTCATTATTCGGGAAATCAGAAAATCCGGAGTGAAAACCTCTGCAATAGCCTGGCTGACAGATTTGAAGAACAATTCATAATCAAATCCGTCGGTCTGTTCCGCATAATTAAGTATTGCCTGAATGCTGCACAGGTCTGCCGTAGCCTCACTGTTAACCAGCAATCCATCAACATAAAGTCCGGGACAGACCTCTATCTCGCTGTAGCGCTGAGCAAGCTTTTGCGTTCTATCAAGAAAACGAACAAGATCTTCTTCATCGAAGACGGGATTGGAAGCACAATTTTCGTCGAACTGAGATCCGTTATAGTCAAATGCATGACTTATCTCATGGCCGATTATGAAGCCGATGCCACCGAGCAGCTCCTCATCACTCATGTCAGAGGAGTAATAATCTTTGGTCATTATTCCAGGGAAAATGTAGATGGAATTACCAAGGGTATCATAAAACGCATTTCCGCTACTCACTGCAATGGCAGTCCAGATTATATCAGAAACGGCCTTCTTCCCCAACTTGGATATTTCCTGCTCCTTTACATATTTTTTTGTCGCAAGATAGTTGGACCAAAGCGTTCCGCCTGCTTCCGTAGGCAAAAGATCAAGACCGCAGAAATCAGTAAACCCTCCCGCAGGTTCAATGATATTCAACGTCATGTTATCAAGTTTTTTTTCAATCCGTAAACGGGCATGTTCACTGAGCCATGTTGACTGCGAAATCAGATCCTTGTAAGAAAGGATTAGGTTCTCCGTTATTTCTGTAATCTTTTCCTTGCACTCCCGGCCCAGAACGTAGTCCGCATATAATCTTCCTATCAGACTGTCAAAACTGTATACACTGTCACATGTTTTAAAGGCCAATATTTCAGCAGATGGAAAAGGGTTGTGAAACCACTCTTCACTAATGCTGTAATACAGACTTCGGTCTCTGTAAGGACGTGTTTCGTTGAGTATGAGAATCTTGGCAATCCATTTTATTGCATCAAGGTTCTCCTCTGTCCAAAGACTGTCTAAGGCCTCAAGCCACTGCTCGTCAACATCGAATGTATCTACCTTATCCAGTTTCTCTTTCTGAATAAGCTGCCTCAGGGGAAGTGAAGAGCATATGGAGCAGGCTGAATCAAAACCATGAAGCGCAGATTCTGTTCTGGCACCGGTTTCACCATATTCCTGTTCTGCTGACAAGGTATCGCTGGATTCCAGATACTTTGCGTGAGCTTTCTCGAATCCGATTGTAAGATTATAGAGTTCGTGTAATTCTTCCCTTTTTAAGGAAAGAAGTTCGTAATCCAAAACTGCATCTTTGAAATATTCTTCACGAAAATATTCCAAACTAGCCTGCTCATCAGGATTTTCAGAATCATAATAGTATTCGCCGATTGAATAAACAGAATCAAACAGAATCAGGTTCGGCAATATCTTTACACAATACTCATTATCAGCAAACTCCAGCACGGTCCGAATCGGTGAAAACGGATAATCCTCTGAAAGCAGAAGATTGTTGAACTCCTCGATGCTCTTTGCGCTGTCAACCATATCTATGTACGGCTGGATTTCTGAAAAACCTATGGCCTTGAGTGTCTCGGAGTCCATCGCCTGATTGTACATTATCCTCAACTGATTGATATCATGGCTTTGAATCGATGGGTCATTGATTATTTCAATCACCGCATTTGCAAACTCATCGCCATTAGAGCCTAACCGGTTAATAGAGCCCCCGACCTGGTGTTCCTTAATAAAGTCGTAATTGTAATAGGTGTACAAATCATCCTTAACACTGGGCGCTTCAGGCGGGAAGTTGCCTATGACACATGTACTCTGCCACGGCTTTCCGAAGGGCTCTGTCTTCTGCGTTGTGGAAGAACATGCCGAAAGCAGAAGAATTACAATGACAGCAACTGTGAAAACAACCCGGGCTTTTCTCATTACGGACACCTCCCTGTCCCTTTAAAATGATACAATAAATGTTTGTTGAGAATAAATGACAAGTTAAGCATGTCGGGATCTGGAAAAACTTCCCTGTCATCATCCAGTCGATCTTCTCGCAGAGTGTTGTGGCTGTGATTTTCGTTACTTCTTTTGTTCAGAATCTGATTCTTCCTCAGAACATGGATGATTGAGATTTCGGATTGCAGTGGCAAATCCCCCCGAATCCCTCATGATGAACTGTGATATCCAACTCTTCTTGCGCCTTTTCTGCGTCGCAAACGGATAAGAAAGAGTGCGCCCCGACTTCAGGGATATTTCCACATTGATTGTGTTTATGTACTTGTCATCTTCATCTATGACCTGCTGGACATCCTCGATATCGTCATAGCTTATAATCTGGGCATTATCTCCGAAAAAGATTCCGAGAAAGCGCTTTTTAGAGTCTATTGCAGCCAAAAGGGCCTTACCCTTGTCGTTCATGTATGTGTTGTGCGCACTGAATTTGATGCCGTGTTTTTTCTGTTCCTCCAGGGCGATTTTGGCGAGCTCGGTCTCCTGCCTCTTTACTTCGGCTGCGGACATCTTCTTGCGCCTCTGGCCCACAAGCATGACATAGAGATTAAAAAGAAGAACAGCCAGGAGGATTATGTAAATAATGTTGTTTTCCATCAGAACCCCTTTATCAACCATGATACTCTCAATCGGCTTGAATTGTATACTTTCTGTGATATATTTTCAGTATAAACATTTAACAAAGAACAAGACCGGAGACCTAAATGCCAGCAAAGACGCAGAACCTTTCAGACAAAATCTATAATCTGCTCAAGACCCAGATTCTGAGCGGAAAAATCAAGGGCGGAGAAAAGATTCCCGAAGAGTCGTTGGCAAAGCAGTTCGGTGTGTCACGCACCCCCGTCCGCGAAGCTGTCAGAAGACTTGGCGAATACGGGCTTGTAACAATCAAACCCCGTTGCTACGCGGAGGTGGCCACCCTCACCGAAAGCGAGGCCTCCGACATCGCATATGTAAGAATCCGCCTCGAGTGCCTTGCAGTTGATCTCATTACCAAGGATTCCTTGAATGCGCACTATAAGAACCTTGTGCGCTATGCATCAGAATGCCAGCTTGCCCTAGAAGCTGGAAATCTTGCTCTTGCTTTTGAAAATGATTCTTTCTTCCACGCAGAGCTGGTTGCCGCTTCGGAAAACAGTGCCCTGATGTACCTGTACGAGCACCTCGGAGCCAAGATCCATCAGCTCAGACTGAATCAGAACATCTACGGCTCACACCTGAGAAGTTATACCGCTCAGCATGAAAAGATTCTGGATATTCTGGAAAAAGGAAGGAAAAAGGACTGCAAGGAGCTTCTTTATAACCACATCACGCAGTCACCCTACCCTGAAGGCCTTGCCCTGTAAGAATCACTTGTTCACCACGTTCTGAGGTTTTCCGTCCAAAAATGCCTTGACGTTCGCAACGCTGATGTCCATGATGCGCTGTCTTGCTTCCTTGGCGCCCCAGCTCATGTGCGGTGTGATGATGCAGTTTTTTGCCTTAAGAAGCGGGTTGTCAGCTTTAATCGGCTCTGTTGAAACAACGTCAACGGCAGCACCTGCGACCTTTCCGCTGTTAAGAGCATCACAAAGATCCTGCTCAACAATAAGTGGTCCGCGGCTGTTGTTGATGATCATCACACCGTCTTTCATCTTCTTGATCGAATCCTTGTTGATGATTCCCATTGTGTCAGGGAAAAGCGGGCAATGAAGTACAATCACATCGCTCTTTGCCAGGATGGTGTCTCTGTCAACATACTCAAAGCCTTCTGCCTCAAACGCCGGATTTATGAAGGTATCATTGACTATGACGTTCATGTTCAGAGCCTTGGCAATCTGTCCTGTTCTGTGACCGATTCTACCGAATCCGATGATTCCCATCGTCTTTCCAGCAAGCTCAATAAGCGGGAAATCCCAATAGCACCAGTCAATGTGGTTCTGCCACTTTCCGTCATAAACGGTCTTGCTGTGATGGCCGATGTGGTGGCAAAGCTCAAGAAGAAGAGCTATTGCAAACTGGCTGACACTGTCGGTTCCGTATGTTGGAACGTTGGATACGGGAATTCCCTTCTCCTTTGCATAGGCTGTATCAACAACGTTATAGCCTGTTGCAAGGACTGCGATGAATTTGATATTCGGGCAGGCATCGAAGACCTGCTTTGTGATGGGAGTCTTGTTTGTGAAAACAATCTCTGCATCTCCGATTCTCTTGATTGCATCATTGGGATCTGTAAGAGAAGATCTGTCATAGACCTTCAGATCGCCAAAAGCCTTAAGTCCGTCCCAGGAGAGATCTCCGGGATTCTCTGTATAGCCGTCCAGAACTACAATCTTCACTTTTAAATCCTCAATCAGTCCTCAAGAAGAGCCCACGCTCTGTTGATGACTCTCTTTGTATTGGCGACGATGATATTCTCGTCCTCATCCTTCCATGGCTTGACCTCGATTGAAAGGACATACGGATTGTCTGCATCAAAGAAACCGTTTGCCTTGAGTTCTCTGAAGAAATCAAGAAGCTCCGCGGTATCATTTGCCGAGCCTGGGAAACCGAAGCGCTGATGAAAATCACCGTATCCCTCACGTCCCTTGACCGCAACAGCGTTTCCGATGTGGAAATGTGTGATGTATGGGCGGCATGTTGTAATAACCTGATGGCTGTTCTCGAAAGTGATCGGAAAATGTGATAGGTCAACCAAAAGACCGAAGTTGGAATGCTTCATACGAACGTCGGAAGCGAACTTTGCAGCAAGAGGTGCAGGTCCGATCAGTGCAGCCTTGTCAACGTCAAAGTCAAAGACCTCAAGTTCAACGTTCATGTTCTTCTTTGCGGCATAGGAACAGACGTTGTTTGTTGTCTTGAGAAGCTGCTCATAAGCCTTATCTTTTGTTGATTCTTCCCACTTTCCTGCAAGGAATGCAATTCCCTTTGCTCCGAAGTACTCTGCCTCGTCAATGGCTTCAATCAGTGTTGCCTCTGCCTTGGCGCGCTCGGATTCATCTAAGGCATTGGGATTAAGCTTCGGACCAAGAAGCCTGGGCTGTGCGCCGTAGCAGACTTTAAGGTGGGACTGATCAAGAAGAGCTTTCTCTTTGATCTTAGACTGAGGATCCTTGTTCTGTGTAACTTCGATTGCATCGAAAAAGTCATCGCTGGCAATTGTCTTTATTGCGTCCAGAACGTCTCTGTTGGGATAGCTCATCCAAACAATTGTTCCGACCTGGAAATACTTGTGAATTGATTCTTTCATATCAGTTCTTGTTTCCTATTGTTTTCTTAGCCACGCCTACAGCGTTCACGGGACACACAAGACGGCACAGGTGGCAGCCGACGCACTTTGAGCCTGTAAGATGAGGCCTTCTGGTTTCCTTGTCAAACCTTATTGCCTGATGGCCTCCGTCCATGCATGAGATGTAGCACCTTCCGCACCCAATACACTTTTCCGTATCAAAGACAGGAAGAAGAATCGTACCACGCTCTATGCTTCTGTGGTCCACGACCGAGCTCACGGCACCGCCTATGAGCTTCTTGACCGAGCTGATGCCCTTGGCCTTCATGTAGTAAGACAATCCGCTTATGAGGTCATCTATGATTCTATAGCCGTACTGCATAACAGAGGTCGTCACCTGGACACTGCCTGCTCCGAGAAGAATGAACTCAAGGGCATCGATCCAGGTCTCGATTCCGCCCATGCCGCTTATGTGCAGGCCCTCAAGGCCCTTTGCCTTGGCAAGATCAGATATGAACCTCAGGGCGATGGGCTTGACCGCGGAGCCTGAGTAGCCTCCGACTATGGACCTTCCGCGAACAGAAGGTTCGGCCACAAGGGTATCGATATTGACACCGGTGATCGAGTTGATTGTGTTGATGGCGGCAATTCCATCCGCCCCGCCCTCTTTGGCAGCCAGGGCCATGGGGACCATGTCGGTGATGTTCGGAGTAAGTTTCACAAGAACAGGAAGGCTTGTTCCGCTCTTGGTGGCACGGGTGAAACGCTTGATCAGAGTCTCGGACTGTCCGATGGTGACTCCAAGGTCGCCGTCCTCAAGGTTGGGGCAGGAGAAGTTGCATTCAATTACGGAGGCGCCTGCTTTCTCACATTCACTTGCAAGACGTGTCCATTCCTGAGCATTGCTGCCCATAATCGATGCCACAATGACCTTGTCGGGGAAGTCGGATTTCAGATGCCTGAAAATCTGCATGTTTTCCTCAACGCTGTGGTCCGAAAGCTGCTCGATGTTCTTGAAGCCGCAGAATGCGTTGGCATGGTTGTGAATCGCGCTGAATCTGGGCGATGCCTCATGCTGAGGGAAGTTGCAGATTGTCTTGAAGGCAACCCCGGCCCAGCCTGCTTCGAAGGCGCGCTTACACATGTCATAGGTGCTGGCTACTACGGAAGACGAAAGCAGGAACGGATTATCCAGCTTCACTCCGCAGATATCGGTGGACAGATTCACCTTTGAAATCTTGGGTTTGGGAATCTCTTTTTCCGAATCGTTGATGCTCATGATGCAGGTTCTGATATCAAGAGGAACTTTCTCGTGCTTGAGAACACAGGCATCAACGCAAGGGGCGTTGCAGTATGTGCAGTCTATCTTCTTGGATTTCCGATGTGCCTCGGAGACATTCGAGAAGTACAAAGACCTCATTATATCCCCTACCGGAGCCCCCTGCGGGCAGGCACCTGAGCACGGCGGGTCTGAACAAAGAAGACATCTGTTGACTTCTGAACCATCGAAATCTAGCTTATATTCCATTCTGCGGATACTCCTTGGTAAGAATTATACTGTGGCCTCAGCTATTTACAAGCATTTCATAGGTCACCCCGTACTTACGGGCAATATCACTTGCATATGACATTCCCTGCGGAGGCATGACACAGACCTTGAAAGACCTCTGACCTCCGTCTGAAAGCGCAACAAGAGATGCAGCTTTGACCGTTGCCCCCTCCTTTGTGCTTTCCTGATTCAGACTGTCTATGTCCGATGCAAGCTTATGCATGTGGGTGTTGAAAATACACCTCGTACCCTTTTTCAATATTGCCCTGACAGCGTCCTTTGCTATGAAAAAACCTTCCTCAAACGATGTTGTGGAAAACGTCTCGTTCAGAAGAAGCAGGCTATCCTTGGTACACTGGGAAAACAGCTCGCGGAAGCGGTTACACTCCTCGCCCAGTCTTCCGAAGTCCAGCGTCTTATCCTCATCCGCAGGATAGTGCGTGAAGATGCAGTCCGCGGGTGTAAACTCAAACTCCTTGGCAGGTACGAAGATTCCACCCTGGGCAAGAACATACAAAAGCCCCACAGCTTGGGTCACCGTAGTCTTTCCCCCGCGGTTGGCTCCGGTGAGGATGTATGTGTTCTTATCGTCGTCAAATACAAGGTCGTTGTCCACAATCTCAGCCGGAGATTCCGTGGCGCAGGCAAGGCGCAGGTTGTAAAAGCCCTTTGCATTCATTCTTGTGTGGGATTTGCCCTTATCTGCAAGAATTGAGGCCTTGCAGAAAACCCGTCCCCTATCCTGCTGCTTTTTTATAAACTGTGCCCATCTGACGTAGTACAGAAACTCGGGAATCAGGGCCGTAATGTTCATAATCGAAAGTCCCACATATTTGTTCAGAACTTCCTTTACGGCCTTCATCGTCTTGGCCAGCATATGGTCCGTAATCCTGTCCATGTGGCTGGTCACATCCTTACCCATATCTCCGTCCGGCACCATGGCCATCATCAGAATCGGGTTCTCAACCATCATCCTTGCCCGTGCCATCCCCTCGAGGCTACCGGTCGTTGTGCCTTCACCGGTTGAGAACGGCTGAAACTTCATGCTCCCGTCCCAGGTCTCATCCTTGTTGATCTTATCCCTACCTACGATTCTGTTTCCGAAATTCTCAAGAATCGTGGACTTCGAAAAGCTCTTGGCGTTCACCGATATCAGTCCGATTTCCTTGGCCTCGAAACGCTCATTCAGATTCACACCGAGCGTCACGCTCTTTAGGTTCGAGGTCGAGCCCTTCAGGCTCTCGATATCCTTCTTAAGCTCCGTGAAGCTGCTGTCATTGTAGATTCCGTCAATCTTCTTTTTAAGTTCCTTCAGGCCTCTGGACTTGAGGCTGCTGTCAGACAGACACTGCTGAAGGGATTCGACATAGCCGATGTAATCCCGGATTTCCTCAAGACGGTGTACCAGATCCCAGGTTCCCGAGGCCTCTTCGTTGTCACGTCTGAAGCTTCCGAAATCCTTGAGAAACTCGATCTTGTCCAGAACTTCGAGCATCTTTTCCCTGAAGGCCGGATTCTTGTAGATGTCCTCAAACACATCCAGGCGGAACTGAACAACTTCGGGGTCTGATGTGACCTTGGACATGATTCCAAGAATCAGACTCTGCTCTTTTTCCTTATCTGAGAGGCTCCTGCAGATGACATCAAGGGCCAGGTCATGAATCGTGATGTCACTGAGGGTCCTGCATCTGTCATAGCTACCGTTGGGGAAAATAATACTGATACCGCTTTTTTCTTCCATGCAGTAATTCTAGCATGCAATATGCTATACTTCAGCAATATGAAAGATAAAACATCCGGGACCAGACTTTTTGCAGCTCTTATGGGCTTTTATTTAGCCTACTTTTTAAGCTATTTCATCAAGCTCTCTCCGTCCATCATAATGCCGGTCCTGCAGATGAGGTACAACTTCAGTTCAGCTCAGACCGGCTTTATCTCAAGCATGTACTTTCTGCCCTATGCCACCATGCAGCTGTTTGTCGGAACGCTCTGCAGGAGGATGGGAGCAGGAAGGCTGATAGGTTCGGGTCTGATTATCGCAGCATGCGGTCTTGTGATCTTTTCAAACGGAAGTACGGTGGCAGTTCTTGCCGCAGGGCGCTTTCTATTAGGTCTTGGAACAAGTCCGATTTTCATCGGCATGATCTATTTCATGCGTGATTCCTTTGAGTCTGACCGATATGCAAAATACTACGGATTCGGAATCTTTGTAAGCGCTTTGGGAAGCATTGTGGCAGCAGCCCCTCTGAAGGCACTTCTGGAAGTCGTTCCGGCAAAGTCAATGTTCAGTGCAATCTCTGCCATGACATTTGCACTGGGTCTATTCATGATTGTCATAGAAGGCAGAAGAACATCTCAGCCGTCTCAGGGCAATATCTTTACAACCATAACAGGAGATGTGAAGTTCACATTCACCACGCCTCTTCTGCTCGCAGGCATCATGCTCTGGCTGATTGAGGCTCCGAGTCTTGTCTGCTACCAGGGTCTTTGGTGCACCAAATGGACTTCAGTCGCATTCCCCTCGCTCGAGCATCTTTCAGGTCTGAGCGGAATTGCAATAAGCATCGGAACTATTGTAGCAAGCACCTTGGGAGAATCATGGGTCAGTCTTTACAGAGAGAAAACAAATAAGACTCTGGGACAGACCCTTGTCAGAATCTGCATCCTTCACATAGCCGCTACAATGCTTTTAAGCGTCTCGAAGCAGTCCGAAAGCAGCCCGATGTTCTGGTTCTCCATGTTCTGTGATGTTCTTTTCGGATTCAGCACAGGTTCGATCATCGTTCAGGGCGGAGTGTTTGTCAAAGAACACACGACGGCGGAAAACAATGCCTCAGTCATGGGAGTCTACAACTTCATCGGTTGTCTTTCACAGCAGCTTTCACAATGGCTCACAGGTGTGGAGATTGACCTGCTGGTGGCAACAACGGGCTTAGGCATGGCATTCAGCCTGACATTCTCAACAATGGCGCTGATTTTCACATGCCTGACCATAGGATCCTATCTGATAATCAGAAAGCACGATAAAGACTAATTATTTACCCTCTTTAGGCAGAAGTGTTATCACTTCGTATGCGCAATGGCCTTCGGTTCTGATAGGCACATACCAGCCGCCGACTCCGGAGGAAACATAGACATCCGTATTGCCGTGGTGGTAGAAGCCCTGAACATCGTATCCGGCAATGTCGTAGACAATCCTAAGCGGGAAAATCTGACCTGCATGTGAGTGACCTGAGACCTGAAGATCAGATCCGGTTTTCTCAATGTCAGCGTACTCGTACGGAGAATGGTCGAACGTGATCACATAGGCATTGGACGGTCTGGGTGCCAGCTGATCAGGAGAAAGACGGTCGGGACTGTCAAAGCTGTCGCGGCCGAGAATGATTAGGTCTCCGGAAATCAGGCGCCATTCGTCGTCGAGAATCATTATTCCGTTGTTTGTAATCGTATCGTAGAGCTCCTGAGGAGAGTATGTCCGTCCTCCGACTAAATCCGCAGAAGGCTGGCGGTCATGGTTTCCGTAGATGAAAAAGATCGGGCAGTTTATCTTGCCGACCTGTTTATAGAACCACTGCATATCTTCCTTGGATGTTCTCTCGTCTGTGATATCACCGCCCAAAACCAGGAAATCCGGCTTTTCTTCCTCTATGAGCA
>ONWV01000015.1:0-4482 GCA_900321635.1 uncultured Spirochaetaceae bacterium | reverse complement strand
TGAACATCCGAAAGGAAAACGAACTTGTGCGGGGTTTTGATCTTTTCTGAGACGATATTCACCCTGTTTGCCTTGATGACATCCATATTGGTGGAGCCGTAAAGCATGATGGCGATTGTGAAGAAAAGACTGGCTACAATGTGAATAACAACGCTTCCTTCGCGTTTTTTGACTATTTCATACGGAAGCGTGACCAGATCCGAAACAAGGTCTCCGAGAAGACCCAGATAGAGACCTCCGAGAAGATAGCCGTGATTCCATGTCAGACTGTTGTGGCCGCCGGCCATGATCATATAGGCACAAAAGGCCATCAGAAGGAATTTGACTAAAAACAGGATTCCCCTTACGACCCATCCCATCTTCCGTCTGACCGGAATCTGGGCCGCAGCAAGGATTGCCCAAGTCAAAAGAGCCATGGCTGTCCATTTGATATAAAGCATTCCTGTCATGCCATAAGTCTATTCCTGGTGTCTTTTGGTGTCAACGAGACAATTTGTTTGACAGCCTTCAGTATCGTTAATAGACTTTATTCACAAAGTCAGGAGGGAGAAGATGGATCCTAAAGCAATGTTCAGCATTTCATACGGAATCTTCATGCTTGCCACAAAGGATGGAGACAAGATCAACGGATGCATAACAAACACATGCATGCAGGTTGCAGCGGTTCCGACAAGGGTGGCCATCGCCTGTATCAACAAGAACCTCACATGCGAGATGATAAAGAGAAGCGGAGTCTTCACAATGAGCATTCTGGACCAGAGTGCCACATTCGATACAATCAAGCGCTTCGGAATGCAATCAGGACGTAACGTGGATAAGTTTGCGGACTTCAAATGTCCTGTTGATGAAAAAGGCATTCCATATCTTCCGTCCCAGACCTGTGCGGTCATCAGCTGTCACGTTGTAAGCAGTCAGGACCTTGGAAGCCACACACTGTTCATCGCAGAGGTTGATGATGCCATTCGTACAAGCGACAAGGCCCCTCTTACCTACAACGACTACCAAAACAACGTCAAGCCCAAGGCAGCAGCCCCGGTACAGAAGAAAATCGTAGGCTGGAGATGCAAGATCTGCGGTTACGAGTACAAGGAAAGCGTCCTTCCTGCGGACTTCATCTGCCCGCTCTGCGGACATGATGTCAGTGACTTCGAGCCAATTTATGAATAATTGAAAATCTCAGAGGGCCGTCTGATCAGAGCTTGACCGGGCGGCCGTTTTTTGCGCTCTCGTAGGCGGCGCAGATTATCTGAACAGCCTTGCTGGCGCTTTCTCCGTCAATCTCGGGTTCCGTACCGTTATCAAGAGCTTTGACGAAAGCCTCAAAGAGCTTCTGGTGTCCGTGGAATCCTATTGCCGAAGGATCTGAGGCTCCGCCGCCTGTGGCCGTGCTGTTACAGAACTTCTCCCGGATAATCTTATCTTCCTCCGTTTCCTCGGCGAACTCCCACTTGATCAGGCTCTCCTCCTCCATCACGGCGGTTCCCTTTGTTCCCATGACCTCGATTCTCTTCAGGAATCCCGGATATGCGCATGTAGATCCCTCAATTGTTCCCACTGCTCCGTTTCTGAATCTGAGTGCAACGGCCGCTGTATCCTCAACCTCTATTCTCTCGTGGCCTACGGTGTTCACAAAGGCCGATACTTCATCGACAGGTCCCATGAACCACTGAAGAAGATCGATAGCATGAATGCCCTGATTCATCAGACATCCGCCTCCGTCCATCTTCCATGTTCCGCGCCATGCGCCGCTGTCATAGTATTCCTGGGTTCTGAACCACTTGATCTGGGCATCTGCAAAGGCGATCTTACCGAATCTGCCCTTGTCTATGGCGTTCTTGATAACCTGTGAGACCTCATGGTATCTGGACGGGAAAATTCCCGAAAGCTTGACTCCGTTCTTCCTGCAGGCGTCGACTATGGCCTTGCACTTTTCAGGTGTGACATCCAGAGGCTTTTCCACAATCACGTGCTTTTTTGCATTTGCCGCGGCAATTGCTCCGTCCATATGGAGACCCGAAGGGGTGGCTACGGTGACAATCTCGAGCTCCGGATCCTTGAGAAACTCCTCAAGCTTCTCATAACCACGGCATCCATGCTTCTTGGCAAAGGCCTCAGCCCTTCCGGGAACCGGATCGAAGCCCGCAACAAGGCGAGCGTCCTTCATGTGCTCGATTGCACTTGCATGAAACTCGGAAATCATTCCAAGGCCGATAATTCCAAATCCTTTTACTGCCATTTTCAACCTCCGATGCTCTCTCTTGCACGAGAGAAGATGTGTTTCATATGCTCCTCGCTCTTCGGGAGCTCCGTCTCGAATGAGACTGTCCCGTCATATCCGAGTTTTCCAAGAATCCCAAGGGCCTTGAAGATGTAGGTGTCACTGTCCTCAGGCACCCTTCGGTCAGGACCAGCGATGTGAACATGCTTTATGTGCTCAAAGCACTGTGTCAGTTCCTCAAGAGGCTCACCGTTGCTGAGCATGTGATAGAGGTCCACCATCAGATCCAGACCTTCGTCATCCACTACCTTGACCAGCTCAAGACCTTCTGTGACCGAGATGATCAGGTTGCAGTAGGTTTTCTCAAACGGCTCGATGCACACCAGAATACCGTACTTTTTGGTTCTGGGAAGGATGACTGTCTTAATCACATCGCAGAACTGCCCAAAGGCTTCGTCGCGGGTCTGATCCGGGCCGAAAGTACGTGCAGGTCCGCTTCCGAGAATAATCTTCCGGATGCCTATTTTATCAAGCTTCGGTAGAATTTCATCAAGATATGCTGCAATCAGACCCTTGTTCAGGTCTTTTCCTACAAGCCTTACACTTCCGGGAAAGAAGTTGCAGGCAACAGGACATGAAAGTTTGTTTTCCCTGACTTTCTCCACAATAGAGTCGAACTCCTTCATGTCCATGTTCTGGAAGTTCATCAGCGGAAACTCGACATAATCAAATCCGAGTATGTGAATCATAGGAAGAAGATCCAACCCGAGCTTGAAATGAGGATCCGTGGAAAAACCCGTGCAGTAACCGTACTTCATCAGGTCCACCTTATTCCCAGTCTGTCGCAGATTGATCTGACAGCTGATACAGCTGCAGCATACTTATCCGGAGCCGTGAAACCTCCGAACTGTCCTGCGACATCAAGATGAGGCTCCATGGAAACAAACAGGTCCCTGTCCTTCAGACGCTCAAAAACCTCCGGGATATGGGAAACGCCCTGTCCCGGGATGCTCATATCCAGATCATGACCGGCATAGTCCTTTACATGGACATAACTGATGTAAGGGTGCATGTTCTTTTCAGCATCCAAGGCATCCTCGCCTGCCACAGAATAGTTGGCAGGATCGAAAACAAGCCCGAAATGGTCTGATCTAAGCGTTTCGGCAATCTCCGCACTTTCTCTGCTCAGTTCGCCGTAAATGTGGGCCTCGTTTTCATGAAGCAAAACGATACCTTGGGTCTTTGCATAATCGGACATGGCTCTGAGCCTTTTCATCACCTCGTCCCTAAAGTCCAGGATGTTGCCGCTTCTGCTGTAGAACGAGAACACACGCACCCGGCTGCAGCCGAAAAAGTGAGCAAGAAAAGCGGCACGCTGAAGGCGTTTTTCCTCAAACTCCGGAGGGTCTTCGATATAGGTCTTGCCTATCGGAGATCCGATGCAGGAGACTCTCACCCCTATCGGGTCGATGATATCCTTGATGCGCCGGATCTGATCGTCTGTCAGATCCATGACGTTGACTCCCCAGGCCGAACGGAGCTCGAACCAGGAAAGACCCATCTTCTTCCAGTATTTCATCTGGACTTCAAAGTCTTTGTCCAGCTCATCGGCGAATCCTGTGATTGTAAACATTTCAGTCCTTTTTCTCTGCTTCTTTTTCGGCTTCTTTCTCTTCGTTCTTCTTGGCCTTGGCTGCTGCAGCCTTGGCTTCCATCCTTGAGGCTCTTCTTACATCCTTTTTATCCTGAAGTGTGGCGTAGACCGGAGTCTGTGTGAAAATCAGGTAGATAATCACAACGATGAAGAAGATTGAAATCGGTCTTGTGAAGAAGATTGAAAGATCTGCCTTGGTCAGAAGAAGTGCTCTTCTGAGGTTCTCGTCCGCCATGTTGCCCAAAATGATTCCGAGAAGGAACGGTGCACCAGGCATCTTCAGGTAGCTCATAATGATTCCGAGAATTCCGAATACGAACATCAGCTTGATGTCGAATACTCTGTTGGAAACAACAAAGGCTCCGATTACACAGCAGATGAAGACGATTGGCATGAGAATCTTGATATCCACCGAAAGCACCTTGACGCTGAACTTGGAAATGACCATTGCCAGAACCCACATCAGACAGGAAGCCAGAACCATGAAGACAATGACGTAGTACAGGAACTGAGGTGTGTCCTGCATCAAAAGCGGTCCCGGTCTGTAGCCATGCATCCAGAATGCCGCAAGAAGAACGGCAGCCGAAGTGGATCCGGGAATAGCCAGTGA
>ONWV01000011.1 GCA_900321635.1 uncultured Spirochaetaceae bacterium | reverse complement strand
GGATAGCATCTGAAAAGCTCAGGTGTCACCTGATTGACCATGGCATCCGTAGTCTGCGCGCTGAGTATCACACTTACCAGAAACTGAAACGGATTGCGACGCTCCAGAAAACTGATTTCTTTGGGAGAAACACCCTCCAGAATGTTGTAGAACTCAAGAATTTGTTGCCTCATTGGTTGAAACCTATATCCTTGACCTTATTATGTCAATTGCATATACTCCATTGTGCACCGGGGCGTTGCCTAGCGGCTATGGCGCCTGCTTTGGGAGCAGGATATCGAAGGTTCGAGTCCTTTCGCCCCGAAATGACAAAAGACTGGATTCACTCCAGTCTTTTTTCATTTATCGGGCTCAGTAAGGACTCGAAGCGGAGCGTCAGGCAGGAGCCGAGACGCGCAGGGTCCTGCAGCGTAGCCGGCTTTTGGCGGACTTCCAGTAGCCAAAAGCGAGTCCTTTCGCCCCGTACCACTTGTCATTTTTTCAGCAGCTCTATTCTATTCCAAATGGTCAACTGTTGTACCAATCGTTGTACCGATTACCCTTGAAGGATTGATGATGGAAAGATTCATTATCTGTACTCGCAAGTCAAAAAAGAAGAACGCAAAGAAGTCAGACAACCATTTTTTTGCATGGTTTCGTGAACCATCCAATGGGGCAAAACTACCCAAGAACAGAGTTGATATTGATACCTTGAATCATCGCCTATGTAGTGGAATAGGGCAGACCAATACAAGTCTAATTTGATTCCGTTTAAGCATTGCGAATTATCACTGAGTCTAGTACCATATGGGTGTACTTTCAATTTACGGGGTCGGGGAAAACTACATGTCAAGAAATCTTACTCTGCTCTTATTGTTGCTTTGTGTATTGTTAGTAATTGCTTGTGAGGCACCTCATACACATACATTTAATTCGGAGTGGTCATCAGATGAGACTTACCACTGGCATGAATCAACTTGTGGTCATGATGTAATATCCGGTAAAATTCGACATAGTTGGTCTAACTCAGATCCCGTTCCACCAACCCATTATGAAGATGGATATGCTAGCCATATTTGTCTTGTTTGCAAGTATGAGAAAACAGATATTACCCCTGCCTTAGTAGATGCTCATACATTCTCGTCGGGATGGTCTTATGATGAAACCTATCACTGGCATTCCGCTACATGCAGACATGATGTGGTAACAGAAAAAAGTGAGCATACTCTTACTGCATATGGAAGTTGTCAAGTATGTGACTATAGAGAAGGCGAGATAATTGAGGGGAACTACAAAATAACTACAGAAGGGACATTAACCGTCATCGATAAGGAGTTAGTCATTGGAGATGTCACCATACCTTCTGAGATTAGAGGGGTGAAAGTTGTCTCTATCGGGAATTCTGCATTTTCTGGATGTTATTCACTCGAATCCGTCATTATCCCTAATTCAGTTACTGTAATTGGTGACAATGCTTTTGATTTTTGCAAATCTCTCAATTCTGTTAATTTTCCAAATTCATTAAAAACAATTGGAGGACGCTCCTTCGCTTGTACTAATCTGAGCAACCTTGATTTTCCTCTCTCTCTCACCTCTATTGGTAACGGTGCTTTTGCCGGCTGTGATTCTATAACTGAAGTTACCATCCCAAATTGGGTAACATCTCTTATTGATGCCCCATTCATAGGCTGCAAATCACTAGAACGGGTTTCACTACCAAACACATTGACAACGATGCCCGGATTTAGGGACTGCTCAAGTTTAACTACTGTTAATATCCCCACTTCTGCTACTGCAATTAATTCAAGCACTTTCATGGGATGTGTGATGTTGACCGATGTCACTATTCCAAATTCAATTACAAGCATTGGAGACTGGGCATTTGAAAGAACAAATATTCGAGAACTAATAATACCTGCATCGGTTACCTCAATGGGAAAAGAAGCAATAGCGGCTTGCAGTAATCTCAAAGATGTATTATTCGAGGGAACCAAGTCTCAATGGGCGAATCTAAACTCTAGGGGTATTATAATTCCAAAGTCTTGCATTGTGCATTGTATCGATGGAGACATCATATAAGACGAAAAATGAAAATAGCAAGCCATTCATGTTAAAACTCAATTGTTGTACCAATTGTTGTACCAAATGGAGATAACTCCACACCAATGCAGATTGACATATAACTATTGCTGTAATAAAGTTATATCAACCAATACTAAGTGGTAAATACTGGAATAAAAGACAAAAGGTAATTCGAGTCCTTTCGCCCCAAATCAAACCCACAAAATTTGTAATCACCAAAATTTGGAAGGTTTTGGTAGGCTTGATAAAGCTGCTGAAGCTGATAAAGCTCCTGCGGTTGATAGGCCTGATGGGCGTGATAAAGCTGATAAACCTGCTAACGGTGCTAAAGCTCGTAAGCCTGCTGGGCAAGGATAATACCAATTGTTTTGATTCCTGCACAGCCAGCAAATCTTGCACACTTTGCAAATCTTGTAAATCTTGCAAATCTTGCACACCTTGCAAATCTTGCAAAACTCTCCAAATCCAGCAGAAAGCCCTCAAATGACACTTTAACAGGGTTAACGGCCATACCAATATTTGACAAAGCTGTAATTTGTTGTATCATATAGATGAAGAGAGCTTGACCGGTATACGGTTGATGCCTCTCCGAATTGGTTAAAGAATAACCGCAATCCGATTGGCGTCAGGTGCGGTTATTTTTTATAACTGTTACTACAATTAGAACGACTGTGAATACAATCATTAGAATCTCATAATCGGTCATAAGCATCACCTCCTTTCCTGCTGGGAATTAGAGGTTTTGCACCTCTCAGCAGAGCTGGAGAGGCAATCAACCGCATACCGTTTTACTGGTCAAGCTCTTATAAATATATTATCACATATTAAGTAATAACTAAAGCGATTTATGCTGCTGGTTGGCTAGGTTTTACAACTCAGCCAAGTGGTCGCAGAAGGCGTCGAATGCAGGGTCCTCGATTTGGAGATCGGGGTGGTCAAGAATGAAGCGGACTGCGCGGAGGGTGCCGTCTTTGTGGTTGATTTCGGCCTTGAAAGTGGGGACCACGGACTTGAGTTTGGAGTTGTCGAACACGACGCTGTTGGCCTTGTCGCCGAGAAGGTTGCCCTCCATGTCATTGTAGCCAAATTTGACGCCCTCGCGGATGATGGTGTCGGAAGCCACATGCTTGAGAACAGGTTTGATACTGCGGCCAAGGATGGTGGACAGGGCATCGGCAATGTCGGTGTAGATCTGGTTCCATGGGATTGACTCGTCGGATGTGATGTGGAAGGCCTGGCCAATAGCCTGCTTCTTGCCGAAAAGACCCACAAAGGCCTTTGCAAAATCGCGGCTGTCAGTCATGGTCCAAAGCGAGGTTCCGTCCCCATGGACAATGACAGGCTTTCCGTCGATCATGCGCTTTAAGACCTGCCAGCTGCCGTTGGCGCCATGAAGGCCGACTGGTACGGAGCGCTCGCAGTAGGTGTGGCTTGGTCTGACGATTGTGACCGGAAAACATTCACTTTCATATTTGTCCATCAGATACTTTTCGATTTCGGCCTTCTTTCTGGAATACTCCCAGAACGGGTTGATGAGCGGAGTGTCCTCGGTGATAAGCCAGTTTTTCGGCGGCTTCTCGTATGCGGAGGCAGAGCTTATGAAAATAAACTGGCCGACCTTGCCTTTCAGGACATCGTGGGCAACGGCCACCTGTTTGTCATCAAAGCCGATAAAATATGCGGCAACATCAAAGTCCTTGCCCTCTACCGCCTTTGCGAAAGAATCTTTGTCATAGGCATCTGCCACAAGCTGCTTTACACCATCGGGCAAACTTGAAGACCTGTTTCCTCTGTTCAGAACCCAGACCTGGTCTGTGCCGCGTTTTGCAAGCAGGGCTGTTATTGCCGTACTGATTGTTCCTGTACCACCGATCAGAAGAATCTTCATATCTCCCCTCCCACGTAGCATCAGCTACTCAAGTTGATTATGGCATATCTAATGGCATTTGCAAGGCCGTCGCTGTTCACATCATCTGTTATGTAGTCCGCATTCTCCTTCAGTTCCCTACAGGAGTTGCCCATGGCTATTCCAAGTCTGCAGACTCGAATCATATCAAGATCGTTCTCCCCGTCCCCTATGCCCACGGTGCTTTCAAGACTCTCCCCGAGATAGGACATGAGGCGTTTGATTCCGCTTGCTTTGGTCATGCCGGCAAGCATAAGTTCCGCGGCATTCTCTTCGGGAAGACCTGTTGTGTTGTTCACACTGGAAAAAGGCCCTTCCAGAGCTTTTCTGGCTTCGAGTATTTTTCCTTCCTCGGACATGATATAGAACTTGGTCATGGGCTCGTCATCAGGATAGCTTTCCACTATCTTGAGGTTTCTGAGCTTTACGGCGCTGTTGGCCTTTCGGGACAGATCGTAATAGTAGTCCAGGGCTTTTTCTGTTACGAAAGTGTTCGCACTGCCCTGGATGAGCCACAGAAGGTTGTACTTTTTTGCAACATCCAGAAAGATTCTGCGCTGGTTTTCGTCGGCCTGAGCCTTGAATACCTGCTTGTCGCCGAAAAGAATGTCGGCTCCTGCGGAGAACACTCCTCCGTCAAAAGGAAGCTTCAAAAGCTCCTCCGTGACCTCAAACGGAGCTCTGCCTGTACTGAGAAAAAGTCTGTGACCTTTGGACTTGGCATCAAGAATCGCCTTGGCGGCACTTTCCGGAATACTCTTTTCAAACGGAAGCAGTGTTCCATCTATATCAAAGAAGAAGTTCAACTTCATGGGGCCATTATATTATATTTCGGCCTTTTATTCTTTATCCGACGGGAATTATTCGCTATATTTAAGACATGGATAAATATGACTTTTCAGTTGATTCACTCGGTGAGGCAAAAATACCTTCTCCGATTCAGATGAGTGACATTAACGGTGATGGATTCGCCGATTATGTCTCCGATGACGACAGAATTCTCTACTGCATAGATACAATGATAGACAAAAACGGGAAACGTGTTCCAAAGAGCCCTGAGTCCGTCGAGCTTGCAGGTCCGAGAAAAACCATCTATTTCAACCCTGCTCATGTTCATGCGGCAATCTGCACATGCGGAGGAATCTGTCCGGGTCTGAACAATGTCATAAGGGCAATTGTCAGATGCCTGTGGTTCAGATACAACGTCCGCAGAATCAGCGGTATCAGATATGGCTATCAGGGACTTCTCCCGACTTCACAGGAATCTCCGATTGAGCTTAATCCGGACATTGTCGATGACATCCAGGAAAAAGGCGGAACAATTCTCGGTAGCGCCAGAGGCGGCGGAGAGAGAACCGGCGACATCGTCGACACACTTGAGAGAATGAACGTCAACATCCTGTTCACAATCGGAGGTGACGGCACACAGAAAGGCGCCGCTGCAATTGCCGAAGAAATCAAAAACCGCGGCCTGAAGATATCTGTCGTCGGCGTTCCCAAGACAATTGACAACGATCTTGCCTTCATCCAGACATCATTTGGATTCGACACCGCTGTCTCAATGGCCGTCCCTGTTGTCCGATGCGCCCACATCGAGGCCAAAAACGCCATCAACGGCGTAGGTCTTGTCAAAGTCATGGGACGTGAAAGCGGATTCATCGCCGCCCACACTTCACTTGCCCAGAGCGACGTCAACTTCTGTCTGATTCCTGAAAGCCCGTTCGACCTCTACGGCGAAAAGGGCCTTCTCCCACTTCTCAAAAGGCGTCTTACCGACCGCGGTCACGCCGTCATCCTTGTGGCCGAGGGCGCCGGGCAGGACCTTCTTCCTAAGACCAATCAGGCCGATGCCTCCGGCAACATCCGTTACAACGACATCGGAATCTTCCTCAAGGACGAGATCACCAAATACTTCAAGTCCGAAAAGATGGAGGTCAATGTCAAATACATCGACCCAAGCTACATCATCAGAAGCGCACCAGCAGATTCATATGACTCAATCTACTGTGCAAGACTCGGCGCCAATGCCGTCCATGCAGCCATGGCCGGAAAGACAGCTGTTCTTACCAGCATGATGAACGACAGGTTCGTAAACCTACCGATCAGACTTGCCGTCTCTTCCAGAAGCAGAGTCAAAACCGAAAGTGCCCTGTGGAGAGATGTCCTTGAGAACACAAGACAACCCGAGTCAATGAAAAACTGATTTAGAAATACCAATAAAATAATAACCGCACCTGATTAGCCAACGGGATGCGGTTTTTTTGTTGAGTTTGGAGAGTTTTGCAAGATTTGCTCGATTTGCAAGGTTTGCAAGATTTACAAGATTTGCAAAGTGTGCAAGATTTGCTGGCTGTGAAGGAATCAAAACAATTGGTATTATCCTTGCCCAGCAGGCTTACGAGCTTTAGCACCGTTAGCAGGTTCATCAGCTTTATCACGCCCAGCAAGCCTATCAACCGCAGGAGCTTTACGAGCTTTATCAGCTTTATCAGCTTCAGCAAAACCTTCCATTTTGAGGGGAATAAACAAGTTACATATCTGAGAAGGCGACTTGGGCTCGCTTTTGCCAATCGGGTAGACGGCGACTTGGGCTCGCCCTCCGCCTACCTGATGTCCGGCTTCCGGGCCGGCTTGGCTTCGAACAGTCCACTGGACTGTTCTCCTACCGCCAAGCTTCGAGCTCTATCATGTCACCAATAACACGAAAAGGGACAGGTTTTTAGACCTGTCCCTTTTTGCGTTACGGCGACTTGGGCTCGAACCAAGGACCTACTGCTTAGAAGGCAGTTGCTCTATCCAACTGAGCTATTGCCGCATGCATTAAAGTTTATATCCTAATTTCATTATTTATGCAAGTAAAAGGTTGCTGCCGGAGGGAACTAGCCGACCGGCAGCATAAAAAGGGAAAAGAAACTGATCCAAAAGGAGTTGGATTACTGGTTCTGTTCTACAGGCTCTTCCTGAGCTTTGCAGCAGCAATGGCTGTCTTCTTCGGCTTTTGCTTCAGGAGCCTTGTGGCAGCACTTTTGTGCTTTGAATCTTGTTTTGATTGCAAACTCAAGGAGCATGATGCCGCTGACAAAAAGGAAGCCGCCTGCGATTATCATCCCAAGGCAGGTTGCTGTCATGGATGAAGTGTTGTAGTAAGACATCTGCATGTAGCCGTAGCCCACGTGCCTTACGACGCGCATTCCGTTGATGTAGGAAAAACCGAATACATTGAGAACGATTGCAGCCACAATCAGCACAATCGCACAAACCAAGCTTATTGTTGAAACTTTCTTCATGATTAAAGCCTCCGAATCTTCTTGGCTTAAATATAATCCGAAAGAATCAGACAATGAATCAAACAAAGAGAATCAACATCTTTCTTCACAAAAGGAATCAGTCCTCGACCTTGAAGACAACCTTCTTAACAAGGCAGGGCTCGCCGGAGGCAACTCCGCTCTTGTGAGGCTCGCCTGGGAAGAAGATGGCAAAGCGGCCCTGAGTGGCCTGAAGGACGCTTATGGGCTCGGCACTGAAAAAGCCTACATCGCCCTTTTCGTCATATGAGACACTCTGACTCTTGAGTTCCCTCCAGCTTGTGCTCATGAGCTCCTGACCCTTGAGAACAACCATCAGGTCGCTGTGGTCCTTATGGTACTCAAAAGGTTTATCGGCAGATGATGTGGTGTACTCCAGAATCTTATATGTGACCTTGGGGTCCTTGGTCTTGTAGCTTCCGGGAGCTTTTTCATAAAGATCATCATGATCCATGATGTCTGCAATTAGTCTGATAGCCGGAAGAACCGGGATATACATTTCAAGCTGGCTTAGTGTGTCAAAAACCATTTTGTTACTCCTTGTCATCAAAATATCCGCTTGTGCGGGCAAAGTGGAAGAGATACTGCTGGGCAACACCCGCGCACGGGCCGAAAATACTCTTGTCCTGACCCGGAAAGCACGAGGCCATCACGCGCTTCATCCACACATCCATCGGAAAGCAATCCAGTCTGTGAAGACCGAATAAAAGCGCGCAGTCAGCAACCTTGGGACCTATGCCCTTGACCTTCATCAAAATTGCCCTGGCCTGTTCGATTTCCATGCTGCGAAGCTTTTCAAGATCTATCTCACCTTCACAGACGGATCTTGCGGTGTTGACTATGTACGGAGCACGGAAGCCAAGACCGAGCATTCTCAGGTCATCTTCCTTGGCAGAAGCAAGAGCTTTTGCTGTAGGGAAAGCACCGTTGCCGTAGAACGAGCACATGCGCTCGATGATTCCCATTATCCTCTTGATGTTGTTGTTCTGCGATACCACAAAGCTGCACAGGGCCTCCCACGGGTCCTGGTTCAGGATTCTGATTCCGGGGGCGTAGTCGCAGGCCCTCTTCATCAGGGGCGAGATCGTTGAGAACTCCGCCTTAAGATTCTCATAATCAGTATCGAGGTCAAAGAAACGGGCCCAGAACGGGTCATCTGTTATGGGACTCAGATCAGACTGAGACACCTTCAGAACCCTGAAGTTTTCTCCCACACCCGCCTTTACTGTCCAGATTCCGTTCTGCTCGGAGAACCTGAAGCACTGGCCGCTTGGAAGAGTATCTTTTAGACTGAGCTGTCTTTCTGTCAGTTGCATGAGAACATATTAACACAGAATGCTTTTAGCATTATAGTATCTTGGACATGCAGTGGAGCTTCATCTTCTTTCTGAACAGCATTCTCCTCGGAATCGGTCTTGCCATGGACGCATTCTCAGTCTCTGTGGCAAACGGCCTTAACGAGAGCAGAATGGGCATCGGACGGATGAGCCTTATGGCAGGCACCTTCTCACTGTTTCAGTTTGCGATGCCGATGATAGGCTGGTTCTGCGTCCACAAGGTTGTCGAACTTTTCACATCATTCGAGAAGCTGATTCCGTGGATTGCACTGGCCCTTCTGACCTATATCGGAGGCGAAATGCTCATCAAGGGAATCAGGCAGCAGGATGATTTTCTTGAAACAGAAACGGCCAATCTGAGTTCGGGAAAGCTGTTAATCCAGGGCATTGCAACTTCAATCGATGCACTCTCGGTAGGCTTCACAATCGAAGAGTATCCTGCCTCAATGGCACTGGTTTCGGCCCTGATAATCGGAATCATCACCTACTTCATCTGCCTTGGTGGATTAGTCATAGGAAAGAAATTCGGAACAAAGCTCTCCTCAAAGGCTTCTATTCTCGGAGGCATAATCCTCATGGCAATCGGCCTTGAGATTTTCCTGAAGGGCATCCTATAAAAAAACGAGGGGCAGTGCCCCTCGTGGTTTTCTTTAATAAATCGTTATTTAACAATAACTCTCATAAAGCGCTTCTTACCTGCCCTGAGAATCAGCTCCCCGTCCTTTGCATCAGATTTTGTGATGATGGTCTTGGGATCTGAGATCTTCTTCTCATCGATGATGCATCCGCCCTGCTCGATCAGACGACGTACATCACTCTTGGTGGCGCAGAGCTTTGCCTCAAAGAACAGATCCAGAACACCCTTGCCGTCGCCGAGTTCGATTTCGACTGTGGGCATGTTGCTTCTGTCGCCTGAGCCGCTGAATGCAGCTTTGGCTCCGGCTACTGCCTTGTCGGCCTCTTCCTGACCGTGGATGATCTTGGTGATTTCATAGGCGAGCTTTGCCTTGGCATCGTTGATGTTGCGCTTCGGATCATCGTACTGGGCAATCTCGTCCAGATCCATGAATGTGAACAGCTTCATGAACTTGATGGCATCGGCATCGGCGACGTTTCTCCAATACTGGTAGAAGTCGTACGGACTGTAAAGCTGAGGATCAAGGAAGACAGCACCCTGCTCGCTCTTTCCCATCTTCTTTCCGTCGGCGCGCATGATCAGGTTGAAGGTAAGTCCGAAGCACTCCGGACCGCCCATTCTCTGAATCAGGTCGATTCCGGCTACGATGTTACCCCACTGGTCGGCTCCGCCGATCTGAAGGCGGTTGCCGTAGTTTTTAAAGAGCATGTAGTAGTCGTATGACTGAAGGAGCTGGTAGTTGAACTCGATGAAGGACAGACCGCGCTCAAGGCGCTGCTTGACTCCTTCGAATGTCAGCATCCTGTTGACGGAAAAATAACGACCTACGTCCCTGAGGAACTCGATATAGTTCAGATTCACAAGCCAGTCGGCGTTGTTGACGATTCTGCCCTGTCCGTAGCCCTGTGGCGGAACTTCATCGAAGTTCACGACCTTGGCAAGCTGGGATGCGATGCGCTTTGCGTTCTCCGCGATAGTCTCGGGAGGAAGAATCTTGCGCATCTCGGTCTTTCCCGAGGGGTCTCCGATAAGACCCGTTCCGCCGCCGACAAGGGCCAGCGGCTTATGACCGAACTGCTGAAGATGGTGCATGGCAAAGAACGGGACGATGTGACCTACGTGAAGAGACGGACCTGTCGGGTCGGTTCCGCAGTAGAATGTCACAGGGCCTTTGTCCATCAGATCCGAAAGGCCGTCAAAGTTTGTGCAGTCTTTGACAAAACCTCTGTCAATCAGAACCTGAAGTGCTTTGTTCATATGATTACCTAACCTTATACTCTCTTGTACTCTTTTGTAGCTTTCTTGATTGTTGCCACAAGCTCAGAAACAGGAACTCTGACCTGCTCCATTGAATCGCGGAAACGCAGGGTCACAGTGTTGTCTGTAAGTGTGTCATAGTCGACAGTCACGCAGTAAGGAGTTCCGATCTCGTCCTGTCTGCGGTAGCGGCGGCCGATGGCAGCGCTCTGGTCGTAGAATGTGACGAACTCGTCTCTGAGCTCATGCTCAAGCTTTGATGCATACTCTGCAAGACCGTCTTTCTTGACAAGAGGAAGAACTGCGACGGTAACCGGTGCAACGGACGGATGGAAGTGCAGGACTGTTCTGACATCTCCTTCCTCCACCTGCTCCTCGTCATAGGCATCGGAAAGAGCCATGAGGACGTTTCTGGTAAGACCTGCGGAAGTCTCGACGACATACGGAATGTACTTCTCGTTTGTCTCCGGATCGAGATATGTCATATCCTTGCCTGAGAACTTCTGATGCTGTGTCAGATCGTAGTCTGTTCTGCTGTGGACGCCCTCCAGCTCCTGCCATCCCATCGGGAAGAGGAACTGGATGTCATATGCATCCTTGGCATAGAAGGCAAGCTCATCCGGTCCGTGCTGGTGCCATCTGAGGTGCTCAGGATGGATGCCGAGCTTGTTGACGTAGAAGTTCATTCTCTGCTCTCTCCAGTACGGGAACCACTGCTCATCCGTACCAGGCTTGCAGAACCACTGCATCTCCATCTGCTCGAACTCACATGAGCGGAAGATGAAGTTCTTGGTTGTGATTTCGTTTCTGAAGCTCTTTCCGACCTGTGCGATTCCGAACGGAACTTTGACACGTGAGGATGAGACTACGTTCTTGAAATCAACGTAGATACCCTGAGCGGTCTCAGGTCTGAGATAGATTGTTGATGCGGCATCGACATCGGCTCCGATGTGTGTTGCGAACATCAGGTTGAAGTTTCTGGGGGCTGTGAATGTTCCCTTGTTTCCGCATACAGGACATGGTGCGTTCAGGTCAATCTGGTCTGCTCTGAAACGGCTCTTGCACTGCTTGCAGTCGACCATCGGGTCGGTGAAGTTGCTGACATGGCCGCTGGCCTCCCAGACTCTGGAGTGCATGAGAATGGATGCGTCCAGTCCAACGATGTTGTCGTGCAGCTGGGTCATCTCCTTCCACCACAGGTCACGGATGTTGTTCTTGAGCTGGACTCCGAGCGGACCGTAGTCGTAGGCTCCGTTGAGTCCCCCGTATATCTCACTGCTCTGGAAAATGAATCCACGTCTTCTACAGAGTGATACGATTTTATCCATTGTTACTTCAGACATTCTCTATCTCCTTCTCGAGCACTGAAATTGCGCGCTCAATACGTCTGTACGACTCTTCTTTGCCCAACAGCCTTATGCAGCTGAAAGGCGGTGGGCTTACCGCCATTCCGGTGACTGCCGTTCTGAGCGGGTTGAATACACCGGCGTTCTTGATTCCGAGCTTCGTGGCAAGATCCATAAGGTCCTGCTGAAGTTCTTCGTCATTCTTTCCGGCCTCAAGACCGACTTTAACCGTGTCATAGACATGCTTCAGGGCATCAAGTGTGCCTGTTGCATCCATCTTCTTCGGAATCAGAAGAGATGCCTCAGGTTCTCCGCTGTCCTTGACAAACGAGGCCATCGGAACCACATCAGAAAGCAGTGTGATTCTGTCCTTGATTCCAGGAACAAAGGCAAGAAGACGGTCCTTGGCACCTTCTTCCAGAAGACCTGCCTCAACAAGATAAGGCATCAGAAGGTCTGCAAGTTCCGAATCGGACTTGCGCCTGATGTACTGGGCGTTGAACCAGTCAAGCTTCTGATAGTCAAAGACTCCCGGAGCCTTGTTGATCTTCTCCAGCGAGAAGCACTTTTCAAGCTCCTCACGTGAGAAGAATTCCTTTTCTCCGTCATAGGACCATCCGACAAGGCTCACGTAGTTAAGCAGTGCCTCAGGCAGATAGCCTTTCTTTCTGAAATCCCTGACACTTGTCGAGCCATGGCGCTTTGAAAGCTTGTGGCCGTCATTTCCCATGACCATGGGAAGATGGCAGTATGTCGGAATCTCCCATCCGAATGCCTGGTAAAGAAGCACATGAAGCGGTCCTGACGGAATCCACTCCTGAGCCCTCATTATGTGGGTGATGCCCATCATATGGTCATCGATGACATTGGCCAGGTGGTATGTCGGAAAGCCGTCAGACTTAAGCAGAACCGGATCTGGGCTGATATCCTTGTTGTCTCTGGTGATATCTCCCATCAGGACATCATGGAATGTTGTACTGCCCTCTCTTGGAACCTTGAGTCTGATAACAGGCTTGATGCCCTGGGCCTCAAGCTCAGCTCTCTGCTCTGCGGTGAGGTTTCTGCAATGTCCGTCATAGCCCTGGACCGGACTCTTTTCCTCAATCTGCTTCTGCCTTAGGGCCTCGAGCCTTTCGGCCGAGCAATAGCAGTAATAGGCCTTACCCATCTCGACAAGCTTCTTGGCATATTCCTGATAGATGGAAAAACGCTCGCTCTGGATATAAGGTCCGCAGGGGCCGCCTACAACAGGGCCCTCGTCCCATTTGATTCCAAGCCAGTCGAGTGTGTCGTACAGGTCCTGAAGAGACTCATCGCTGTAGCGCTCACGGTCCGTATCCTCGACTCTGAGTATGAACTTTCCGCCGTTTGACTTGGCGAAGAAGTAGTTGAAAAGTGCTGTCCTGACCCCGCCGATGTGCTGAAGCCCGGTTGGGGATGGTGCGTATCTGACTCTGACTTCCATAGTAAACTCCACATGGGAAGACCCATGACTGTTTAGTTTTACAGTAAATCAGATAATCTTTCAACTTATAGGGGATATATAAGTATAAAACACTACCGCAGGTTTTTTCAGGCCCAAGGGCCTTCCTTCAACTCTTTGAGTAAATCTATTCTGGACCGCACTCCCATCTTGCTGAAGATGTTCGCAACATGGTTGTTTACGGTATTGACCGAAATGTTCAGCTGGTTGGCGATTTCCTTGTTGGTAAGACCTTCGCAGATGAGCTGGACTACAGTGAATTCACGCTCTGAGATTTTGAACTTCGAAAGGCTCTCGAAGCTGAGCTCGGGCTTGTTCTCGATTTCCTGTCTGTCCAGATCAAATCTGATGTAGTTGTAGACGACAATCACCACGGAGAATGCAAAGACATAGATCGGATAGCTGAAGTCCGCAACTATTTCGTAGAACAGAGCGAAGATTGAAAGCGGAATGAGCGACAGGCTGACTATGTTGATTGCAAGAGCGATATGCCTTGCAGCGGGGTCCTCGATGCTTTTAAGATTCACCCACAGCGTCACGATGCAGTAGGCATAGACACCCAGAACCATCAGGGTCTGAATCAGGCGCACCCAGAATCCGAACGAGGGATCGTTTACAATCTGAGAAGCAAGACCCAGGCCGAAGTACGAAAATGCCACAGGATAGAAGCGCAGTGTCTGCCGCCTTCCCCACGGCTTGGCTATGACCCAGCTTAGGAAGTACGGCAGAAACACAATGACAAATGCCATGCTGGCCATGGTCACGGTCTCGAATATGTAGTTGATCATGACCGAGATACTCTCTGGCAGGAAGAACAGCGAGAGCTTTGCGGCCATAAACAGGACCATGATTCCGATAAGACAGCTCTGGAAGACAATGTACCTGCCGCTCCAGGCTGTCCTATGGAGAATATGTGAGGCTATCGAAAGCGCCAATGCCATGCATGCGACGGCTATCGAAGTTGTGTATGTGAACAGCAGTAGTCCGTTCATTTACTTTGCCAGAAGCTTCTGGTTGTGAGACAGATCAGCCTCTCCGCACAGCTCCTTTATGTCCTCATAAAGAAGCGGGAAGCTTGTTGCGGCAACACCTGTCTTCTTCTCTGCGATTTTGTTGTAATCACCGGAGTTCAGAACTGCCTTGCTGAACGAGGAGAACAGTCTGAGATGGATGTCCTGGCCTTCGTTGGTAAGGAACTCTGCAGTAGGCTCGTAACCCGGGAAAACCTTTGCAAGAGCCTGATCAAGCTGTGCGGCATTGTCCACATAGACATTCAGTGCCTTGAGGTGCAGGAAGAGCCACAGGCTGAGGTTTGGAGCAACCCAGCCGAGCTTAACCTTTCTGGAATCAGCAAGGCCCTGGGCGGCTTTGATGTCGGCAGGCTTGAGCTTGAATTCCGACAGGGAGAACAGTGCCCATGCAGAGGCGAACTTTCCGGCGATTCTGGCCTTTCCGGTTGCCTTGATAAGCTCATCAAGAGTGTCTGCAGGAATGTACTGCACCGTCATGTTGCCGTATCTGCAGTCTTTTCTGACTCGAGAGAAATATGCGGCCATAGCAGTGTCTGCTGTTGCGATGAGTATTGTCTTCTTCGGAAGAATCGGAGTTCTCTTTCTGGTCATGTCATGCCTCCTCGTTTACGAAGCGGAATTCGCTTGTGATGGGCAGTGCACCGAATGCGCCGCTTTCATACATAGCACGGGTCTTGCCGCTCGGGCCGATTCTGAAGTTGCTGAGCGGATAGTAGACTGTGGAGCCGATGCTGTCCTTCTCTGCGAAGTAGATGCCGTCTCTTCTGAGAAGACCGTCTTCCAGCAGTGTCGGGTTGCAGTCAACTGCAATCAGCTGGCTTGCACGCTTACAGCCGTTTGTGAAGACGCTTGTAAGATAAATAAGGACCTCAGGATGCAGGAACATTCCGTAGTCATCCACAACCAGGACCTTGGCCTTTGTGAAGGCCTCGAAGAAGGCAAGAGCCAGAAGCGAAAGTCTCTTGAGTGAAAGACTCTCCTTTCCGTACGGGCTGAACATAGCAGCCTTTGTGTTGGTATGGACGAAGAACACCATGTCGCCGTCATTTGACTGGACGAACTTTCCGTCCTTGTTGGAACCGACTCTGATGTCTCTGATGTCGGTGACGTCCATGCTCCAGAAGAAGTTGATAAGCTGCTCCTTCCATGCAGGATGAGCATTGAGCATCGCAGCCACATACTTTTCAGAAGAAGATCCAACACCCATGGGAAGAATATCCAGGACATTCTCAAACCAGTCGTAGACTTCCGAACAGGTGTCACCGCCCTTGTCTGCTGCGTTCTTTATGAACGAGTGCCTGCAGTCAACAGCCTTCTCGTTTCTCTTCTTGTCACCGCGGTAAAGCTTTCCCCAGCGGACCTTGTAGCTGACCTCATCCGACAGGCTTGCTGATGCGACTCTGTCAAACATGAGCTTTCTGGATGTTCCGAAGTTGTAATAGAGGCTTTCCTCCCAGATGTGGTCCAGATCAGCCTTGACGCTGTAAGTTGCCACAACCTCGGGCTCCTCTTCCGAAACATACTCTCTGAGAAGGAACCTGACAGTGAACTCTGCGGGCTGGTTTTTCACATCACTGTATGCAAACAGAGATCCTGCAAGGATTCTCTTGAGCGGATTCTCATCGGAGCTGTCCGCCATGACAATACCCTTGACTGCCTCAAGAGCTCTGACAACAGTACTCTTTCCTACTCCGTTCGGTCCGATAACCGATGCGGTTCTCAGTACCTTGAGCTTGTCTGAGACCAGCTGGATTTTGGTCTGGTCCATCCTCTTATCCTTCAGGGCCACAAACGAGATTGTCTGCGGATCCTTGATTGACCTGAAATTGGCCATGGTAATATCAATAAGCACAAAGGCCTCCTTTGCCGGATTCGGCTCTTTTTTCTATCGTGTACTGTAAATCATATAATAAATGGTTGGTTTTTGAAAGGAAAAAGAGATGACGTATAAAATCAGGCCATCGTTGCATCAAAACAATGGCCTGTATCAGTAAAAATGATTGGAAAAATACAAAAATATGAATTTCAGGCCATTTCAGGCCATCGGTCAGAACTCAATTCCACGAATTGTCTTTCCGCGGTTTGTGTAAAAATGATGTTTTACTTCATCAATTCGGCTTACGGTGTCCGCAATCTCCAAAAGAGATGAAGGAGCGTTCCTTCCCGTTATTACAACATGAGGAAAGCCCTCTTCCCTGATATGGGACGACAGATAGGACACAACCGTATCGCAGTCCAGAAGGCCGTAAGACAGAACATAGGTAAACTCATCCAGGACAATCAGGCCATAGTTTTTGCTTTCAGCCTTCTGTCTGAAGCTTTCCCAGCCCTTTGTGCAGAGCTCTGCCGTAGGGCCCATGTCCTTCTGATTCCAGAGAAAGCCGCAACCGTAGTTTTCCCATTCTATGCCCAGATTTCTGAAAGTTCTATATTCTCCAAGTTCTTCGGGCTTTGTCTTAAGAAACTGAAGGACAGAGCATTTTATACCCTGTCCTGCAGCTCTGACCACCATCCCCAGTGATCCGGTGGTCTTTCCTTTTCCGTTCCCCGTTAAAACGAAGAGCACATCAGAATCCTATAAGGTCAGCAGAAGCTCCGCCTGCACCGATCTTCTCAGTGCTGTTGATCTGTCTTTCTGCAGCACCTTCGCGGTCGGTTATCTGCTTAAAGCGGTAGTACAGATCAAGAGCCTTGCTGTCTCCGGACTTCTTGTAGATCTCCTGTGTCATGTCCATAGCCTTTGTGACCTCTCCGTTGGAGAAGTAAAGGATGGCAGCATTCAGACCTGCATTGAAGTGACCGGACTTGTTGTACTCGTCAGCGAACATTGTAAGAGCAACATTCCACTTCTCGTCATCAAGTGCGTCATAGGCAGCCTCAAGGGTCTTTACCTTCGGCTTGTTCGGGAAGAATGTGAAATACTCCTTCACATAGTGCGGAGAAAGCTCTGCTCTGAATGAATCGGTGAACTCCTTGATCAGATCACGGATGAGCCTTGAAGCGGATGTGATTGTGTAGTAGTCCTCATAGAATCTTCCGCTTGCATCCTCTGTGTGACCGATCTGGGTCTTCTTCTCACGGACATCTGAAGAGAATGTGTCGGATGCGATGACCCTGTTGTTCTCAACATCTGTCAGAGTATAGGAAATGGAAATACCGTACTGCTGCACGAAGTAGAATCTCTTCTTGTAGTAGGTCTTTCCGCTCTTATCCTTTGATGAGAGCCAGTCGGTGTCCTGTGAAATATACTCGTCATAGAAAAGGTATGTGATCTCAGTCTTGAGGATTGCATCAACACCGTTGTCCATCAGAGTCTTTCTGAGGTTTCCGTTGCTCTTTCCGACTGTGATGTAGGCATCTGTGAGACTTGGCGGAATGACCTTGTAGGAGATTCCTGTATCAACAGCCTTTGTGATCATGTCGGTAGCGGCATCTACGATTGTTCCGGAAGCACCGAAATCCAGTCCTGACATCAGACTCAGGCTGAGGAAGTAGAACGGATCTACAGCCGAGTTGAAAGGAACTGCGGAATTCCAGAACGAAGGTCTGGTCCATCTGGCATTGTCCTGTGTGGACATGACAGCAATTGTCTTATACCCGCCTACATCGACTTTTGCAGGAACAAGGGTATTAAGTGCGATTGTCGTTGAACAGCCGGTAAGAACCACAAGCACGACAACCAGGGCAATAATCAGTTTTGAAAGTTTTTTGCTCATAATATAGTCCTTTGTTAAAAAGTATACATAAGGCTGGGAAAAAACTCAATTGACATCTGCATTTAGTGAATTTATCCTTTTTATTAGCCAAGGAGTTACGCATGCCAAGGAAGAGACGACAGTACGGCGATTACTATTACGACGATGATGATTTCGATGACGAAGTCGAAGACGACGATGACGATGATGACGACTTCGAAGACGATGATGAAATCGATGACATCTACGACGCTCCCAATGTAGGCGACTATGAGGACTACGAGGAAGAAGACGAAGATGATGATGACGACGATCTTCTCAACGACGGCTTCTACTACGAAAACGGCGAATACGAGAAAAACCTCCAGGACGAGGACGATTATTGATCATCATCAGGCAGTCTCCTCGTTGTAATCTATGAAGAACGGGGTATTAATCTCGTTGTCATCCGTAGACAGGAATCTCTTGTCGAATATTCCGCACTTGTACACCAGGTGAAGACTGGTTTCAAACAACACCTCCAGCATTTCGATATACAGCTGTTCTCTAAGGCACTTCCGGCTGAAGCTCCGTCTGACACTCTCAGTAGTCCCGTCATGGAATGTGTACTCGAAAATCAGTATCGGGCGTCTGGGGTTTGCTTCAAGACAGTCCTCGAAAAGTCTGTCATCCGTAAGAGCCGCCGATGTCTGATCCAGAATCTGCCTGACCTGCTGCTCGCACTTACATTCGTAGGAGCTGTGAAAGCATCCTGCGGGAAAGCGCTTTGAGTAGCTTAAGGTGAAATCCGAGCGGTCCAAGGTGAGCTTCTCCGTGTGGTCAAGCTCTCCGAATCCGTATTCCAGCTCGTTGAAGAAAAACTCAATGGACAGTTTGTCCACCCTGTCAGCTCTTATATACTGGGTGATCTTGAACTGGCTGTCTAACAGTTCGGCAAAATCCTGCAAAAACGGGTACATGATGGAGTCTTCGATCTCAGGACCGCTGAGATTGATTCTACTGGAGTCCGGAAGTTCTATTTCCAAACTCCAGAAAGACCCGTCCTCCTTTTCCCCTGTTTCAGAAAAGCGCTGCATGAACATTACAAAGCCGCTCTTTTGCATCCGCCTTAAAAAGGTTTCGGATTCCTTGCGGTTAAGGTGCTTGCGCACGACATCGCCGACTCCGAGATTCGGAAAAAGAACCTCGTATCCGATAAGACCCTCTTCGTTGTAGAGGTTGACCGCCGCAGCGGTCCCGATTGAGTTCTGCATTTTGAATTTGAGATAGGTGAACATTTTTTTCTCCTTTATTCTCTTATTCAGTTTTTTTGCTGAAAATATTCGGGTTTTTGGAGAAAAAAATAAAAATTTTCAGCCGGCGAAGCTGTGATACAGGATTCTGATGGTATTTTCGAACTGGCTGTTGTCCACTCCGACTATGATTGCAAGCTCATCCGAACCCTGTGCGATGGTCCTGATGTTGATGCCTTCCTTACCAAGGGCATTGAAGACCTTGCCTGAAATACCTGGCCTGAAGATCATCTTTCGTCCTACGGCTGCAACCAGTGCTATGTTATCCTGAATCTCCACATCATCCGGGGAGCACTTTGTCTTGATGTCTCCGATGATCTCGTAAAGGGAATCTCCGATGCTGGCCTGGGACAGAACCAGTGCAAACTGATCGATTCCCATCGAGATGTGCTCGGCCTGTACCTTGTGCCTGTCCAGAATCTCCAGGACATCACGAAGCGTCTCGTTGGAGTTGTTCAGCCTCCTTGAGACGGTGAGGATGATGAAGTTCCTCTTTCCGGAGATTCCTGTTATGAACCTGTCGTTCACATCCTCGCTCTCGCTGGCCTTGTCGACTATCATGGTTCCCGGGTGGGACGGGTCATTGGTGTTTCTGATGTTCAGAGGAATTCCGACTTCCTTGACAGGAGCAACCGAATCCTCATGAAGGACCGAGGCCCCCATGTAGGCAAGTTCGCGAAGCTCTGCGAATGTGATTTCGGAAATAGGACTTGGATTTTCAACGATTCTCGGATCTGCCATGAGGATTCCGGAGACATCCGTCCAGTTCTCATACATGTCGGCATCACATGCTGCGGCGACAAGAGATCCTGTTATGTCGCTTCCTCCCCTGCTCATGACCTTCACCTTGCCGGAAGGAAGACTTCCGTAGAAGCCAGGAATCACTATTCCGCTGTGCTCCTTCAGGGCTCCTGAAAGGGCCTCTGCGATCTTTCTTGGCTGGAACTTTCCGTCAAAGTCCATGTAGATGCAGTTGCTTGCATCCAGAAAATAATAGCCGAGATATTCTGCCATGAGCTTTGATGTAAGGTATTCACCGCGGGATACAAGCTCATCAACGCTCATGTCCTTGCTGATTTTTGATCTGATGGCATCAAGTTCCTTCTCGATGGGGAAAGTCAGACCCAGCTGGTCTCTGATTTCAATGAATCTCTCTCTGATTCTGTCAAAGATATCATCACACGGAACACCGTATGTTATGTGGGCATGACACAGATAGAGAAGATCCGTAATCTTATGGTCCTTGGAATCCCTCTTTCCTGCGGCGGATACCACCACAAGCTTTCTTGAAGGATCGGATAGGACGATATCCTTTACTTTTCTGAACTGCTCTGCCGATGCGACAGAGGAACCGCCGAATTTTGCAACCTTAAGCATGATTCAACCCTTTACCTGTGCGAAGAACACATCCGCATCTTTTCTTCTGAGCTCGGCTGCAATGTCGTGCATGGCCTTGACCGTGACGGGCTTTGTGATGACACACTTCTTTCCGTCCTTCTCACAAAGAACTTTGTCCACTCCACAGTGAGACTCAAGAACCGGAATAAGATCAGATTTCAGGCGCACATAATAGACACCCTCACACTCCTTGGAGCTGTTGTTGGCAAAACCGAACAGGCACTTGCTTTTGAGCATGTGAGATTGTCCCTCATACATGCTGGTCATATCCCTGAGGATGTTCGATGCTGTGGGATAACGGCCTGCACCCTGACCCATGAATGACATGACTCCGCTGTTCTTTCCTTCGTACTGAGCCATGTTGATGTTGCTGCAGACCCCGGCGTAGAAGTCACTTCGGCTGCAGAGCATGGGCTGGACATAGGCATAAAGTCTTCCAGAATCGGAAAGGCCGCAGCGTCCGACAAGCCTGATTGTACATCCCATCTTCTTGGCAACCTCAAAATCAAAGGCGCTGACTGTCTGGATGCCCTCGACATTGTAGTCAGAATTAGGAAGAACATCGTATGCAACCATGCTGATGAGCATGATCTTTCTCATGGTGTCCATTCCGGAAATGTCCGCGGTGGGGTCAAACTCGGCATAGCCTAAGGCCTTTGCCTCGGAAAGGGCCTCGTCAAAACCTATTGCGCGGCTGTCCATGGAGTCCAGGATGAAGTTCGTGGTTCCGTTGAGGATTCCGCCTGCCCAGATTATGCTGTCGGACTTTCTTGCAAGATGAAGGTTCTGAAGGATTGGAATTGCTCCTCCGCAGGCTGCGCTGAATAAAAAGCCCTTGTTGTTCTTGACAGCAAGATTCAACAAATCTATTCCGTGTGTAGCCACAAGAGCCTTGTTGGATGTGATGAAGCTTTTTCCCGCCTCGATGCACTTGGATGCGAACTCATAGGCAGGAACTACGCCGCCCATGCACTCGACCACAAGCTCTGAATCATCATGCCAGATGTCATCGAATGACTCGGTCATGAAATCAGCTGTCTTTTCGCCCTTTTTAACAAGAACGTTCACAACTTCAAAGTTGGGATTCCCCTGGAGCATGTCCCACACGCCCTTACCTACAACTCCGTGTCCAAGAATAGAAACCTTCATATCGTCTCCCAAAAGGCACATTTGAAATAAAACTGTCCGTGCCTCAAAAACACTTGTCTTTTTATTGGAGACAATGTATCATACGGTCAATCAAATGGCAAGCCATGGAGTGAAAAAATGCTTGAAAACTACCTTATTGTTCATAAGAGTATCCTGCCCGAGTATTTTGAGACCGTGCTCAAGGCCAAGCACCTTCTTGAGGAAGGAAAGGCCAAAAACGTGATGCAGGCCACCAAAATGGTCGGCATTTCAAGAAGCACCTATTACAAGTACAAGGACTACATCCTTGAGCCCATCAGGATTTCAGACGGCCGCAAGGCTGTGATTTCCATGCTTCTTTCGCACGAGACCGGAATCCTCAGCCACGTGCTGTCGGTCATCTCGCAGGCAGGGGCAAGCATTCTCACCATAACCCAGAGCCTGCCCGTGCATGGAAACGCCAGCGTGACAATAACGCTGGACATAAGCGCCATGCCTGCGGCCATCACGAACCTTCTGAAGGATATAGATGACTGTCAGGGTGTGGAAAACGCAAAACTCATCGCAATTGATTAAAGGAGAAACCATGGATTATAGAAGCACTCGATCTGAATTCAGATGCAACAGTCTTGATGCGGTATTAAGAGGCATCGCCCCGGACGGGGGTCTGTTTGTATCGGACAGCGATATCGGCAAGGGTTTTGACTGGAAGGCTGTCATAGGCCTGGATACCCTGGGCATGGCTGAAAAGATTCTGTCCCACCTGCTTCCGGATTTCAAGGATATGAAGGACCTTGTGAATAAGGCATATGAGGGCAAGTTCGAGACAAAGGACCTGACCCCGGTCGTGAAGGTCGGAGACAAATATGTGCTTGAGCTGTTCCGCGGTCCCACATCCGCATTCAAGGATGTGGCCCTTTCAATGCTCCCGCAGCTGATTATAGCAGCAAAAAAGCAGACGGGAGATGACAAAGAGACCGTCATTCTCACAGCCACATCCGGTGATACGGGAAAGGCTGCGATGGAGGGCTTTCATGATGTTCCCGGAACAAGGATCATCGTTTTCTACCCGGACGGAGGTGTTTCTCCCATTCAGAGGGCTCAGATGGCAACCCAGGAAGGAGCCAACGTCAAAGTCTGCGCTGTCAGAGGCAATTTCGATGACTGTCAGACTGCCGTTAAGGTGGCATTTTCCAAAATCAACTCCATGAAGGAGCTCTCTCAGGCTAAAAAAGCCCTGTCTTCGGCAAACTCAATCAACATCGGACGTCTGGCTCCTCAGGTTGTGTATTACTTCAAAGCCTACTCGGATCTGGTTTCGATGGGCAGGATAAAGATGGAAGACAAAGTGGACTATGTGGTTCCTTCGGGAAACTTCGGTGACATCCTTGCAGGATATTTTGCAAAGCTCATGGGCCTTCCTGTAAGAAATCTGGTATGTGCCTCCAACGAGAACAAGGTTCTGACGGATTTCATCAGAACAGGTGTCTACGACAAGAGAAGACCGTTCTACAGGACAAGCTCCCCTTCCATGGATATTCTTGTCTCGTCGAATTTGGAAAGGCTTCTGTTTCTTGCATCGGGCTGCAATGCATCCGTTGTCTCAAAATGGATGTCAGACCTTTCCTCTGAAGGCATCTTCACGGTCGACGAAAAGTACATGGCCAAAATCAGAGAGACCTTCCTCTCCTACTCATGTACGGAAAAGGAGACCATCAGGACAATAGGAGATGTGTATAAAAAGGACAACTATCTCTGCGATCCCCACACTGCCGTAGGAATGAAGGTGGCCGATGACTACAGAAAGGACAAAAAGGACGATGTTCCTACGGTTGTCCTTTCAACCGCATCGCCTTACAAGTTCCCCACTCCTGTCTCCGAGGCCATAGGACTTGAAGTGAAAGGAAGCGAGTTCGAGCAGATTAAGGCGATCAATCTGAAAACCGGTGTCCCTGTTCCGAAGAACCTCAGCTCGCTTGAGAGCAAAAAGTCCGTTCACAACGATGTGATCGACAGGGAAAACATCCTGAAGTACGTTCTTTCCGTACTGGGAATCTGAAGAGGAGTCTGTTATGGAAATAGTATGTCTGGACCTTGAAGGTGTTCTTGTTCCTGAAATCTGGATCGCATTCGCCGAAAAGACAAAAATCCCCGAGCTGAGAATCACAACACGTGAGGAACCTGATTACGACAAGCTGATGAAGTACCGGATGGGAATTCTGGAAGACCATAATCTAACACTCAAGGATATCCAGGATGTCATAGCCACAATCCGTCCCCTGGACGGAGCAAGGGAGTTTCTGGACAAGGTGCGTGAAATCACTCAGGTGGTGATTCTCTCGGATACGTTCACTGAGTTCGCAAAGCCCCTTATGAAGCAGCTCGGCTGGCCGACGATTCTGTGCAACAGCCTTGTGGTTGACCACAGGGGAATGCTCACAGGCATGAGGCTCAGGCAGCAGGACGGAAAACGTAAGGCTATTGACGCCTTCCGTCAGATGAACTTCAGAACCTTCGCAGCAGGAGACAGCTACAACGATCTGACCATGATTCACAAGGCTGACAAAGGCTGTCTTTTCAGAGCCCCTCAGAACATTCTCAACGAAGAGCCTGATCTGAGACTCTGCACCACATATGATGAGTTCTATGAGGAGATAAGGTCGTTCGTCTTTGAATCTTAAGCAGGATTCTTAGGCCAAATTGCGCTTGCACAGACCAAAGTCGGAGTAATCTGTCTCAGTGATATGGTTCCTTTGTGCAGTGCCATGATTGCAGATGCTATAGGAAGACCCAGGCCGGAACCGCCTGAGGTTCTGGACCAGTCTCCGCGGGTCCAAGGCTCAAAGAAGTCCACATCAATGTCCTGAGGAAGCTTTCCGTCGTTTGTGATCTGAACCTCATATGAGTCTTCCTTCTCCCTGATTGAGATTCTGACACCTTCTTCGGAATCCGAGGAAGCCTCCACGGCATTGTCAAGAAGCTCGATGAGGGCTCTGGACATCAGATTCTCATCACAGCGCACCGAAGTGCATTCAGCTGAGACGCTGATCTTGTCAGACTCATTAATCTGAGAAAGAACGTCGGAGACCAGGCGGTCTGTCTGAACTTCTGTTATTGCCGGCTGCGTGTCAGCCTGAAGCGACGAGAAGTCAATGACCCTTCCGATTCTTTCGGACAGGGTGTCGTTTTCCTTCTGAAGCTCCTTCAGTGTCTTTTCATCTGCTGTGAAAACTCCGTCATTCAGACCGTCGATTATCATCTTCATGGCGGCTGTAGGAGTATTCAGGTCATGGGATATGCTGTAAAGCCATGCACGTCTGCTGTTCGCATTGGATTTGAGGTCCCGGTCAAGGTCCTCTATTGCTACAGATATCTCATCAAGCTCGCTGTTTTTCTGTCTGGGAATGGAGACATCCGTCTTTCCGTGGGACAGGTCGCTTAAGGCCTTTCTGATTCCGTTGATGTATTTGGCATTTCTGGAGCTGACTATCCATGCGGCAATGAAAGCTATCACAAGACACACAGGAAGCGAGATGAGCATTGCCTTAAGACATGAGTTGATTATGTCCTTGGAATACTTGTATGTCCTTGGCGTGTAGGTCAGAAGGTCGATGATGAAGGCGTCCGTTCCGTCCACGGCAATGACTACGGAACCGATGATTCCCTCGTTCATCAGATTGGCGGGCATGGAGATTTCCACATTCTTTGTCTCAACACTTGAAACGGATGTAAGGCTCAGTGTGTTTGTACGGGCATCATAGGTGGAGGCCACATCGATTCTTGTGGCCATGTTCACCTTGGTTGGCTCCTGGTTCTGTGAAGGCATCTGGGATGTAGACATAATCGAGTTCATCCTGCCTTCTGCATTTCGTCCGAAAGCCACCACATTGGCTCCGCTTATATCTCTGAGGATGAAACCGCTGATTCTGTCGTCTTCTATGTTAGACACTGTGTAAAGGATGCTGTTAAGACCATAGTCGGCAACAGAGCCGTCGTTTATGGCATCTTCGACCGAGAGGACAAAATCGTCATAGACTTTGGTCTTCCACCTCTCCTGGCTTACGCCGTACTGGAGAATAAGCATACCGAACTGGACAAGCAGAACTACTACCGCTATGGCCAGGATACTCAGAAAATAGCGAAAGAAAACTTTCCTCATCAGGATCTCTCCTCAATCGGATAACCGATGAACTTGTATCCGTATCCGCGCACAGTCTCGATCCATGGATACGGACCGAGCTTTGCACGCAGGTTCTTGATATGGGTATCCGCGATCCTTTCATAGGATTCGGATGTGTAGTCGAAGCACTTCTTGAGGATCTCCGCTCTGGGAAGAATCCTGGAGGAGTTCTCGATAAGAAGGCACAGGATTCTCCACTCGGCGGCAGTCAGGGATACGTCCTTTTCATCTACGGTCACCTTGTGCTCTATTTCATCAAAGCAAAGGACCCCGTCTTGTGCCTTGTAGGTGTTCTTGTGCGCCCTATCTACTTCCTTGCCTCCGTCGATTCTGCGGAAGATGGCCTGGACCCTCAGGACAAGCTCCTTGGGAGAGAACGGCTTTGAAATATAGTCATCCGCACCCAGCTCGAATCCGTGAATCCTGTCTTCTTCGGCGATTCTGGCCGTCATGAAGATCACAGGGATATCGACAGTCTCTCTCAACTCTTTTACGAACTCAAAGCCATCGCCGTCAGGAAGCATGACATCCTGAATCAGAAGGTCAGCCTTGGTGACACGGAAAGCCTCCCTTACGGATGCAAGGTTGCCGAATGACAGGACCTTGTAGCCCGCAAGTTCCAGGTATCTGCGAACACCCTCCCTGATGACCTGATGATCTTCGACTACGTAGATGAGTTTCATAGTTTCTGTTTACCCCCGAATCGCAATATGTTCAATAAAAGTCGGATTCACTTCACAAAAGTTCACAATTGAATTTCCTGTATTATAGCCCATATGAAACGCATCAGCGACCCCTTGATTTCATGCCGAACTCGGAATATCCTATCCCCATGGACTACATCAGCACAAAGGAAGCTGCCCAGAAGTGGGGCATAAGTGAAAGAAGAGTAAGATCTCTGTGCACGGAAGGCAAAATCGAGGGTGCGGTCAGAGTCGGAGACTGGGTCTGGAGCATTCCTTCGGGAACCCAGAAGCCTGCCGATGGAAGGACCCTCAGATACATGAAAAACCGTGCCCTGAGAACAGGAAGCCAGGACTACCGTGAGGCAGACAAACTCAGAGGAAGCACAAGCCAGTACAACCTCACCACTGACAAGAAGGTTGAGATTGTCCTTGAGGCCCTGTGCTATGACAACACCGACATCAGTCTTGAGAATGTCCTTGCCATCTTCAATCTGGAAAATCAGAGCGAACTTCCGCTTGAAAAGCAGATTCTGGCACTGAACATGAGATCTGCCTTAAACTCAATCCCCTTTGATCTGAATGAGAAACGGATTTTAGACCTACACAGCCGCCTGATGATGTCCATAGATGAGCGCTCGGCCGGAATCTACAAACTCGGAGGAAGCCAAAGCCAGGAAACAGAGGCCATGCTTGAACAGTACAGCGGTCCCTGGTCTGTTCTGCACCCCGTTGCAAGGGCAAGCTTCCTGTTTGCAGAGATCATGCGGATCCAGCCGTTTGAGAAAGGAAACCCGGAGCTTGCGTTCGTGCTTCTTGCCAACGAGATGTACAAGGCAAAGCTTCCTCCTGCACTTTTTTCCTCATCCAGGATTCCCGAACTAAAGGCGGCTCTGGCCTCCACGGCAATCCGCGGAAACAGCCAGATGCTCGTTTCTATGGTTCTTGATGCGGTGACGGCAGTAGCCGAGTTATAGAAGATAAAGACAATGAAAACCCTCTTTGAAAATGCAACGGTATTTGACGGTTCACTACGCGCGCCCTTCAAGGCAAGCGTTCTTGTAAAGGATTCTTCAATCACAGCCATAGGGCAGAAGATTGACAAAAAGGAAGCCGAAGGAGCCTCTGTCATTGACTGCACAGGTCTTACCCTGTGTCCGGGCTTCATGGACATTCATGCCCACAGCGACCTTGAGGTTCTCAGGAACCCCACCATGTCGCACAAAGTCCAGCAGGGAATCACATTCGACCTTTCCGGAAACTGCGGTGTGGGAGTCTTTCCCAGAAGAGCCGATGACAGCCCTGCTTTTGCCGACATAATCGGACACTACCCCACCTGGACTTGGACGGACTACTCTTCTTACAAAAAGATGCTTAAACCCGGCATAAACATGGGATTTTTACAGGGTCACAGCCGTCTGAGGATGTCAGCCATAGACGGAAACCCGAACAGAAAGGCAACAAAAGAAGAGATTTCAAAGATGTGCGCCCTTTTGGACAAATCCCTTTCAGAGGGATGCCTCGGAATGTCCAGCGGTCTTTACTATGCCCCGTGTCTCTTTGCAGACCATGACGAGATTGTCGAGCTTCTGAAGGTCGTCAAATCCCACAACTCACTGTTTTGCGTGCATCACAGATGCGAGGGCGATGAGATTCTCGAGTCTATAGATGAAATCATCTCCTATGTCAGGGAAACGGGAGTACGGCTTGAGGTTTCGCACCTCAAGGCCATAGGAAGAAAGAATCAGGATAAGATTCCCTCTGTTCTGAAAAAGATTCATGATCTGAGAAACGAAGGCTTTGATGTGGCCTTTGACCAGTACCCGTACGAATACGGAAGCACAAGTCTTTTCAGTCTGCTTCCGCCGAGACTTCTCAGACTTTCAGCAGAAGAACTGTCCAAAACACTGAAACAGACTGCCACTGATAAAGAGCTGAGAGACAGCATTGTCAGCGAGATGCAGCACCCTGTCCAGTGGGACAGCATCACGGAGCTCTGTCCATGGGAGGACATAAGCATCGTGACCATGGAGAGCTTTCCGCAGTACAGCGAGATGACACTTGCCCAGGTTGCAGAAAAGCTCGGTCTTGATCCGTTTGACGCCCTGTTCAGCCTTCTTTCCGATGAAAAGGGCTATGCCCTGATGTCAGACATCACACAGACTCAGGACAAGCTCAGAATGATCTTCGATGACGATCTTATGAGCTTCGGAACAGATGCTCTTTACACAGGACAGTCGGCCCACCCAAGAAGCGCCAATGCCGCCATCCACCTGCTCTGTCAGAGATGCAAAGACGAGGATGTCCCTTGGGAAGTCGCCATAAACAAGATGACACGCAAAGTCGCCGACAGATTGGGACTGAAGGACAGAGGACGGATTGAAAAAGGATGCAAGGCAGACCTTGTTCTGTTTGACAGAGATAATCTCAAGGACAATTCAAGCCTTCACAATCCCTATGCTATGTGTGGCGGTCTTGAGGCTGTTATGGTAAACGGAACCTTTGCCCTGTATGGCGGAAAGCTTACAGGTACACAGTCAGGCGAGATTATTCTCGGAAGCTGATTACTTTCCTATTTTCTGCCAGAGTTTTTCCAGAGAATAGAAATCTCTCATCTCCTGACTCATCAGGTGAATGACAATGTCACCGCAGTCGATGAGCTCCCAGCCGTCATCGCCTACAGCCTTGTGGCGGTTTCTCACCTCAAGGCCGAGAGAGTCGATCTCCGACCAGATCTCATGGGCAAGGCCTCTGAGGTGTCCAAGACTTGTGACGGTGCAGATGATAAAACAGTCGGCCCAGGAGCAGTCCTGTGAGACATCTATCATCGTGACCTCAAGTCCCTTGTGGTCTGTAAGGAAAGTGCACAGCTGTTGTGCCTGTTTCTTTGTCTCTTCCTTCATGCTGTTTAACCTCCAAGAACCTGCTCAAGCCACTGTGAGAAGTAGCGCTGAGAGAAGTTCAGATCATCTGTATTGAATATGCTCTGCGCGTCATAACATCTGCATGACGGGTTTTTGTCGGAAAGAAGCTTCAGAAGGCTTTCCGTATCCTGCCCGCAGAGCTGGTTTATCTTATCCAACAGAGGGCGTTTGCTCAAGAGAGCGGCCTCTGAGACCAAGGTCTTTACCCTCTTTGTGCTTGACGGAGACTCATCACTCTCAGAGCCCATCGTATCAAGAATTTCCTTGACCGTGACAATAGAATCGGATGTTCCGATCAGAAAGCCCTTGTCCTTCATGCCCACATAGTTCTTCATCGCAGTGGGAATGGAATCCATTCCTGAGGCCTTTCCCCAAAGCAGAATCTGCTCCAAGGGAAGCTGGATGCAGTACATGCTGTTGTTTCTCTGACTGTAGATTATCGAGTACGCGCAGTCCTCGAAATAAGCATAGTAGCAGACTTTGGAATCAGCGTTGCAGCTGACAAGAGAAAGAAGCGCGACCAGTGCGATGAGAATTACTGTGAATCCGGACCGGACTCTATTCATAAGTGCAGCCTCTCCTCTCAAGACTCTCTTTCATTGCAATCGATGTGACAGAAATCTGGAAGGCCCCTTTGTCCTTCCAATGACTAATCATATCACACAGAATCCTGTAGGCACACTGGCAAAGATTCGAAGAGGAAAGATAAAACTCTCTTTTCTGAGCCGTCAGGAACTTTCTGGAAGGCTCTATGAAGTCAGCGACAAACAGAGAAAGAGCCAAGTCATCCATTCCTGCGTTACCTGTGGTATGGACACAGAGAGCCTTGTACCAGGTAAACGGATACTGGCCAACAAGGTCGTAGGCTATCTCCGCGGAAACAGTGCCGTGTGCAAGAACAGGGTCCTTAATATCCTCCTGAGGGAGGAATATGCCCCTTTCCCTGCAGAAGGAGAGTATCTCTTCGTCCGTCTTCTCTCGCGCAATGTCATGTACTATGCCGCAGAAAAGCGGGGCTTCAAAGCCCCTCCAGTGCTTCTCGTAATCGGTGCATGAAAAATGCTTGAGAACATCCTCTGATGTCTGTGCGACACCCAGACTGTGTACGAATCTTTTCTCCGATACAGTCTTCTTCAGAACCGAAACCAGTTCGTCATACGTAAAGATGCTTGGCTCTGACATATTCTCTGACCCTCTCTGAAAGATAATCCAGCTTTCCGCTGACATCGGATCTAACAGCGCTGGAGGACTGTGGGAAGACCTCACCGGGCTCAAGGGCCCTGTATCTGATTCCATCAGGAAGTTTGTCCCAAAGAGGTCCGTCTGCGTTGCGTCTGCAGATAAGAAACTCGACATTGTCCCTGATGAATTCAAAGTCGTGCCATCTGGTAAGACCTTCGATATGATCGTCTCCTATCAGAAGACCGATTCTTTCATATCCGCTTTCTTTAAGGCTTCTCACCGTGTCCGAAGTATAGGAGATTCCTCCCCTCTCAAGCTCTATTGTTGATATTCTGATGTCCGGATTTTCGCTGTTGCATGAAAAATCCTGGCTATAGATGTCTTGATAGTCCATCAAAGCCAGTCTGAGCATCTCAAGACGGTCGCTGTCGGAAGCCTTGGGAACGCTGTCTCTTTTGAAGTTGCTGAGCTTTGCAGGGACCAGAAGAAAAGAGCTGTAATCTGTCATACTGACGGCACAGTGAAGAAGAAAGAGATGTCCCAGATGAACCGGGTCGAAGCTTCCTCCGAACAGCACCACGCTAGACTTGCTCATACTCCTCCTGGGTTTCGGGATAGTAGGCATCCGCATCAGGGCGTGCACTGAAGCCCCTCTCCTCGACAGGTTTTCCGATCATCTGAACAAAGGCCCTCATTATGGGTTTGACAGAATCCTCGTCAAAGATGGACATTCCGAAAACCTGTTTGTCTTTGTACTTTTTCTTGAAGGCCTCGAAGTTCTCCGCAGCTCCGTCCTCATCAAGCTTGGTGCCGATAAGGACCTCCTTCTTCTGAAGAAGATCAGGCGAATATGTTTCAAGCTCGTGCCTTAAAAGCTCGTATTGGTCTAAGAAAGCTGGGTCGGACATATCCACAAGATATGCAAGGCCACCTGTACGAGCAATGTGCTTCAGGAACTTGAAGCCCATTCCTGCACCCTGGCTTGCGCCTTCGATAATGCCCGGAATATCAGCCAGCACAACGTCCTGGTCGCCCAGACGCATCATGCCAAGCTGAGGGATTTTCGTAGTAAAAGGATAGGAAGCCACCTTGCTTCTTGCGTTGGTCAGCATGTTCATCAAAGAGCTCTTTCCTGCGTTTGGAAAGCCCACGAAACCGATGTCCGCTATGACCAGAAGCTCCAGGCCCACACGCATCTCGATACCGGGCTCACCCGGCTGTGCGAATTTAGGAGCCTGTCTTGTGGCAGTCCTGAAATGATAGTTCCCAAGGCCGCCTCTGCCGCCTTTGAGGAACACGAAACGGTCTATTCCCGTCAGATCCTTGATGATTTCTCCGGTATGGGCATCCTTGATGACAGTTCCGGGGGGAACCGGGATTTCCATATCATTGCCGTTTCTTCCGTAGCAGCGTGCTCCGCTGCCGTTCTTTCCGTTTTCAGCACGGAAAGTCCTGATGATCTTCAGATGGGCCAAAGTCCTGAGATTGCTCTTGACCACAAAAACCAAATCGCCGCCCTTGCCGCCGTCGCCGCCGTCCGGGCCGCCCTTCTCGACGAATTTTTCACGTCGGAATGAGACACAACCATTGCCCCCGTTTCCGGAGGCAATGTCGATATAGGTTTCATCTGAAAAACCAAACATAGAGTCTTGCTGTTTTACTCTTCAACAACGATGCTAACGTAGTTGCGGTTGTTTCTCTCATGATAGAGAACCTTTCCGCCTACCTTGGCAAAAAGAGTATAGTCTGATCCGAGGCCGACGTTTTCACCCGGATGGATCTTTGTGCCGTGCTGGCGAACAAGAATCTCTCCACCCTTGACAATCTGACCACCGTAACGCTTCACACCGAGGCGCTGCGCATTAGAATCTCTTCCGTTCTTGGATGAACCACCACCTTTATGATGAGCCATTGATTGCCTCCCTTAAGCGTTGATCTTGTCGATCGTGAGAATTGAATACTGCTGTCTGTGACCCTGGGTCCTGCG
>ONWV01000012.1 GCA_900321635.1 uncultured Spirochaetaceae bacterium | reverse complement strand
AGGAAGAATGAAAAAAGGTATTATCGTTCTTTTGATTGCGGTGCTGGTTTCCGGCTTTGCATTCGCAAAATTCAGCGGAAGCGCTGGCGTTATTTATAACGCAGATTTTACAGGTAAAACATTTGATACAACAAATGCATCATCATTTGATTTCAGCTTTGAATTTGCTTCAGAGAAAGTTGAGATTGCCGGTGATGAAGATGTTCACGTAGAGGTTGCCGCTTCTGCAAAGTTCATCCTTGGCACACTTAGGGAAGATGGTTATGGTGTTGTTAATGGAATTTGGCTCCGTTCCAACAAACAGGATCACAGAGGAATCGGAGCTGTCATCAGCCTCGATACTGCAAAGATTGTCGGTAAGAACTGGTATGTCGATATTACAGGAACACAGGATGCATATGATTATGCTACGGCTGCAGTCCTGACAATTAATGACAGAACAAAGAAAGACGACTTCGGCAATAAGTACGCGGCAGACAACTCTACAGCTGCTTCTTATTCACTCGGTGGTGCATACGATGGCGTGTTCTACGATGCACTTGATGGCGTCACAGTCGGTTTCAATGATTTCACTGCAAGTTTAGGTCTTGATTATGCAAAGGATGCTGATCTTGGAGTATATAAATTTGCCGCCAACGCAACGATTGAGACTCCTGAGTTCGCATTCAGCGATGATGCAGTCAAGGCTCAGGCAGCCGCCGAGTTCTTCAGAGGACAGATTGGTGATGATGATGAGTATGTATTCTTTAACGGAATTGGTGCTTCAGCAAAAACAACAGTTGCAGTTCAGGACATCACAGTCAAGGCTGCTGTTGATATGGGCTTAATGATCGCTGGCACAAATGCAGATAGTGAGTCTAGGTTCAACATTGATGCAAGGGTTGACTTCAAGTATGACTTCGTAGACGTCAACATTTACACCTTTGGCGGAAAGGACGGCCTCCTTGAGTATGGCAAGACAAAGGAAGATGGTGAAGCTGTTTATGATGCATATGAGGACTTCTATCTTGAAGCAAAGGCTGCTTTCGACTTCAACGCTTTCGAGCTCCCGTTCAAGGTCACAGTTTCCGCAAAGAACATCACAAATGCTGCTTCCTATGATGAGGATACATTTGTTGAGACCGAAAAGGCCGGTATCGTTCCTGCAATCAGTGTTGAGTATGCTAAGGATGCAGTCAAGGCTGCCGCTTCATTTGATATCAACACCACTACAAAGGGTTGGAACGTCTTGGTTTATGGAACATATGCATTCGAGAAGTTCACAGCCGGTGCTGGAATCAAGTTCGCAGGTGCTGACGAGGTTTCAAAGGTTGCTTTCGCAGCATTCGCAGAGTCCGACAAGCTTGTTAAGGGTGCTGTATTCGGACTTGGTTATGGTCTTAACGCTGCTGACAGCAAGAAGTTCTACGGAAAGGGTGGAGCTACTGCAATCGCTGATGCAGATCAGTACACCACAGATTTCAAGAAAGAGAAGTATGGCAACATTGCTGCATACTGCAAGATTGCTTTCTAAGTCACAGACTATTATCATTAAAACTTCAGGTCGCCTCCGGGCGACCTGTTTTTGTATTGAGTAGTTGTTCGAATCATTGACAGCTATACCAACAGGGACTATGTTTTATCTATAACCAACCGAGGAAGGTAAGACGGATGGCAATTGTGGCCTCCGCACAGAAGGTTGGTTTTTTTAACCTGTCATGAAAAGCATTGACAGCCAAATAATCAGAGTTTATTTTTTAGTTACCACCAGTCGAAGCAGGTAAGTCGGCGAGCAATTGGTGCTGTCGCACAGAAGACTGGTTTTTTCTGACAAAAACATTGACAGCCATATTCACAGGGGTTATTTTTTAGTTAGAACCAACCGAGGAAGGTAAGCCGGTGGACAATTGACGTCACCGCTCAGAAGGTTGGTTTATTCTTTTTGCAAGACCCAATTCAACATCTTTGCTTAAAATATGATTATTGTAAAATGTTGTTACAACATTGATTGTATCTTCATATCTTCCAATTTTTGTTTTTTCAACTATTACGAGTATTAACTTTTCTCTTATTTCATAGTAGAGGTGATATTTGTTTTCATCTTCTTTTCTATACGCTATTGGGATATCAAGGTTATTTGCTACACAAATCCACTCCTCCGCTGTAGATAGATGTCCAGGCTTTCTAGAGTGGTGTAATACTACGGATTTCTTTACAGACACATTATCCGCATCAAGTCCAAGGTTGATTATCAAATCAGGCGTAGAAGAAATAGTTATTCGTTTGAACTCAGAATCTTTCCTTTTCTCTAACACATCTTTGATCTGCGTATCAAAAGAAGCTGACTTATAGGGATTGATATGGGTGTGAGTACCGACAATATCCCCACGGGACTCTCCTACGATGTAGCCAGATTTCTCCATAATAGACTCCTTCAAGGGATAATTCCCTTTCTAGAGTCCTATACGAAAAAAGTGTCGAAAATATTCGGGTTTTTTGAAAAGATTTTGAGAAAAGTTAAAAAAAAGGTCGTCTTCGGGCGACATGTTTTTGTCTTCTCCAATAATTCTTTTCATTTGTGCTATCATAAATGCGGAGGGACTTGCGGTGTCAAAACTTCGTGAGGAATATGAGAGATTTCAGAAAGAGAAGGAAGAATGGAAGAAGTATCCGCTGGTCGGAAAGTACTTTCTTGATCAGACCCAAAGATATGTTCATCCGTTTCGCATCTTCGGCAACATCTGGTATGTGGGAGACAGCTGGGTCTGTGTGCATCTGATTGACACTGGGGGTGGGCTTCTTCTGATTGACTGCGGAAACTGCGGAGCTACGGCCATGCTTATTCAGGCAATCTGGGAAGCAGGCTTCAATCCTGCTGATGTGAAATGGATAGTGCTGTCGCATGGACATCTGGATCATATAGGTGCTGCCATGTTCTTCAAGAAGATGTTCGGCACAAAGCTTTATCTTGGAAAGCCTGATGCAGAGGCTTTCCGTACATGTCCTGAAAAATCCCTTATCCAGCAGTGCGGGGACCTAAGCCAGGATGTCTTTGACGTTGATTATGAGATAGATGAAGGCGATGTGCTGACATTCGGAAACATCAAGATGCAGTTTTACCTTGTTCCGGGTCACACAGACGGCTGCATAGCAGCATTCTTTGATGTGTCAGACGGAGTAAGGACAGTAAGAGCCGGCTACTACGGAGGCTTTGGGTTCAACACTCTGCAAAGCGATTATCTGGACGATATCGGTGATACTGGTCATAAGATGAGGGATGTCTATCTAAAGTCCCTTGCCAAGGTCAGAAATCAGAAAGTAGACCTCTTTTTAGGCAATCATTGTGTGAACAACGACACCTTGGGAAAGGCAAAGCTTTTAGAAAGCGGATGCAAAGAGAATCCGTTTATCAATGACAAGCTCTGGGGCGAGTACCTTGATTCAAAGAGAGACCAGCTTCTGGAGCTTATCAGAAATTCAGCTTCTTGAGCTCCTTTCTGTAGAAGACAAAGGACAGAATAACAGCCACAACCTCGGCAATGAGGAATGCATACCAGATTGCATCCAGGCCGAAGAGCTTTCCCAATACCCATGCACTTGGAATGAGCAGAAAAAGCTGTCTGATAATCGAGATTATCATGCTGTAGTATCCGTCACCCATTGCCTGAAAAAGTGCGCCCAGGATGATTGAGAACGCTGCAAGCGGGAATGACAGAGCAATTGTCCTTAAAGCCACCTCACCTATCTTCTTAAGGGCATCGGATGCGTTGAAGAATCCCAACAGGGTATCAGGGAAGAAGTTGAAAAGCAATGTTCCAAGTGTCATGAAGACGAAGGCAAAGATTAAGGCAAGCTTTAAGGCCCTCATCATCCTGGCTCTGTTCTTGGCTCCGTAGTTATAGCCCAAAATGGGCATAAGGCCGCTGTTTAAGCCGAATATAGGCATAAGGACGAACGACTGAAGCTTGAAATAGACACCGAAGACCGTAGTGGCAAGAACATCGTAGACAATCAGGATGGCGTTCATGGAGCTTGTCATGACCGTTCCTATTCCCTGCATTATGATTGAAGGAACGCCTACGGAAAGAATATCCTTGGCCTCGCTTTTTCCCATTCTTGGCTTAAAGAGATTGATCTTAAGGTACTTGTTCTTTCTGAGAAAGAAGATGCCGATGAACATGGCAAAGAACTGTCCTGCAACTGTTGCAATGGCAGCTCCCGCAACACCCAGCCTGGGAAAACCCAGGTAACCGAAAATCAGAATCGGGTCAAAGATTACATTGAAGATAGCTCCGCTCATCTGAATCAGCATGGGATGGATTGTATCGCCTGTGGACTGAAGGGTTTTTTCACAGAATATGTTCACAAAGCTTCCCAAAGAGAATATCAGACAGATTCTGAGGTATGTAACGGTCATCCGAAGAAGAACAGGATCCTTTGTGTAAAGGCTGACAAAGGGCTTTGCCAGAAATGCTCCGATCAAGACGAACATCAGCATAAAGGAAAGCATCAGTGTGTAGCCTGTTTCAGCAGACTTGTTGGCCTCGTCTTCCCTGCCCTCTCCCAGACGTCTTGAGATTACGGAGCAGATTCCTACGGATGTTCCTACGGAGAACGATACCATAAGAAGCTGAAGCGGGAATGCAAGGGATACTGCAGTCAGGGCAGCTTCGCTGTAATGTGAGACAAAGATGCTGTCCACCACATTGTAAAGTGCCTGAATCAGCATTGAGAACATTGTGGGAATGGACATTACTGCCAGAAGCTTTCCCACGGGCATGGTGCCCAGTTTGTTATCACGTGTCATATTATCATTCATTTCTCAATTTCCCAGTTTTTTGTAAGTTTCCCTGATTAAAGATTCAATCTGCGATGCAAAGGCGCTTGTAGCGGCTCTGTCATTCGGATCCGGTGCCTTGACGGGCGTTCCCACATCAAGATAGGCATCGCGGATCTGGAAGATGTGCTTTCTGTCTTCAAACGATTGCCTTAAGCCCTTTACGGTAAGAGGAACAACATAGGCTCCGCTTTCTGTGGCCATTCTGAAGGAGCCGTGCTTGAAAACACCGATTTCTCCGTTCTTACTTCTCGTCCCCTCCGGAAAGATTCCCATAGAATAGCCCTTGGAGATTCTCTTTGTGGCCTTTCTGATTGCAGAAACACTCTTTTTCAGCTGCCTTCTGTTGATGAAGACTGAGTGAATCATTGCAATCAGGACATTAAGAGCAGGAACAAACAGAAGTTCGATCTTTGCCACAAAGCCCATGTTTACCCGTAGCTTTCCCAAAATCAGAAGTACATCCAGAAGGCTTGTATGGTTTGCAACAAAACAAAAGCCCTCGCCTTCTTTGGCGCGACGTCTGACCTCATCAACATCACCTGAGACATGGGTGCGCACTCCTGCAAGCCAGAAACCGAAGTTCGCAATAGCCGCAATCTGGAAGTGCACCAGATTGTCCGATGCCTTCTTAAGTCCGAACAGCCTGAGAATCAAAGCCGGAAGCACTGCTGTGACCATGCTTACGACCATCAGGATGAATACTATTAAAAGTCTAATGATGACAAACATCGCTATCTCCTGCTGTACAGTTTGGCGTAATGACCGCCTGCGGCAAGAAGACTCTCATGAGTTCCCGCCTCTATTACTTTGCCCTTGTCCAACACTATTATCTCGTCCGCCTCACGGATTGTCGTAAGCCGATGTGCAATCACAATTGAAGTTCTTCCTGCTGAAAGTCTCTTGAAGGCCTCCTGAATCAGGTGTTCGCTCTCGTTGTCCAGCGAGGAAGTAGCCTCGTCGAAGATGAGAATCGGAGGATTCTTCAAAAAGACCCTGGCAATTGAGATTCTCTGCTTCTGGCCTCCGGAAAGCCTTGTTCCATGCTCTCCGACGGGCGTGGAAAGCCCGTTGGGAAGACTTCTGACAAAGTCCCCGATATTCGCCGCATCCAGGGCCGCAAACATCTGATCGTCAGTCGCATCTGGGTTGCCGTATCTGAGGTTCTCGCGGATGTCTGCATCAAAAAGAAACACATTCTGCTGGACAAAACCTATGTTCTGCCTGAGAGATCTCTGCGTGACCTTTCTGATGTCCTGTCCGTCTATGGTGATAAGGCCGCTGTCAATCTCATAGAAACGCGGAAGAAGTGATGCGGTGGTAGTCTTTCCGGCTCCGGAGTCTCCCACTATCGCCACAGTGGTTCCGCCCTTAATGTCAAAGCTTATATCCCCTATCACCTCTCCGTCCTTGGTGTCATAGGTGAATCTTACGTTCTTGTATAAGATGGAGCCTTCTGTCACCGTAAGCTCTGTGGCATCCTCATCGTCCTTGATGGAAGGATCTACGTCCATGATCTCCGTAAAGCGCTCGAAGGCGGCGATGCCCTGGCTGAGCTGCTCGACAAAGTTGATCAGGCGATCTATCGGCTCAAGAACAACACTGACATAGAGAAGAAATGCTACTAGGTCATAGGACTGGATAAAGCCCTTGTAGATCAGATATGAGCCGCCGGCGACGGTTGTGAAGTAGTACATATTGCGTAGCCAACCCATTCCTGTCTGGTAGGCGGCCATGACGGAGTACTGCTTCTTACGGCTCTTTGCAAGGTCGTTGTTGGAGTTGTCGAAAAGACCCTTCTGAAAGCTTTCGCTTGTGAAGGATTTGACCTCTCTTATTCCCTGAACGGAGTTCTCGACATTGGCGTTCACATCTGCCACATGGGAACGGACTTCACGGGAGACGCGCTTCTGCTTTCGGCCGAAGACCATTCCCCAAACAATGAGGAACGGAAACGGGAAAAGCGATATCAGAGCCATTGGAACGCTGTAGCTGAACATGACAATGTAGGCACCGACAATCGTTGCCACGGAAATCAGGCTGTCTTCGGGGCAGTGATGGGCGACCTCTGCAATCTGAAAGAGATCGTTTGTCATCCTGCTCATCAGATGGCCGGTCTTTGTGTGGTCATAGTAGCCGAAGCTAAGCTTCTGAAGGTGTGAGAAAAGGTCCTTTCTCATGTCGTTTTCCACATACACACCAAGCTGATGGCCCCATCTGATTCTGATGTACGTAAAACAGGCCTGAACGGCATAGATTGCGAACATCGCAATGAAGCAGATCACCATTGATCTCCAGATCTGGTTCGGAATCCAAGTCCTTAGAAGCTCTCTTGTAAGAGCCGGAAAAAAGATGGATAAAACCGAGCTCAGAACAGCGGCTCCCATATCGAGCCAAAAGAGGAACTTGTATGGTCTGTAGTAGGCGAAGAACCTTCTTATCATGCTCATTTGCGTCTTCCGAACAACCTCTTGAAAAAGCCTATCTTCTTGGGCTTTTCTTCCTGTACTACAGGCTGAGGCTTCTGTGGCTTCTGGACTTTCTTCTCAGGGGCCTCAGGCTTTTTCTTGGGCTCAAAGCCATACTTCTTTCTGTAGTATTCCATCCTCTCCTTGTCGGACATGGCGCCGAGGCTCTTGGTGTTTGTCCTGTCTGAAGAGTACTTGGATTTATTCTGCTTTTTAGTCTGTTCTTCTTTCTTGGAAGCGCTCTTATTCTCAGGCTTTCGAGCTCTTCCCTGGGCCTGAGCCTTCTGAGTCCTCTGAGGGCGCTCGGGTCTGACACGCCAGGACTTTCCTACGGACTGGTCCTCAACCTCAGGAAGGTTATCAGGCCAGATTACGGGAATCTTCATCTTGATGTACTTTTCAATTGCCTCAAGACCGTAGACAAACTCCTCGTCTGCAAGAGTTATGGCCTTGCCGCTCTTTCCTGCACGGGCCGTTCGTCCGATTCTGTGGACATAGTTCTCATAGTCCTCTGGGATATCGTAATTCACTACAAGAGGAAGGTCGTCTATCTGAAGGCCTCTGGCGGCAACATCTGTTGCAACAAGAATACTGGTCTTTCCTTCCTTGAGTTTATCAAGGGCCCTCTGTCTCTGATTCTGGGGAAGATCTCCTGTGAGGTAGTCAGCGTTGTAGCCGTTGTGTCTGAGCCTTGCACAGAGCTCTTCTGCCATGTGCTTGCTGTTTGTGAACATCAGTGCAAACTCGGGCTTATCCTGTGCAAGAAGCTGTAAAAGAAGCTGGAACTTATCGGACTTTGCCACGTGGTAAAGCTCCTGTGTGATGCTTTCCACAGTGATGTGATCCGGCTCAAGGTCAATCTCCTCGGGGTCGTTCATAAACTCCCATGCAAGATCGCGTACTCTCATCTCCAAAGTGGCGGAGAAAAGTAGTGTCTGGCGCTGTGTCCTGTCGGGGAGCATACGGAACATTCTCTTCACATCGGGGAAGAATCCCATGTCAAAAAGTCTGTCGGCCTCGTCAATTACGAAGGTATCCAGCCTCTTTGCATCAAGCTCGCGGTGCTCCATGAACTCTAAAAGTCTTCCGGGGGTTCCGATATACATGTCACAGCCCATCTGAAGAAGCTTTCTCTGATGCTCGTAGCCCACTCCGCCGTAGAAGACTCCGATATGAAAGCCCTCGACCTTTGAGCAGAGAATCATCGCATCGTCACAGATCTGCTGTGCAAGCTCCCTTGTGGGGGCGATGATGAGACATGATGAGTTTATGCCCTTTTCCTTGTTGCGAAGATATTTTTCCAAAAATGTGATGACGTAGACGGCAGTCTTTCCGCTTCCGGTCTTGGACTGGACCATCACGTCCGAGCCTTCTATTGTCACAGGAAGAACCTTCTCCTGGACGGGCATGCATGATTCAAAATGCGCAGCCTTGGTGCCCTCAAGCACCTGCTGGTGTAAGTTTAATTCGCTAAATAACATAATTCAAATAACCTAGTATCATTATACGATTCGGGTGATGTTTTTAGGAGCAAGCTCAGGACAGTACTATGTGTACGGCCTGAGCGAAGCGACGCCAAAACAGCCACGAAGCACCTTCCTTAGTCAGAGCCATAGAGCTTGAGGATCTCACGAGGCTTTGAACCCCTTGCAGGACCTACGTAGCCTGCATCCTCCATCTGCTCGATGAGGTTGGCGGCTCTGTTGTAGCCGATGTTCAACCTGCGCTGCAGATAGGAAGCCGAGGCCTCGCCTCTGTCCGAGACAATCTTCCATGCCCTGCTGAACATGTCTTCCGAAGCACTGGAAGCAGCTGCCTCAGGATCTTCTGTCTCATCCTCATCATCATCCTCGAAATACGATTCGTCTATGTAGTCAGGTTCACCCTGAGTCTTTACGAAACTAACAATCTCCTCTATCTCCGGATCAATGAAAGCGCCCTGGATTCTGGTCGGCTGTCTTGATTCCGGGTTATTGTAGAGCATGTCTCCACGACCTAAGAGCTTCTCGGCACCGACCTGGTCGATGATGATACGGCTGTTCATGGAGTTGGAGACCGCAAATGCGATCTGCGTCGGGATGTTGCTCTTTATCACACCTGTGATGACATCGGCCGACGGTCTCTGTGTGGCCAGAATAAGATGGATTCCGCAGAATCTGGCAACTGCGGTGATGCGCTTGATGGATGTCTCAAGCTCCTTGCCTACTGCAAGCATCAGGTCTGCAAACTCATCGATGATGACCATGATGTACGGAAGCTTGACCCTGGCAAGCTTCTTTTCCACGATCTTCTCGTTGTACTCCTCGATCTTCTTGGCTCCGATGCTTGAGAACAGGGCCATTCTGCGCTCCATCTCCTCAACAACGAAGTTCATGGCTTTCAGAGCCTTCTTTGCATCGGTGATGACTGGAGTAAGCAGGTGCGGGATTCCGTTGTACAGCGAAAGCTCGACCATCTTCGGATCTACAAGAATCATTCGCACTTCCTTGGGAGTCTTGGTAAACAGGACAGAACAGATCAGGCCGTTGATACAGACTGATTTTCCGGAACCCGTGGTACCTGCGACCAGAAGGTGCGGAGTCTTTGCCACATCAATTACGATGGACTCACCTGTAATAGTCTTTCCAAGGACCATAGGAATCTTGTAGTACTTGGCCTTCAGAGCCGGCATCATCACATCAAAGCCGATTGTGTCTCTCTTCTTGTTAGGAACCTCAACACCGATTGCAGGCTTTCCTGGAATCGGAGCCAGGATTCTGACGTCCTCTACGGAAAGCTCCATGGCGATGTTCTCTGACAGGCTCAGAACTGATGTGACCTTGATTCCCTTTGCCAGGTTCAGCTCATAGAGAGTGAACGTAGGTCCGTGCTGGACACCAATAAGGCTTGTCTCGATTCTGAACTGCCTGAAAGTCTCGACGATGATCTGACCGTCAGGATCGTTTTCAGGATCTTCATAAATCTTTGCACTGACCTGATAATGCTTGAGAAGAGTCTCAGGCGGGAACTTATAGTCGAACTTCTGCTTGTCGATAAGATACGAGTTTCCTCCGATGGAGCTCTTTGTGCCCGCAACACCTGAGACATAGTCCACATCCGGACCCTTGGCCTTTTCCTTGGCATCGTTGGCAGCCATCTCCTCATCGGAAATACCATCATCCTCTTCAGCTTGCTGCTTCTGTCTTGCAGCAGCGGCTTCTGCTGCGGCAGCTTCTTCTTCGGCGCGTCTTGCTTCCTCACGGGCCCGCATCTCTGCTTTAGCCTGTGCAAGCTCTTCTTCGGCACGCCTTGCAGCCTCCTGAGCTTCACGGCGCTGACGCTCAAGCTCCTGCATCTCCTCAAGGTGCTTTCTCTCAAACTCAGCCTGCTTTCTTCTTTCCTCTAGCTTCACATCCATGTCAGCCTGCTCAGAGGCCTCCTTGAACACGGATGTGGTCTGTCTCGGGCGTTCGACTTCAGGCTCCTCATCAAGCGCTCGGAAAGGAATCTGCTGGGCAACAGGAATATCCGACATGGGAGTCTGCATCTTCACATGGAAATTCGGAACTATGGTCTGGCTTCCGATGCTGATTTCAGGCTCGCTCTGGGTAGCTACAGACTCTTTCTCAGGCTCAGGCGGAGTATTCTCGCTCATGCCGAAATCAATCTCAGTGATATCCGAAGAGAAAGTAGGAAAGCTCTTTTCCGCCATGGCATCTTCGTTGAGCCTCTTCATCAGATTCCTTGGCTTGAACATGTTCTGAAGACGCTCGCGAGTCTCTTCGGCTTCCTTTCTGGCCTTCTCTTCTTCCTCTGTGATCTTGCGTATGCGCTCAAGCTCAGCCTCTCGGCGAAGCTGCTCTTCCTTCTTGATCTTGGCCTCACGCTCGGCCACATCGTAAACGCCTCTGTCCACAGACGAGATGGAAGAACTTGAAAGATAGTTCGGGAAATTCTGAAACTCCGGAGTCTCAACCTTGGTAAGACTTTCAATTGCCATTCTGGAAACAACGGGGTCTCTGTGATAGACAGGCTTTATCTCCGGCTCTATCTCAGAGTCAGACTCCTTTTGTGCATCAGACTCCTCAGAGTTTTCCACTTCCTGCACAGTCTGACTTTCAGTCTGCGTTGAAGCTTCGGTTTTGACAACCTTTTCCTTTCTCTCAACAGGGCCTTCCTTGATTCTGAAAATCACAGCAAGAAGAATCAAAGAGATTGCAAAGACACCGCAGGCAGCATACGGATAGAAAGCAGGAAGAAGAGACAGAATCTCAAAAACCGAGCTTTCTCCCTGCAGGAATGCTCCCACAAGGTATGCGCTGTAAAAAGCAGTGCATCTGAAAATGAAGGAAAGAAGTCCTGATCCTCTGATTGCAAGAATCAGATTCAAAACGCATAAAACAGCAAGCGGAATCAGACCGTAAGCTCTGAGAGACGGGTCTGCAAAAACGTTCACATAGCGGTCAAAAATACTGTGAAGCGGACTTAAAAGCGCAGATAAAAGAGATCCTTCCTGAAGATTCAGAAGCGGGGAAACGCAGACAAGAATAACCGCAGCTGCTATGACTGCGGTCAGAAATGTCATGATGATGTTGGGTCTGCGCTTTGTTCCCATGTGGGTAATAATAACACTTTATATAACAAGTGTCATTATACTTGGCGTTCAAAAGGTCAGTCTTTGAAAAGGACCAGCATGCGCCTTTTAGCATCAAGCATAGGAACATCATAGTCTATGACTTCAGACGAGAAGCGGCATCCCTTATAGGAGGAAACAGTCTCAAGTTCCTCCTGGATGTTCTCTTCACTGCTCTTGTATGCAAAGACTTTCCCGCCAGGAACAAGGATTCTGTCCAGATTAGATATGATGTCCTTAAACTGCCGAAATGCCCTGAAAGTTATAATGTCATAGCAATCCTGGACCTCTGAAAGGTCTTTCTGAATTACTTTAACACTCTGACTCATTCCCATTGCCGCAACCGTGTTTCTTAAAAAACCTGCGCGGCGGCCCATGCGCTCAACAAGGCTTATGTCCCAAGCCTCCAGAGCAGATGCAAGGACAAGACCCGGCAGTCCTGATCCGGAACCCAGATCAGCAAGCCTGGGGTTTTCCTTTGCAGAGGAACGGATTATCAAAACAGGTGCAAGGCAGTCCAGAATGTGGCGGATGACAAGATCACGGCCCTCTGCGTTGACAAGCCCGTATGACGGATTGAAAAGAGAAATCTCATCGTAAAGGCGTCTGAGCCTTGAAAGGACTTTGTCCGTGCAGAGTGTGCTGTCTATGGACGAGACGCCTTTTTCAAGAAGTTCGGATAGATTCTTTTCCATACAAGCCTCACTTTCTCAGATAGACCAGAAGAACCGTCACATCACTTGTGCGCACCCCGTTGATTCTGGAGGCCTGCCCGATTGAAGCGGGTCTGACTGCCTTGAGTTTTTCCCTTGACTCCGAGCTGATTCCCTCAACCTTATCGTAGTCAAAGTCCTCGGGAATCCTGATTCCCTCAAGCTTTGCGAATCTGTCCACCTGTCTGTCCTGGCGTCGGATGTAGCCGTCATACTTTACCTTAAGCTCAAGACCCAGCCTGATGCTCTTGGGATAGAGATTGATCTCAGGAATCTTTACGGCAAGATCATCCATGGTCACTTCGGGATTCTTCAAGGCATCAAGTGCGTTACGTCCGCCATAACCTCTGTGGGAAATGATGTCCTGAATGCTTTCCATTCCCTCTGTCTTTTTCCTGAGCATCTCAAGACGCTCGTCTGTCGCAAGGCCTACCTGATGACCCTTTTCCGTCAGACGCTCATCGGCTGTATCGTGTCTGAGATTCAGACGGTACTCGGCACGGCTTGTGAACATGCGGTAAGGCTCTTTGGTGCCCATGGTGACAAGGTCATCAATCAGAACTCCGATGTAGGCCTCGGTTCTGCTGAGAACCAGAGGCTCCTGCCCCTTGATTTTCTGACACGCGTTGATTCCGGCCATTAGACCCTGGCAGGCGGCCTCCTCATAGCCGCTTGTTCCGTTCGTCTGACCTGCGACAAAGAGATTCTCAAGAACCTTGGATTCCAATGACGGCTTTAGCTGGATCGGATCCATATAGTCATATTCCACGGCATAAGCAGGTCTTGTAATCTGAGCATCCTCAAGGCCTTCTATTGAGTGGATGAAGTCCTTTTGAACATCCTCGGGAAGTGATGTGGAAAGACCGTTCAGGTACATTTCCTCCGTTCCAAGGCCTTCGGGCTCCACAAAGATCTGGTGTCTTTCCCTGTCGGGGAAGCGTACCACCTTATCCTCTATGGACGGGCAGTATCTGGGACCTTTTCCGACGATCTTTCCGCCGTAAAGCGGAGAACGGCTCATGTTGTCTCTTATAATCTTGTGAGTCTTTTCGTTTGTGTATGTTATCCAGCACGGCACAGAAGGCCTGTTAAGCGTCTCATTCATGAAGCTGAAAGGAACCACCTCCTCGTCTCCGTCCTGGCGTTCCATCTTATCAAGATTAAGGCTGGAAAACTTAACCCTTGCAGGGGTTCCGGTCTTAAGTCTTCCCACCGAAAAGCCCTTCTGTCTCAGTGCAGTTCCAAGCCCTATGGCAGCCTCTTCTCCAAGGCGCCCGGCGCTGTGGTCATATTCGCCTATGAAAATCCGGCCTTCCATAAAGGTTCCGGTTGTAAGGACCACTGCCTTTGACGTGAACTTGATTCCTCTCTGAGTCAGAACCCCGCAGGCCTTATGGCCGCTTGAATCGCTTAGGATATCAACTACGGTGTCCATGAAAAGAGAAAGATTGTCCTGTTTTTCCAAAGTCTCCTTGGCAAGACGCGAGTATGAGAACTTGTCGGCCTGGGCACGAGGAGCCTGAACCGCAGGGCCGCGTCTTCTGTTGAGGATTCTGAACTGAATCATGGTGGCATCGATAAGAAGACCCATCTGTCCGCCCAGGGCATCAACCTCACGCACTATGTTGCCTTTGGCGAGACCGCCTACGGCCGGGTTGCATGAAAGACGTCCTATGGCATCAAGGCTCTGCGTAACAAGAAGTGTCTTAAAGCCGATTCTTGCCGATGCAAGGCAGGCTTCTATTCCCGCATGTCCTCCGCCTATTACTATCACATCGTAGTCCATATCACTTCCCCACACAGAACGAGCCGAAGATCCTGTCAAGAATATCATCGGTCGTGACCTCTCCGGTCAGCTCACCCAGAGCCTCAAGGGCCTCCTGGATATCCATTGAGACAATGTCCAGAGGAAGGTCTTCTCTTATCGCAAGCTTGGCAGCTGAAAGCGATGACGCCGCCCTTGAGAGATTTTCCCGCTGGCGGGCGTTTTCAATCACAAGGGCACTTTCATCGGAGACACCAAGGTCTGATGTAAGCTTTTCCTTGATTTTGGCGCAAAGTTCTGAAAAACCATAGCCTGTTGTGACAGAGAGTTTGATAAAGCCCGACATATCCTTGTCAGCAATGTCCACCTTATTCAGAACAGGGATACATCTTGAATCCGCGACCATGTTTTCATCAATTGCCTGAATGTCGCTTGAATCCACCATGTAGATGATTACATCCGCACCGTCCACAAGGCTGTGGGACCTTCGGATTCCCTCTTCCTCTATCTCGCTTTCAGAAAGGCTTCTGAACCCTGCTGTGTCATAGAGCCTGATAGGAATTCCCTCTATGGAGCAAAGGGATTCGATGTAATCACGCGTTGTTCCCTTCTGGGCGCTTACGATAGACCTGTCTTCTTTCAGAAACAGATTGAAAAGTGAGCTTTTTCCCGCATTGGAAGGCCCTGCAAGAACAACCTTAGCCCCTTGGGAATACAGGCGTCCTGTGTTGTAGGAGTCCCTGATTGCGCCAAGTTCTTCTATGGCGCTGTCAAGCTTGTCCATGGGAAATGTCAAATCCTCTCCGATCTCATCCTCCGAATAGTCAAGCTGGACCTCGATGATTCCCATCATCTCCACTATGGTAGTCTTGATGTGGCCGATTCTCCGCCACAGATCTCCGTTGAGCCTTCTTAGGGCCATGGCCCTGCCCTGGCTTCCCTGTGCGTTGATAAGCTCGTTTACGGCCTCAGCCCGTGTAAGGTCCATCTTTCCATGCAAAAAGGCGCGCAGCGAGAACTCGCCCGGAAGGGCCTGCCTGAAGCCAAGCTCTCCCATGGTATCAAGAACCTCTCGGACAACCTGAAGGCCTCCGTGGCAGGAGATTTCAGCCGCGTCCTCTCCGGTGTATCCGTGACCGTCGCGGTAGATTGTCAGCACAACATCATCAACAAGGTGACCGTCCTTGGGGCTCACAAGGCGGCAGTAGAGCGCTGTGTTGGATGGCTTTGAAAGAATGTCCGTCTTGCCTCCCACGGCCTTGGCAAGATGTGCGATGCAGCCCTTTCCGCTGACGCGGACTACCGCAATGGCGCTTTTGGCCCAGGCTGTTGCAAGAGCAAAGATACAATCCTCTGTGTTGTACTGATTCATGGACACTACTATAAACACTTTTCAAGTGTAAGGCAAACCATTAACATGAAGGCATGAACATCAATGCAGCAAAAGCAAGAAGCCTGCTATATGCAAATATCAGAAACTATTTTTCAGAGCGCGGCTATCTTGAGGTGGAAACGCCCACCCTTTCACCCGATCTGATTCCTGAAGCCACCATAGACAACTTCGGGACCACATTCATAAACGAATTTCAGGGAAGCCGTGAGATGTACATGATTCCCTCCCCTGAAATCTTCATAAAAAAGCTTTTGGCCTCGGGTTCAGGCTCCGTGTTTGAGATTTCAAAGTGCTTCAGAAACTGTGAGCAGCTCGGACAAAGCCATAATCCCGAGTTCACCATGCTTGAGTACTACACCGTAGGTTTTGACGAAAAGGACTCCATAGCCCTGACTCAGGACATGATCCGAAAAACAGCTCTAAGCTGTTGTCCCGCTTCGGTTTTGGAGGATTTTGAGATCCTGAGTGTCAGAGATGCCATGATTCGCTATGCGAAGGTGGACATTGACGAGCTTCAGAACCCAAGAGATCTGAGAAAGGCAGCCCAGGATCTGGGTCTTCCCATCCCGGGTCCTGAAAGCTGGGACGACACCTTCAACAGAATCTTCATCAACTTTGTCGAAACCTCCATCAGCAAGGACCACCCCGTGTGTCTTACCGACTATCCCAAACAGATCGAGTGCCTTGCAAAGGCCTCAGGCAACTACAGGCGTCGCTGGGAGCTTTACATAGGCGGCCTTGAGGTTGCCAACTGCTACCTTGAGGAAACAGACAAAGAGATTGCCAAGGACTACTACAGACGCGAATACCAGAAGCTTCTTTCGCTTCGAAGCGACAACGGAAAGGTCATTCCGGATGTGGATGACTCGTTCTGCGAGACCCTTTCAAAACTTCCCAAGTGCTCAGGTGTGGCCATTGGCCTTGACAGGCTTCTGATGGTTGAAAGTGATGCCAAAGACATAGACGATGTGCTTCTTTTCCCGTTTTCTCAGATGATCGGCCATTGAAGTTCATATGGCATAGAGGGATGTCTTGAAAAAGAATTGTAGAAAATGATAACATGAAGCTCGCAAAAACTGATTTGTATTAAACTGCGAAAGCATAAGAGGTAATTTTTATGATCAAAGCTGGACAGATCGACAAGGGTACAGCACTGCTAATCAAAGGTCAGCCATTCATCTGCGTTGAGCGCGAATTCGTCAATCCGGGTAAGGGTTCTGCATTCGTCAGACTTAAGCTCAAGAGCCCCACAACAGGCCAGGTCCTTCAGGAGACCATCAAGAGCCAGGACAGCGTAGAAGACATCAACGTTGAGCAGATGGACTACCAGTACATGTACAACGACGGCGAGAACTTCCACATGATGAACGTCGACACATATGACCAGTTCGAAGTCCCCATGGCAAACTTCGAGGGCTACGAGCTTCTGATGAAGGACGGCGAGACATACAGATGCACAGTCTACAACGACGAGATTCTTGACATCCAGATTCCTTCAAAGGTTGTCTACCTTGTTGCTGAGGCCGAAGAGGCCATCAAGGGCGACACAGTCCAGGGTGCAACAAAGTTCGTCACCACAGAGACAGGTCTCAGAGTCAGAGTTCCTATCTTCATCAAGCAGGGCGAGAAGATCCGCGTCAACACAGAGACCAAGGAATATCTGGAAAGAGTCAACAACTGATTCAAACGATTTTGGTCAGAAGGCTGTTGCAGATGCGACAGCCTTAATTTTTGTCAGGCAGAAGACAATGGCAATCACAACACTTCAGCAACTGGAGAAGTACCTCAGCCTCACAGAAGACGAGCTTTCTTGGGAAGGCGGCCCAACAAGTGTTCCCCTTTGCATAACCGAGCACTACATGGCCCTGATTGACCCCAAGGACCCCTCCGATCCGTTAAGGCGCCAGGTTGTTCCCACATGCCATGAAAACACCCAGGCCAAAAGCGAGTCCCCCGATCCCCTCATGGAGGTCAGCCACAGCCGTGGCGAGCGTCTTGTACACCGCTATAAAAACCGCGTCGCATTTCTTGCAACCGACATCTGTCCCATGTACTGCAGGCACTGCTTCAGGCGTCGCTTCACAGGCAACATGGTGGGTCCTGCAAGTGAAAAGGACATTTGTGATGCCTGCTCCTACCTCAAGGACAATCCCCAGATCAAGGAGATGCTTCTGACAGGTGGCGACCCGCTGACTCTGTCAGATGTCCAGCTGGATCACATGATAGGAAGCTTCAGAAAGGCCAGACCTGATCTGATAATAAGAATCTGCACCCGCTATCCTGTAAGCCAGCCAAAGAGAATCACAAAGGCCCTTGTGGACATGTTCAAAAGCCATAGCAGCGCCCCGTTCTATCTGATGACCCAGTTCAATCATCCCAGAGAGCTTACAAAAGAAAGCATCAAAGCCGTAGCGCTTTTTGTCGATGCGGGAATTCCTGCCATGAACCAGAGTGTTCTTCTTAGGGGTGTCAACGACAGCGCCGATGTTTTGGAAGAACTCTGTAACAGCCTTTTATTCAACAGAATCAAGCCCTACTATCTTTTCCAGGGAGACATGGTCGTTGGAACCGAATACTTCAGGGTTCCCATCCGCCGTGGCCTTGAAATAGAGCACGAACTCAGACTCCGTCTTTCAGGTCTTGCTATGCCCAACTATGTCGCCGACCTTCCCGACGGAGGCGGTAAGATTCCCCTTTGCGGAAACTACATTGTACAAGAGCCGGACAAAGAAAAAGGGTCCTGGCTTTTCAGGACCCCTGAAGGCGGAACAAGGTCTGTCTCCGACCCCGTCTGAATCAGTCTTCCAGTTTGTTCAGAAGACTGCTTATCATTGCATTTCTGATTGCAGCTCTCTGTGTGTCATAACCGTCGATTGAAATAGTGACCACAGGCTTTTCAGTTTCTTCAGCCTTCTCAATCTTCACAATCTCAACTTCCGGCTCTGCCTCCTGCTCAGCTTCCTTAGCCCTGTCTATGACTTCAGTGGAAAGCTCGTCCACAAGACTGTCCTTATAGGTTTTGTACAGGGAAGAAGCAATCTCAGCCTGTCTGCTTTCGATTTCCTCTGAGACCTGCTTTGCAATCTTGTCAGGAAGATTCTGCTCGGCAACAGCCTTTCTTACTGCATTGTCAATCAGTGCAGGAAGAGTCTGCTCAATGGCTCTTCTGACGCTCTGCTCTGTCTGGCTTGCAAGATCCTTGACGGTGCTTTCAGCAGCCTTGACTGCAGCATCCTTTGCCTCAGCCACAATGGCTGAAGTATCGACACTTTGCGCAGCAGCTGTGGTGCTCTGTGTGTTTTCAACATTTGCACGCGGTTTTCCATCACCGAAGATTGCACCGTATGCAAAAGAATCAGGCTTTGTAACAAAGATAACAGCTCCGCAGTAGAGAACCAGAATCATCAGTACTGTCAGCAGAATAAGTTTGCTTTTCTTCACTTTAGTGCTCCCTAATCAACTTCTCATAAATATTAAATACTTGTTGACGAAGTTTGTCCATATCTGCCTCGTCATTTGTCACCACACCCAAAGGCACGCCGTAGTCCACGCACCTGAAGTCCACATCCTCCTGAGACTTTTCACGTAGTCTGAAAGCCTCTTCAGAAAGGCCATCTCTAGCCTGAGCCCTCTTTTGCCGCACATAATAGGAAGCATCGACATAAATTACATAGTCGCAGAGTTTGTGAAAACCCGAGCGGTATAAAAGAGCTCCGTTTAAAACAAGATTCCCCTCTGGATGGCTTTCCTTCCATTTAAGAACAAGGTCTTTCAGCCATGGATAAAGTATGTCTTCAAGCTTTGTCCTCATCTTAGGATCAGAGAATACTATGTCAGCTATGGCCCTTCTGGAAAAACACGGCTTTCCATCAACCTGATGTACTACTTCAGGACCAAATAGCTTGATTATGGCATCAGAGTTTGCATCCAGGCCATCGTGAGCTATCTCATCCAGATCCCAGACCTCAAGGCCCATCTCCTGGAGGATTCTTCCCACGCGGTTCTTTCCGCTGCAGCTTTTTCCTGTAAGTCCTATTATCATCAGTGCATCTCTCCCCAGCTTTGGCCGAACTCAATGCTCACCCTGAGCGGAATACTGAGCTTGTAGGCGCCTTCCATGCAGCTTCTGACAAGGTCCTCCATGGCCTTCTCCTCTCCGTTTTCGATTTCGAAGATAACTTCGTCATGGACCTGTAAAAGCATTCTGGATTTCATGTTCTTTTTCTCCATCTCGCTTTTGATGGAGATCATAGCCATCTTCATTATTTCTGCGGCTGTCCCCTGAATCACGGTGTTGATGGAAACACGCTCTGCCGCAGAGCGGACCGCCTTGTTGGAACTCTGCATCTCGGGAATGTATCTGATATGTCCCATGGCGGTACGGACATAGCCTTTTTCCTTTGCCTCTTCATGGACGCGGTTTATGAAGGATGCAACTCCGCTGTACTGCTCAAAGTACCTGTCTATGAACTGCTGGGCCTCCCTGCGGCCTACCTTTATGTCATGGGCAAGTCTGAAAGCAGACATTCCGTACATGATTCCGAAGTTTATGGCCTTGGCCGTGCGCCTCTGAGCAGGTGTGACCATCTCGGGAAACACTCCGTGAATCAGAGCCGCTGTCTCACGGTGAATATCATCTCCGTTTATGAATGCGCTTTTGAGGTTTTTGTCATCCGACACATGGGCAAGAACCACAAGTTCAATCTGTGAGTAGTCCGCAGACATCAGTTTGCATCCCTTTTTAGGAACAAAAGCATCTCTGATTCTTCTTCCGTCCTCTGTCCGTACAGGGATGTTCTGAAGGTTCGGGTTCTTGCTTGAAAGACGCCCTGTGGCGGTTCCTGTCTGAAGGAACGAAGTATGGACCCTGCCCGTCTTGGGATTCACCAGAAGAGGAAGGGTCTGCACATAGGTACTCTGAAGCTTGCTTGCCATCCTGTACTTGAGAATCAGTGCAGGAACAGGATCTTCTGTGGACATGGCCAGATCCTCAAGAACATCGGAATCCGTTGAAAAGCCCGATTTTGTCTTCTTTCCTGTAGGAAGGTTTCTGTCTACAAAAAGCACTTCCTGAAGCTGCTTGGGGGAATTAAGATTGAAGCTCTTTCCGCAGACACTGTAGATGTCCGACTGAATTGCCTGAATCTCCTTCTCAAGGTCAGAACCGAAAATCTTCAGTTTTTCAGAATCAAGTTCAATACCGCAAAGCTCCATGTCACACAGAACAGAACTTAACGGCATCTCCATGTTGAAAAACAAATCGGAAAGGCCCTTCTCTTTCAAAGTAGCCTCAAGAGCTGAAACCCTTGAAAGACTTTTAGCACAGTCTTCTTTTTCGAATCTGGTGAGGGCTGTGTTCAGAAGCCAATCAGCAAGCATGGTGTCAAAGTACGGCCGTGCGCAGCCGATACCCCAGCGCCTTAAGACCTTGCACACTGTCTTGAGGTTCTGTCCCACTAAAGAGAATCTGCCAAGGTTCCTTTCAAGGACAGCCTTAACCTCATCAGAAGGCTTCAGGACATACCTTGTCTTTGAATCAGAACTCAGAGCAAGGCTCAAAATGTCAGCCTTCATATCATCTTCATCGGAAAGTTCAAGCTCAATGGCCAAGGCAGAGCCGTCGGAAAGAGAAGAAAGAATCTTCTCAAGCTCCGTATCTTCTATCTCAACAGCCTCGCAGGAAAGCTCTTCTTCCTCCGTAGGAGCAGGCTCTTCCTTCTGTTCCTCTTTATCCTGTGAAGAAAGCGAGAACTGCACTGTCTGGCTCATCTTCTGGGCAGCCTTGGAAAGGGTCTCTGAGCCTATCTCTTTAAAAAGGTTAACCCCACTCTGCCAGTCTATGTTGGAAACATTAAAGCGATCAAAATCAAGAGAAGCATCGTCAAAGACATCGTCCTTGAGCATGACAAGCTTATGAGAAAGCTCTATGTGGTCCCGTGCGGCCTCAAGTTTGGCAGACAGTCCCTTTGAAAGAGAATTGATATTTGCATAGACATTATCAAGAGTTCCATACTCGGACAGAAGCTTGACAGCACCCTTTTCACCAATTCCGCTGATTCCGGGAACGTTATCCGAGGAGTCTCCGAGAATTGTCAGATAATCGACTATCTGATCAGGTGCAACACCGAAGATCTCCATCACCTCATTTTTGCCGCAAAGACGGTATTCCTTCTCTCCCTTTCTTGGCGGGCGCAGGGCCAGAACATCATCCCGCACAAGCTGCAACATATCCTTGTCCCCCGTGACCATCACAGTCTCAAGACCTTCCTTGGAAGCTTTCTTTGCAATGGTTGCGATAATATCATCGGCTTCCATGCCTACCTGCTCAAAGTGTGGGATGTGCATCCCGTCAAGAATCGAATCAATGACGGGAATCTGAGAATGAAGATCCTCAGGAGTCTTTTCCCTGTTTGCCTTGTACTGGTCGTACATCTCGTGTCTGAAAGTCTTTCCCTTTGAGTCCATGGCAACAACAAGATACTGGGGTCTGTACTGGCGAACAAGACTCATGACGGTGTTGAAAAACCCGTACACAGCCGAGACGTTGTTTCCGTTTCTGTCTTTCAGAGGATTTGTGATGAATGCAAAGTATGAGCGGTAAATCTGGCCGTAGCCGTCAACTATGAATACTCGTTTTTTATCGTCTGCCATTTGATGTCATTATACCCTAGATCCGGGCATTTTACATCAGTTGGTTTGGCTTTTGGTCTGTTGAAGTGCTTCGCTCACAGTCTTCTTTCCGGCTTCGGCTGCAACGTCTGTCACCTTCTCAACAGTATTGGTAATGACTTCACCTGCTTTCTCAGTTATGGTGTTTTCCGCTTCCTTTACAACACGCTGGATATCCTCTCCGCGGACGCTCACTCCGAAAAACTTATTTGAGACATCCGGAAAGAAGATGAAGATGATGAAGAAACTGAGGACGGCGATAAGAAGCGCCCATAGAAAACCTGTTAACTTACGTACACCTTTTGCCATATGCATTGATTGTAACAAAAAAAACGCTGCACGAAAACCATGCAGCGCCTGTAAGAATTATCCAGCCCTTAAAACAGTGCGATTCCGACTGTCATACCGAGCTTGGCATCCTTCCAACCGTCCTTGACGCACTGGAAAAGGTCTCCCCAGTTGCCCTTTGCGATTGAAGTCTCTGAAGGAAGTGTTGCAAAAGCACCGACTGTGAGGCTTCCGATAAGGAAATCAACACCTGCGTTCAGGTCAAAGCAAGCATCCTTGAACTGGCCGAACTCTGAAACTGCTCCGTTGACGTTTCCGAATGCAAGGGCGTTGTTGTTGAAATCATACTGATACTCATATCCGAGACCGGCCTTGATTCTGAGGAAGAAAAGATCCAGAGCGAGGTTTGCGGATGCGATTCCGCCGATTGTCTTGTTCTCCGGCTGATACATGACCTTTCCGTCAATAGCCAGGAATGCAAGCTTCATCTCAACATCGCCGCCGAATGAAATCTTGTCGATGGAAAACTTGTCAACAATCTCACGTGCCTCAGTAACCTTGTAGTCAGATGATGCTGCAACACCGACGGTAAAATCAAACATTCCTCTGGAAGCAAAGATGCAGCAGGGAACGATAACTGCGATAAGAAGTGCAATAGCTATTTTCTTCATGCAATAAATCTCCTATAAGTTCGATTTGGTTAGTTTCTCTTGTCTGTGGGCTCAGACATAACCACAAACAAAACGATTTGCTAAATGTTACAACTTTTTTCAGTTTTCTGCAAAAGATTCCTCAAGCTCAGCCTGCCAGATTCTTACGCTGGCATCACTTGGCATCCTCCAGTCTCCTCTCGGAGAAAGCGACACGGAACCGATCTTCGGTCCGTCGGGAAGACATGAACGCTTGAACTGCTGGGAGAAGAACCTTCTGTAGAATGTCTTGAGCCACTTTTCTATGGTCTGCTTGTCATAGCGGCCCTCGAATGCATAGCAGGCCAGCCTGTAGACCTTTGAAGGCGAGCTTCCCCACCTCAGAACATGATAGATGAAGAAGTCATGAAGCTCATACGGGCCCACAAGGTCCTCGGTCTCCTGCTTGCCCGGGATAAGCTCAGGACTTATCGGGGTGCCCATGACGGAAAGGAGGATTGCCGAAAGCTCACTGTCTTCCGAGGTTTTTGCACAGTGTCCGACAAGGTGCCTGACAAGAGTCTTGGGAACACCTGCATTGACCCCGTACATGGACATGTGGTCGCCGTTGTAGGTGGCCCAGCCTAAGGCAAGCTCGGAAAGGTCTCCTGTTCCGACAACAATTCCGTTGACCTTGTTGGCAATATCCATGAGAACCTGGGTCCTCTCACGGGCCTGGGCGTTCTCATATGTTGTGTCGTACATCTCCGGGTCCTGGCCGATATCCTCAAAATGCTGCATCACAGCCTTCTTGATATCCACAATCTCAAGGGTGCAGCCAAGACGCTCGACCATGGCCATGGCGTTGGTCTTGGTACGCTCAGTGGTGCCGAAACACGGCATGGTCACGCAGATTATGCCTTTTCTGTCCAGTCCCAGGGAATCGAATGCACGGGTCGTGACAAGAAGAGCCAGCGTTGAATCAAGGCCTCCTGAGATTCCTATGACGGCATTTTTGCATCCTATGTGGCGAAGTCTCTGTCTCAGGCCCATGCTCTGGAGATTCAGAATCTCCTCGGATCTTGCACTTCTCTGTTTCCCGTCCTCAGGAACAAACGGCATTGCCTCGACTTTGCGGCTGAGGCTTGTCTCGCCAAGCTCGATATCAAAGCCGATATAGCGGTACTGCTTGTCGTTGGTGGTCACAAAGGTGTTTCTGAGCCTCCGTTCATGCTCGAGATGCTCAAGGTCTATTTCGGTAATCAGAAGCTCGTCCGTCTTCATGCTGCTTGAGGCAAGGGTCTTGCCGTTCTCACAGATCTGGTTGTTTCCGGAGAACACAAGGTCGGTGGTGCTTTCACCCTCACCTGCGTCCGAGTAGACATAGGCACAGATAAGGCGGGCACTCTGACCTTCAATCAGGTTGTATCTGTACGCAGCCTTTCCGACAAACTCATCGCTTGCACTGACGTTTGCAATGACGGTGGCTCCGTTTATAGCATGGTTGACACTCGGTGGATTGGGAACCCAAAGGTCCTCGCAGACTTCGCATGCGAGTCTGAAATACGGCATCTGGTTGCAGGTGAAAATAAGCTTTCCGCCCATGACAACCTGCTGGTCTCCGAACTCCACAAGCTCCTCGTTGGGAAGAGCGGGAGAGAACCATCTCTGTTCATAGTACTCAAGGTAGTTCGGGATGTTGATCTTGGGAACAATTCCCAGAACACGGCCTGCCGAAGCCACAATGGCGCAGTTGTGAAGCTTGCCGCGAAGCTCCACAGGAGCTCCGAAGACAACGACCATGTTGCGCGGAACCTTGGAAGCGACCGTGACTGCACAGTCCTGTGCGCTGGACAAAAGAGCCTGCTGCAGGAACAGATCCTGACAGGTATAGCCTGTGATGCAGAGCTCCGGGAGGACAAGAAGGTGAACTCCTTCTTCATGTGCCCTTCTGACAAGGGAAAGAATCCTGTCAGCGTTGTACTTACAGTCCGCGACCTTGATAGAAGGTGTGGCTGTGGCTACCTTTATGAAACCGTGTGTCATGGTTCGAATTGTATATCAAAGATGTTTGTATGAATAGTCATAGTTGTTCAGGCACTACTAATGAAAAAGCGTTTCTGCTATAATCCCATCACAATCACGGAGACATCGATGAAGAAGAACAGCTTTTCAAGAAACATAGTATTTGTGGCACTGTTTGCCGCAATAAGCGCAGTCAGCGGCTTTCTGGCCGTTCCCGTTCCGGGAACTCCAGTACCTATTGTTCTTCAGAACATGATGGTTGTTCTGAGCGGAATGCTTCTCGGCCCGCTTCTCGGAACAGCCTCCACCTTTCTTTTCGTTGTCGCCGGACTTTTGGGACTTCCGATTCTCTCCGGAGGAACCGGAGGCTTTGCCAAACTGATGAGCCCGACAGGAGGCTTCATCGTAGGCTATGTCATCTCATCTCTGGTTGCAGGTCTTGTGATGGGAAGGCCTGTTTACGGAAAGAAAGTTTCCCTGATTAAGACTATAGGTGCTGCCTTTTTAGGCTTTGCAGTGATGTACATCCCAGGAGTCCTTCACTTCATGAATATCATAGAAGCCAACCTCAAGGAAACTTTGATGCTCTGCGTCATTCCTTATCTTCCGGGAGACCTTCTCAAGCTGATTCTCTGTGTCCTTCTTTCCATGACACTCAGATCCTCCGTGGCATCCTTTGTATTCGGAGATGATGCCGAAGATGATTGAAGTCAGAAACCTCTGTAAGTACTTCAAAAACTCTGACTCTCTCATCACAAAGGCGCTTGAAAACATCAACCTTTCCATCCCGGACGGACAATGCGTCCTGATTGCAGGTGCCAACGGTTCGGGAAAAAGCCTTCTCATGAGGCTGATTGCAAAACTGGAAAACCCTACCAAAGGCAGCGTCGAGACATCGGAGGATACAGGTCTGGTTTTTCAGGATGCAGATGCCCAGATTCTTGCCGACACACCGCTTGAAGATGTCATGTTCGGCCTTAGAAGAAACAAAAAGCTTTCCAAAGAAGATGCAAAGGCAAGTGCGCTGAAGGCTCTTTCCGACGTAGGTCTTTCGGACAAGGCCAACAGCCCGTCCCACTTTCTCTCAGGAGGTGAGAAAAGACGCCTTGCCTTGGCATCCGTCATGGCTTTGGGCAGAAAAATCATCATCATGGATGAGGTTTACAGCAATCTGGATTACCCCGGAGTCAGATCCGTCAACCAGATAATAGAGCGCCTCAAGGCACAAGGTCTGACAATCATCATCCTCTCTCATGAGCTTGAAAAGTGCATGGGCCTCTGCGACAGGTTCATTGTCCTATCCGAAGGAAAAATAGTTTTTGATGAAAGCCCGGATCTTGCCTTGAAGCAGGACCTTGAGAAATGGGGAATCAAAAATCCTGCAAAGGACGGAGATTCAAGATCTCTGGTTTGGAGATAGAATGGACAGTCTTTTTTCATACAAAGCCACAGACTCATTCCTTCAAAGGATCCCTGCTTTGATAAAGCTTCTGTTTCTTTTTGCAGTCCCCGTCACTGTCATGCTTTGCTCAATTGAAGTCTGCCTTATTCTTATCGCTGCCATAGCTCTTCTTGCCTTGGCCGGCAGAATACGGGCCCGCGATTTCTTCAGAGACCAGAAGCCTGTTGTCTATTATTCTCTGATGATAGTGGCTATCGATGTCCTGTCTTTCCTTCTATTTCATAAAAATGAAAGTATTGTTACCACAAGAAGCCTTCATATAATTCTGAGACTCCTGTGTGCCATGGAGGCCACATCTGTGTTCTTCAGAACAACAAGCTCGTTTGAAATCAGAGAGGCCATTTCATTCGGCCATCCGGATAATCCCGTCTCCGACACGTTCGCTCTTTTTCTCAGCTTTCTTCCCCAGGTTTTCGAAACCTGGATGCAGCTTGATCTTGCCTACAGATCCCGAGGCGGGAAAAACGGACCCATGAAGGTTCTGAGGCTCTTTCCTCTTTTGATTACAATGAGCATGAAGAAAGCCGGAACAACCTATCTGGCTTTACTCAACAGAAGCTGATGTGGTATTTTTTGTAGGCTAGGATTTACAAAATGAAAGCGAAAAAAGCGTTTCAGAATTATATAGGTTCCTTAAGCGAAGATGACAAATCCCGCGTCAGGCTCTTTCTCAAAGGCTATTGGGAGCACTGCGACCTTCCCGCCGCAGAGGTGAAGCTTCTGACAGGCGATGCCAAAGCCGCACTGATGTACCTTACAGGCACAGGTCTTTCCGTAGAGGAAGCTACAAAGAGACTTTCCAGTGAAAACCTCGGTGGCTTTTATGCCCACAAGGCAATTTCCTGGTACCCGCTTGACGATGCCGCCAAGGTCTATCCGCTTTCAATCAAGTCCGGCAAGATGCCGATTTTCAGACTCAGCTGTTACCTGAAGGACGATGTTGTTCCTGAAATTCTTCAGATGGCACTTGATTTTACCATCAAGCGCTTCCCAAGCTTTGCCACGATAATCCGCAAGGGCATCTTCTGGCACTATCTGGATTCGGTAAAGCGCCGCTTCCCTGTCATGAAGGACGTAGGCGTACCGTGCCAGCCTCTTAAAATCGCATCCGTGGGCTCACAGTCATTCAGAGTCATGTACTATAAAAACCGCATCAGTGCGGAGTTCTTCCATGTGCTGACAGACGGATCGGGCGGCCTTATCTTCCTCAAGACACTTGTTGCCGAATACCTTCACATCCTGGGTGCCCCAAAGGTCAAGGGATGCGGAGTCATGGATATAAATGAACCTCCTGTTCTCACAGAGCTTTCCAACGATTTCGAGCGCCTTTGCCCCAAGACAAAGAAAAGCGGAGGCTTTGCAGGTCCTGCGGCTCTTCAGATGGGAGGACGTCTTTCCAAGAACACTCCGTGCAAGGTTGTACAGCTCATCTATGATACAGGCGATCTATTAAAGTGCGCCCATGACAAGGGAGTTTCCGTCACGGCTTTGGTACTTTCCATGATGTTCCTTGCAAACAGAAGCGCAACTGAGGTCAACAAGGGAATGCTTCAGTTCCAGGTCCCGGTGAATATGAGAAAGTTCTTCCCCGAGTCAGATTCGCTTAGAAACTTCTCTATGTACTGCAGCATCGACCTGAGCCCCTCTGAGGTGAACAAGATTGATGAAGTGGCACCCAAGGTCGCAGATCAGCTTAAGCAGAAGACAACGTTCTCGGAAATGTCCGTCATGATGACCACCGCAAGACGCCTTGTCACATCGGTCAAGCTTGTTCCCCTTTTGATAAAGGCTCCGATTGCCCGCATCATCTATGGCTTTCTCGGAGACAGCAGGTTCTCAAACACCCTGTCCAATCTGGGAAAAGTTGAAATGCCATCTGAGCTATGTGACTACATCCAGGGTTTTGACTTCATTCTGGGAACATGTGTCGTGAGCAGAGCTTCGTGTGCACTGTGCTCGTTCGGAAACAACACGGTGCTTTCCGTGTCCAAGAACACAAAAGACCCCTCGTTCGAGGAGCGTCTTGCTGCAATTTCGGAAGAACTGGGGATCAGACCTCAGATTGTGGAGACACCGCTTTATGGCTGATATCAGAATCGAATACTCGGACAAAACAAAAGGCAGTCTCTTTCTATTCTGGCTGAGACGGGTTCTGAAGATGTTCACCTTCATGGGACTTCTGGTGTGCCCGATTGTCAACTATTACACAGGCGGCAAGGCCTGGAGCGTGATTGCCGATGTTTCCATGATCTTCTTCTGGATTGAGTTCCTTTCTCCTGACATTCTTGAGAACAACGCAATGCGTCAGGTATTCAGAATCGGAACGTTCGCCATAATTCTCAACACACTGATAGGGCTTTTGCTTTCACCAGGATGGCTTGGCTTTGTCCTTCCGATAATCGGATTCAGCATTCTGATAATATCGGTGATACTGTTTCTCTCAAATCTGGAAAGACACCGAAACTGCATCATGCCCCTTCTTTTGGAGACTCTTATGGCTCTGATCGGATTTCTGGTTGCCAATGCAGTTGAAGAGACATTGAACTGGCCGATCATAACACTCGGAGCGCTTTCATTAACAATAGCGGTTCTGGGACTGATTGTGTTTCACAACGACATCTGGACTGAGCTGAAAAAGCGCCTTCACATCAAATAAGAGGTAATAATGGCTGACATCAAGGTCATCTGCTGTGACATAGACGGCACATTGGTTCGCGACGACAAAAGCCTGAGCGAAGAGAACATCAAATGGATCCACAAGGCTGTCACCGAAAAAGGTGTGCACTTCACTCTTGTTAGCGGAAGACCTGTCAACGGAGTGCTGCCTTTCTACAAGAGGATGGGAATCACGGGCCCCGTGTCCTGCTTCAACGGCGGAACGCTTGTCGATGAGAACGGAAAAATAGTCGATGACCACCGCATGGGAAAGGACCTTGCCCTTGAGCTTCTGAGCATAGGAGAAAGTTATAAGGTTGATATAGTCATCTTCGACGGTATGAAGTGGTATCTCAAGACCCGTGACTGCTACTGCTATGCGATGAAGCGCAAGGTCTATGAATCAGACTGCGGAACCGGAGACCTAAGAACCCTTCTTGGACAGTTTGAAACAAACAAGATGATTTTCCTTTCTCCTGACAAGGAGATTCTTGATTCGGCATGCTCTTCGGTCAAAGAGAAAATAGACCCTTCACGATACACATTGTACAGAAGCGGCGACTTTGTGGAGATCATGCCAAGCGGCTACGACAAATCAAGCGCCATTGATGCCCTTGCAAAATTGTTTGATGTGTCTCTTTCCCAGATCATGGCCCTGGGTGATGACTTTAACGATGTCACCATGCTCAAAAGAGCCGGATGCTCTGTTGCAATGGGAAATGCCGTACCTGAGGCGAAGCAGGCTGCCAAATTTATCACCGACACCAACAACAACGACGGCGTTGCAAAGGCCATACAGAGATTCGTATTCAACATCGAAAACTGAATACTGAGTTTAATTTTTGAAGCTGTGCACAGGGGCGGGAATACGTCCGCCGCGAGCAATGAAATCCTCACAGGAATACTCGTTGACCTTCATCACAGGTCCGCTTCCCAGAAGACCTCCGAACTGGGCGACATCGCCTACGTCCTTACCCTCCACGGGGATTATTCTCACCGCTGTGGTTTTCTGGTTAATCATTCCTATGGCCATCTCATCGGCGATGATTCCCGATATGGTGGAAGCCGGTGTTCTTCCCGGAATCGCAATCATATCAAGACCCACGGAGCAGACGCATGTCATGGCCTCGAGCTTTTCCAAGGTCAGGCAGCCGCATTGGGCAGAGCTTATCATGCCGTGGTCCTCTGAAACAGGGATAAAGGCTCCGGAAAGGCCTCCGACATAGCTTGAAGCCATGATTCCGCCTTTCTTTACGGCGTCATTCAAAAGAGCAAGCGCTGCGGTTGTTCCAGGAGCTCCCACCTTATCAAGGCCCATGGACTCCAGAATCTCGGCAATTGAATCGCCTACAGCCGGAGTCGGTGCAAGAGAAAGATCCACAATTCCGTATGGAATTCCAAGACGCCTTGATGCCTCCTGGGCAACAAGCTGTCCAAGGCGTGTAACCTTGAATGCAGTCTTTTTGATTATATCGGCTATTTCGTTTATGGAAGCATCAGGGTATTTTTCAATGGCTGCTCTTACGACTCCGGGACCTGATACACCTACATTTATTACACAGTCAGGTTCACCTGGGCCATGGAATGCACCTGCCATAAAGGGATTATCTTCAGGAGCATTGCAGAATACCACCAGCTTTGCGGGACCTATGCACTGCTGATCCCTGGTCACTTCCGCAGATTGTTTTATTATTTTACCCATAAGAGCCACTGCGTCCATATTAATGCCGCTTTTGCTTGAACCTACATTTACAGAGGAGCATATGTTGGATGTCTCGGCAAGTGCCTGGGGGATAGAATTGATGAGATCTATATCTCCGGCACTGAATCCCTTTTGCACCAGTGCTGAGTAGCCGCCAATGAAGTTTACTCCGCAGGTGTCTGCTGCACGCTGTAAGGTCCTGGCAAATTTTACAGGCTCCCGTTTTTCACAGGCAGCGCATATCATGGCGATGGGGGTAACGGAGATACGCTTGTGGATAATTGGGATGCCGTATTCCTTTTCTATCCTTTCCCCTGTGGCAACAAGGTCTTTTGCCTTGGTGGTTATTTTGTTGTATACCTTTTCACAGGCTTTGTCAATATCACTGTCGATACAGTCAAGGAGTGAGATGCCCATGGTTATTGTCCTGATATCAAGGCACTCATCCTGTATCATTCTGATAGTTTCCAGTATATCTTTAGCATTTATCATTATGTAACTTCTCCTTAAATATCATCAGATGCGATGCATAGAATTGAATATATCCTGATGCATGGTATGGATGGAAAGACCCAGCTGCTTGCCCAGCTCGTCAAGCTTTTCGCCCAGTACTACAAAGTCTGCATTCATTTTTGATATGTCTATCATCATTATCATGGCAAACATATCCTGCAATACGCTCTGTGTTACCTCTGTTACATTTGCGTTGTACTGTGCACATACACTGCTTACCTTGGCAAGAATGCCTACGTTGTCCTTTCCTATTACAGTAACGA
>ONWV01000052.1 GCA_900321635.1 uncultured Spirochaetaceae bacterium | reverse complement strand
GGATATGGTTCAGAAAGTCCTCTCTGTAAGCCTTGGTGGCTCTAAGTCTAGGACTCTCCTGATCATCGGTTCTCATCGGCTGACCTGTAATAGGCTGGTTTACTGGCTTAGAAAGCTCAGCCTCAATGGCCTCCTGTCTTTCAAGACGCGCAATCTCTGCTCCGAGATCTGTGATTTCCTTCTCCATCTTGGAGTAGGTTGCATCATCCTCAGAAGAGAGAAGTCCGTTTTCCTGTCTGTGTGAATTGAGAAAAGCCTTGGCACTTTCCCACACTGAAGCACGCTTCTTGCGAAGTTCTGTGATTGTCATAGAGTAATCTCCTATAAATGTTTGTGATTTCAGTACTTGAGAAGATTGAGACGATCCATGAGTACGTCAACGGAGCGTCCATCAGATACAGGTTTTGAAAGAGGTTTAGACCTCATTTCGATTTTGTTGATCAGAGCGTTTGTGGTTTGTTTCTGAGAGAATGAATATGACTCTTCGTCATGGTGATTCTTATCATCCTCAAGAAGACCGTCAGCGAATCCCATCTCAATGGCTTTGTTTGCATTCATCCACGTTTCGCTGTCCATCAGATGGCTCAGCTTCGCGCGGCTCTGACCGGTTTTGATTTCGTAGGCATTGATGATCGATTCCTTGACCTCAGAGAGCATTTCAATTGCCTTCTGCATGTCTTTGTGATCACCGAACGCCACTGTTGCGGGGTTATGAATCATCATCAGGGCGGTTGGAGCCATCAGGACTTCTGTTCCGGCCATCGCGATTACGGATGCAGCGGAAGCCGCAATGCCGTCGATCTTGATTGTGACCTTGCCCTTGTAATCCATAAGCATTGAGTAAATCTGGCTTGCAGCGATGCAGTCACCGCCGGGGGAGTTGATCCATATCACGATGTCTCCGGTTCCAGAGAACAGCTCGTCATGAAACATCTTTGGAGTGATGTCATCATCAAACCATGACTCCTCCGCAATAGTCCCATACAACTCCAGTACCCTGACGGAATCACCCTCAGCCAGATTCATCCATTTCCAGAACTTTTTGTCTTTCACTGGATTTCATCCTCCTTGTTTGGATTCGTATTCGTATAGGCTGCACCGGCTTTCTCAAGCGGCAGCATATTTCCATTTACCAGATAGAGATCGCCACCATCTTCTGAAGGGATTCTGTCTAGGTTCTCAAGCTCACGGATATCGTTTGCACTCATCCATCCGTTCTGGCGTGCAGTGGCATAACCTGTCATGCGACTCTGATAATCACCTCTCAGAAGACCCTCGACGTTAAACTTGAAGAAGTAGCTTTTCTTCTCGTCTTTTGAGAAGAGAGCTCTCGACAAGCTTTGCTCCCATCTGATTACCCACGGGTCCAGCGTGTATTTCACGAACTCAAGAGACTGCTGTTCGATATTGCTGAAAGAGCTCTTTTCTAGGTCTCCCACCATGTGTGGGGGAACTCGGAAAATACGAGCGATCTCATTGATTTGGAACTTCCTTGTCTCAAGAAACTGGGCCTCATTCGGACTGATTGAGATAGGCGTGTATTTCATGCCTTCTTCAAGAACAGCAACCTTGTGGGCATTAGATGAACCGCCGTAGGCTGCATTCCATGAAGTTCTCACTCTCTCAGGATCTTTGAGGATTCCAGGGTGTTCGAGAACTCCAGAAGGGGAGGCTCCATTTGCAAAGAACTTTGCTCCGAACTCCTCACATGCTATGGCCATGCCGATGGCGTTCTTTGCCATTGCAATGGGGCTGTAGCCAACAAGCCCGTCAAATCCCAGACCGGGGATATGCAACACATCGTCAGGCTTCAGAACTACAGTCGAGCTGTCTTTTGAGTTCGCTTCATCTCTGCTCCGGCTGTATGTGTAGAAGAGCTGACCCTTGTCGTTGCGGTCCACCTGCATCCTGTTAGGCATCAGGGGATATAGAGCAAGAATATCTCCCTTACCGTTTCGGATTATCTGGGCGTAGGCGTTGCCCCAAAGTAATAGGTGCGTCATCAGCGTTTCCCGGAAGACGAAGCTCGTCATCTCGGGATTCGGTTCATCATGAAGCAGGCCGTACAGCGGATGGTCCATTGCCTTTTCCTTGCCGCCATCCTTGTTGTACCGGTATAGGTGCAGCGGAAGTCCCGCCACAGCTTCGGAAAGGATTCTCACGCAGGCGTAGACTGCGGTCATCTGCATGGCGGAGCGCTCGTTCACGTTCTTGCCAGAGGTGGATCCGCCCATGAAGAAACTGAACGCTGAGCCTGAAGTTGCGTTCCTTACGGGCTTATCCCGTGTTCTAAAGAGTCGAGGTAGTTTCATTGTTATTCCTTGCCCAACAGGGCATAAAAAAGCACTCCGAAGAGTGCCAAATTTGTATTTCTTGACTGTTACGTTTAACAGATAATAAGTTGGAAACGCATCATCCGCTATTGTTCAACCGTATCAGAAGCAGGGTCTGAAGAAAACCAGACCCCTCCGATTTGAAGATAAAACATTTCATCCGTCTTGACTTGGCAGGTAATATAGCCCTCAGCTTTTCCGTCTTCATATACTTCGGCGTCTAATTGCTCTGGCATCATGACATACTCAATGGCTGTTCTGTTGAAATCTTTATCTACAACAAGAAAACTGTTGAAGTCAATTTTTACCGGTTCATCTTTTCCTGTCAGATCTTTCCTGTTTCTGACATGTACAAGGACAAAGGCATATTCTTTTCCAAATGCAGGTTTGGGGTTGAGATCACTGAATAACTCAACTAACCGATTGGCACTTTTCCCCCGCAACACTTTGGAAACAGCAACATCAACTTCTGCAATCTCCTTTGAAGACCACTTGTCACGTATTTTTACCGTACAATAACCATCCAACAACGGAATAGGGTCTTTTCTTGTACCCGCATGAGCTGATTCATTGAAATCTTCAATACTGAGAGCAAAAACCGAAAAACAGACAAATAATACCAGCAATACAAGGATGTTTTTTTTCATTTGTGAAGAGCCTTCCTTGAAGAATCATACCACAAATATGTCATCAATTAAGCTTGATTAAAAGAAGAAAATCCCCCTGTTGTCATATACTGATTCCCCGGTGTCGTTTCCACATCTGATGGCCCGATCTAAAGCCATAATCATAGCTACAGCACCATCAATCTTTTCTGTGGACTTCTCCTTGTCAGGTTTGATGTTTCCGGCAGGGTCTGTCCTAATGAAGATGTTGTCCATCATCCACCGCAGGACCTCATGGCCCCCATGAGCGATCCTCTGCTCCAGAACCAGCTTCATCAGCTCCTTCGTAGGAGGGGACATGTCTTTGAAACCTTGTCCGAAGGGCACTACGGTGAAGCCTTCGCCTTCAAGCTGCTGAACAAGCATCGTCGCTCCCCAGCGGTCGTAGGCAATCTCCCGGATGTTATATTTCTCACCCAACTTGGTGATGAATCTCTCTATTTCAGCGTAATGAACTACGTTTCCTTCTGTTGTTTCCACAAGATCCTGTCGGACCCAGAGGTCATAAGGAACATGATCTCGATTAACCCTGAGGGGCACATTGTCCTCTGGGAGCCAGAAGTAGGGTAGAACTTTAAATGTGTCGTCCTCATCCAACGGAGGAAATACAAGGACAAAGGCTGTGATATCTGTGGTACTGGAAAGGTCTAAGCCCCCGTAGCAGACTCTGCCTTCAAGTTCCTCAGGATCAACATCAAACGCACATTTATCCCATGCAGCCATAGGCATCCAACGAACCGATTGCTTAACCCATTGATTCAAACGAAGCTGTCTGAAGGAGTTCTCCTCACCGGGATTTTGTTTTGCGGAATTACAGGCATCGCGCACTTTATCGATTCCTATTGTCTCCCCGAGGGATGGGTTGGCTTTTTTCCACACCTTCGGATCGGTCCAGTCTTCGGATTCATCTGCACCGTAGATTACTGGGTAGAAAGTCGGATCAATCTTTCTGCCCTCCAGAATGTCCTTTGCCTTCTGGTGTGTTTCATAGCAGATGCTGTGAGTGTCAGTCCCTGCAGTAGTAATCAGGAAGTACAGCGGCTGCATACGAGCATCGCCTGAGCCTTTTGTCATGACATCAAAAAGCTGTCTATTTGGCTGTGTGTGAAGCTCATCAAACACAACTCCGTGAATATTGAAGCCGTGCTTGCTATAAGCTTCTGCTGATAAAACCTGATAGAAACTATTGGTCGGCAGGTAAACAATACGCTTCTGAGAGGCAAGGATTTTGACCCGCTTCTGAAGCTCCGGACACATGCGAATCATGTCTGCAGCGACCTCGAATACTATTGAGGCCTGTTGCCTATCTGCGGCGCATCCATATACCTCTGCGCGTTCCTCATGATCTGCGCAACACAGAAGAAGCGCGACCGCAGCAGCAAGCTCTGATTTTCCGTTTTTCTTTGGGATTTCCACATACGCCGTATTGAACTGACGGTAGCCATTTTCCTTCACGACTCCGAAGACATCCCTGATAATCTGCTCCTGCCAAGGAAGCAGGATAAACGGTTTTCCGGCCCAGATTCCCTTTGTGTGCTTGAGGCACCTTATGAAACTGACAGCTCTATCCGCCTTAATTTTGTCATAGTACGAGTTCTCCGCCATGAAGCGGGTGGGGGAGTAGCTGTCCATTTGCTGGTCCTATAGAGAAAAAGGACCCGAAGTCGGGTCCTCTGGTATATGTGTTTGTATTGACACTGTCTTTTTTCGGTGTATTCTATTTGTGAAGCTAGACGTATGTCCAGTTTCTCTTTTGAGTTGCTTGCCGGGAGGAGTCTGATAACTTCAGGAGCGTCCCAGAGTTTGGGAGCAACTCTTTTTTTATACCTCAGTGGCCTCCATCCCAAAATCTCTATTGCATAATTAATTACATGTTATGATCAACTTTGAACCTGATTCCATTGACCAGTTCTGCATCCTCGTAAGGAGTCTCGGCCCTTTTGATGGTGGCTAGGCCCTCGAGAGTGCATCCGTTTTCTGCAAACTGGTGGAGCATCTCCATCAGGCCAGTGCTATGGTCGGTTACCACAAAGCTCTTTATTCCTGCTTTCCTGAGTGCTGTAACAAAGTCCTTGACTTCGTTCTTCCAAAGGTACTCGGATAGTTCAAGCTCTTCTGTCTCTCTGACTATGCTGTTTCTGAAAGCCCTAAGAGCCTTGTCCGTTCCGCTAGCTTCTATCTCTGTTCCTGCAAGCCTTGAAAAGTAGGTGTTCTTTGCGTTCAGCATGTTTTGTTCCTCTGTAGGTGTATCAACCTTGTAGTGTATATATCACTCTATTTGGAACTAATATCAAGTTATTATAACAAAAGAAATTACACTAGTTTAACCAATCCAAAGCGAAAACTAACCCATTTTATTATCAGTCTTCATTAGGGGCGGAACAAATCCAAGCTGAGTCAACCCCGTAGGCAATAGCAAGAGTGCTCCCGTTATCCCATCTAACGTGTATGCTTCCAATATCATCGACGAACAACACCGTTCCTCGCGCTCCTTTGGGTGGGGCTTGAAGGTCGTCCATATACTCTAATTCGACACGAGTACCTTTCTTGTACACAGAACGCAGATACTCTATTGTTGCTTTTGACGGAAACTTATTCATGCCTTTGCCTCCTTTGCATTCGGAGTCTTGAAGGCCGAGGAGCCTGAGAAGTTTTTCAATAAAAGCTTTCGTTCTTCCTTGTACTGTGGACCCACGAATCCAAGCCTTAATAGAAAGCATCTGAATGCATACTTCTCATTTTCGGCTGTTTTTTCTGTTTTCAGATTTACGCGTTTTAGTTTCTTCGCAAGGTCACAAAGGGAAGTGACGAGGTGTGTATAGGCTTTACTCTCAATCGGATCTCCTGAGAAGGCGAACCAGTTGAAGCTGATCCTTTCCTCATCTATGAGAATCTCAAGCGTTTCTGCTTCTAGAGCTTTTTTGAGTAAGCTTTCTTTTGACTTAACCAGATCTTTGAGATTTTCTAAAGCAGCATCATTAAAGCTTTTTCTTGGTATGCTTATCGCAAGCACGTTTTGCTCTTTCTTTTTTGCCATGTTTATTCCTCCTTGGTTGTGTATATACATCACTCCAAAGAAGAACAATATCAAGTTATTGTGTTATAATGAATTAATTCTTATTTGTGATTATCCAGATCTTTCATGAATTCATGTTTCATGACGCTGTCTATTCCTGCATTCGGGTATTTAGAATTCCCCACCTTGTTGCCGTCTACTCCCGTGTCGAAATCCATCCAGTTACCTGACTTAGAATACCTGGACTCGTTCTTTGGATTTGAGGTTTTACCCGTTCGGAATAGGAAGTAGATAAAGATGATTCCCAAAATGACCAAAACTGCAATCAAGAACATAATCAAATCATATCATAGGCTCTGTAGAATCACATCAAGCTTTCTCTGATACTGCCCAAGCTCCCATTTGAAATAGGGAAGCGTGTTTTCTCCATAGTTCAGAAGCCTGTCCACGTTGGTCTCATCCAAACAATAAAGACCATTTTGGTATCTCCAGTTAAGCTCTGGCAAAGATGGAATCTCTGGAAGAATGGGAATCATTGAGAGAAGTGTCTCTTTGAAGACCTTCTGTTCATCATTGACATTAGTTGTTGTGCAGCTTGTTGAGCCTATCAAGGCGAGAATCAGAATCACCACAAACAGGAGTCTCGATCTTCTCTGGTGGTTTTTCTTCTTCGACAAACCTAAGTTCTTTTGTGACTTCATGAAGTGCCTCCAGTTGTTTCTCCCGGATCTCTGCCTTTGCCTCGGCTTGCTGAGTTTTAATCTTCTGATCTTCAAGTTTGTGGGACTTGTAGACTCCAAAGCCCAAGAGCCCCAGAATCGCTACAACCAAAGCAATGATCAGATCACCCATTTGCTTTCCTCTCAATCCATTTCTTCAGAATAGGTTTCCAAATAGCCTGACAGGCCGGAAGCTGGAATAGCCGTATGAGCACTGAGTACAGGAGTATCAGAAGAGGAGTGTAGACCAGCTCATCGGGCAATGCTCTGTCTGATGTAATTAGATATGTTACGATTCCAAACAACACGGAGAATGCCCATGCTACGGTGATGACTTCAGATTCAGAAGCCTTGTCTTTGCGGATGATTTTCTTGTAGAACTCCATCACAAGTCCTACGAAAACCGAAAAGGCAATCAATATCAGTAAAAGTATCTTCATCTTCATTTCTCCTTCAGATGAGACAGAAAATATGCATTCATCTTTTTTTCTTGTTTTTCACTGTCACCGTTTATCTGGTGTGTCTTTAAGGCGTGGAATATAACGCAATCATTCTCAAGGCACATAATCAGGCCTTCTTGCAGAACCTTTATGTATTCCTTGATTTCTTTAAGGTCCTTCCGGGAGGTGTCCTTGTCATCATGCTTTTTTGCTATACGGTTGAGAAACCACAGTACAACACCGCCACTTCCGAACAGACACAAGGCTATTGTTACAATGGCTGTGATCTTATCCATCGGTTTCCTCCGTTGACTCGACCAGCGACTTGGCCTGTTCATAGGTGAGGACCGTTCCGTTTCTTTCTACTGTGATACCATCAGTGTTTCCAACAAGCTCTATGTACCGGTTAACAATCACATCGCAGTATTTGGGATCAAGCTCTAATCCGAAGCAGTAACGATCTGTCTGCTCGCATGCGATAAGCGTTGTTCCACTTCCGAGGAAGGGATCTACAACAAGTGTGTTGCTCATTGAGCTGTTCATGATGCAGTAGGCAATAAGAGGTACCGGCTTCATTGTCGGATGAAGGTCGTTCTTCTTTGGCTTCTCAAACTCCCAAATGGTTGTCTGTTTGCGGTCTGCATACCACTGGTGCTTGCCGTTCTTTGTCCACCCAAAGAGGCATGGCTCATGCTGCCACTGGTATGGACTTCTTCCGAGAACGAGAGAAGGCTTCTTCCAGATGCAACATCCTGAGAGATAGAAACCTGCCTCGTCAAATGCACTTCTGAAATTCAGTCCCTCGGTATCAGAGTGAAATACATAGATGGAAGCATCATCTGCCATGTTCTCATGCAGGCGATTGAACGCTGCCAAAAGGAACGTATGGAATGCTTCATTTCCCATGTTATCGTTCTTAATCTTTCCGGCGTTGCCCTCGTAATTGACGTTATACGGCGGATCCGTTACCACAAGGTTTGCCTTGCGGCCATCCATGAGCTTCTCAAAGCTCTGAGGCAGGGTACTGTCACCACAAAGGAGTCTATGCCTTCCTATTGTCCATAGATCACCTTCTTTGGTGACGGCTGGTTTTTCCAGCTCAGCGTCTATGTCAAAGTCGTCATCAGTTATGTCTTCTCCTGAAGGGGAGAGAAGCTTATCAAGCTCCTTTTCGTCAAAGCCCAATAGGGACAAGTCAAAGGATTCAGCCTGAAGATCTGATATCTCCACAGCCAGTAGTTCTTCGTCCCATCCAGCATTCAGGGAAAGCTTGTTGTCTGCGATTATGTATGCACGTTTCTGAGCTTCTGTAAGATTCTCGGCTTTGATACAAGGGACTTTGTCCAGACCAAGTTTGCGTGCAGCAAGCACTCTGGCATGTCCTGCAAGAATAGTGTTGTCCTCTGCGATAATCACAGGGTTCAGGAACCCGAACTCCTTGATTGAGGCAGCCACCTGAGCGACCTGTTCGTCTGTGTGCGTACGTGAGTTGCGGGCATAGGGGATGAGCGTATCTATGTCCGCCAGATAATACTGAGTTTTTTTTTCTGTCATTGAGATCCTCATGTGTGGGGGTTGATTCTGTGAATTCTTACTGGATTTGAGATTCCAGTTTTGTTATTATTTTTGCATACTTGAATTAGGGGTATTGAATGAAAAAGCTCATTGTCTTCGTTCTGATTGTGTTGTTATGCGCTTATCTTTTTGCAGCAACGCAAGAATTCAAATTCATGGATATACCTTTTAAATCCAATATCGTATCTGTGCAGGATGCACTGCAAAAAGTGGGTTTAGATAATCCATCCATTTCAGACCCTTTGTTTTGGCACGAATGGGGTACTGATATGAATTGGTTTGTTAATTCGGATGTTTTCGGTCAAGACATGAAATACTATCCATCTGCAGACTTCAAAATTGCAGGGTACCCTGTATCATTGATTCAACTCTCTTTTCTTTATGGTCTTTCAAATGGAAAGATCGACTACTCAGAAGAAACTACTGAACTGGTTCAAGTGAAAATCGAGTTTAAAACATCTGATGCATTGGCTCTATACAACGATTTATGTGAGAAGCTTTCTTCTTTGTATGGTCGAGGAAAGAGCTCAAAGAGTAATTCTGGGTATGAGTCATACGACACGTTGTGGTCTGGCGCAAATAACACGGGCATTCATCTCTCATGCGGTATTAGGAAGGACAAAGGTAACGTTATTTACCAAGCTGTTACTCTTTTTTACGGCAGAACCGATGCAGAAGCAATGAAGAGAAATGTCTTGAAGGCAATCGAACAAAGCAAAATCGAAAGCAATAAAACAAACACATGGGGTCTTTAAGATGTTTCTCTCATCTTATCAGTCCCCATTCGGCGAACTTCTCGAATCCGCCTATAGATTTGATGTAGTTTCTGGCAATCTGAACGATGTCGGAGTAGGGTTTCCCGTCTATTTCCGGATCCCCGATGGCGCAGTATAGCTCCACCGGTTTTCCAGTCTTCTGTGCCTTGAGCCAAGCATAGATGTTTACTGACACGTCGGCCTTGGACAGATCTTTGCCGTGTAGGCCTCCACCAGTGACAGAGTCGCCCATGTCGGAACCGAGCTTTCTGTTTACAGCACCTGTGTCAACATCAGGGCCTCCAGTCCAAAATCCGAGTGGGTTGATGGTGGCTTTGGGACAGTAGTGTTTGATTTCAGTCTCAACTGCATTGCTCTGACAGATAATGGTCTCGTCACCGTCGATGATCAGTTTTCCGTCGGTGGGGAAGTCGGAGTAGAGTCCTTTTGTCAGTTCTGTTAGCTGCCTCTGTTCATCCGTGACCGGAACGCCACGGAATATGCCGTTGTCGCCACAACGGAAACCCTCTGACTGGTTCTCTGAGAGGTGTATGTCCTGACTGACTTGGACCAGGTCGATTACAGGTCTCTGTTTGGTTATCCTGTAGACCGCCGAGGACACGGTTTTTTCATCAAGCTTCACCGATGATTCGATGATGATGAAGCATCTGCCGTGCCCCAGTAGGACTTCTACTGCGATTTTAGGATCGGGTTGAAGCGTATATGCTAAATCCACGATTGCACCTGCGATCCTGTCGCAGAGCTTGTCGGGATGACTAGGGTTAACTTTTTCAAACACTGTTTTTCTCCTTTTCTAGGTTCTCTCTAAACTTTGTGACGGTCATCCCGTACATGATGTGCGACTGGCTTATCACCGGGATGCTTTCGACCCGGTAGCGGTACTGTCTGCATCTGGAATATTCTGGCAGACACGACAGGACATTAAAGTCGACGCCTGTCAGTTTCAGGATCCAGAAGTGCAGTCCTTCTTTGAACACATAGATGTCGAAACTATGTAATTCCGGCTTCGCATCTAGGATCGAAGCCTTTATCCTTTTACATTCCTCATCCCTGATGTGCCGCTCGATGCGGACCGCGTTGAACGCAACCCCTGAAGGCGGTACAGGATGAGTAACTCGTACCAGCTGAGAAGGTCTGAGAAACCTGTCCCATACCATGTCGATGGCCTCCGCCGGGAATCCTAAAGTTTTGGGGTCACTCTTTAGAGAGAAGAAGAAATGCTCCTCGCCAGTGCGGGAGCCCGATGCCTCGGTGATACCGAGATACTTGTTGTTTGCCATGATGGCCTCCTTGTCTTTAGCCGTTTGTTTTAGGACGCCGGCAATAGGGAACAAATCCACGTCCTATGAATTGGCCCGCTCAGGCGGGCAGGGGAGTTGCACTGTTACTTGGACAAAAAGAAAAGACCATCACAGGTCCGCTCTTCCTTTAGCAGATAAACGGCTGCAAGTAGAAGTGTAAATCCCGTTGGCAATAATCTATCATAGCTGTTTTCTCATGTCCACAGTCTGTTTGATTTCCTTTGATTTTCTTTGATTGTTTTTCAAAGCGCTATGAATTCAGAAGTTGAGCCATCAAATCGTCTTGGGGCGAGCCTGAATAAGGCGTAGAGCAGTTTTCCTTCACTGTTTGATTTATGTTGTACCATAGACTTTCAGCTTGTTTTAGATATGAGGCAGCCATAGCTTGGAATGGGCTGGCTATCGGGGCTCCCGTTGTAGGATGTTTCGCTAGCAGACCATATTCATTTATCGCCGTCTCACATTGTGCCCATCTGGCAACAGCCATCGAATATTGGTTTATGAGATAAGGATTTACTAGCTCAAGGCAGCCGCGTTCACTAAGCCATGAGCAGACCTTATGGAAAGCTCTCTCTGCATGGAGATCGATTCCAGCCTTCTGTTTCTGTCTCATGTACTCTTCCGGCTCAGGAGACTTATATGCCTTCAGATCAGACACTTCCTTTTCTAATACATCGGCGGTTTTCCCTTCGTTTATCTTCTCGATGAGTGCTTTAGGCTTGCGTCCTGCACCAGTCCTTCTGCCGCCTCTTTTCGTGCCATCCTTGGCCATTGGATTCTCCTTCTTTACGAGGTTAATACCCCGTTTGAATACCATTTTTTTCGCGCGATGGCCTCCGCCCGGTGTAACGTAAACCGACCACAGAGATTCAGACCGCCCCTGGGACCTCAATTTCATAAAAAACCGATTCGCTATTAAAGATCGGTGCTATACTTTAATCCATAGAGAATTACATTTGGGGGACTAGTACTTTGGGAATATTTAAACCAGTAAAACAAGAACCAATTTTCAAGCCTGTAAAACAAACACCTATTT
>ONWV01000009.1 GCA_900321635.1 uncultured Spirochaetaceae bacterium | reverse complement strand
GTGGGTGGTGTGCAGCGAATGATTAGCAGCAGAAACTATCAGCTTGTAGCTGACATGGACCGGCTGAAATCGCAGATCAAGTCGTGTGATGAGCGTCTTTCGGATGCAGTCAGACAGAATGATCAGGCTGAAGCAGACAGGTTAAAACAGAAAAAGGACGGCATTGTCGCCCAGCTTAAGGCAAAGAAATCCGAGTATCGCAAAGCCGAGGGCAGGGCTCTCCGGGCTGAGATCAACAGACACAAGTACATCTACATGATGCTGTTGATTCCGGTAGTCTACTACTTTATCTTCAGATACATTCCGCTTTGGAATGCCCAGATTGCATTCAGAGATTTCGTCTCGCTCAAGAGAACAGGAATCACAGGTGGAAAATGGGTTGGGTTACAGAATTTCAAGACATTCATCAGTTCGTATTACTTCTGGTCTCTGATCAGAAACACGCTTATGTACAGCTTCGGAAAGCTCATTGTCAGCCTTCCGCTGTCCATCCTGCTTGCCATTGCAATCTATGAGTGCACCCACAAGGCTCTGAGAAAGGTTGTTCAGACATTGTCCTACCTTCCTCACTTCCTTTCATGGGTCATCATGTACGGAATTCTTCTTTCTCTGCTCTCACCGAGCGAGGGAATTCTCAACGACATAATCAAGCTGTTCGGCGGAACCCCGAAGGGATTTCTGACCAACACGACGGCATTCCCGTTCATCGTCATTCTTTCCGATGCATGGAAGGAAATCGGATGGAGCGCCATCATCTTCATCGCAGCTCTCATGGGAATCGACGGTTCCCTGTTTGAGGCTGCCATAGTCGAGGGTGCCAACAGCTGGCAGAGAGTCAAATACATCACGCTCCCGTCAATCAAGCCTGTTATCGTCATCGTTCTTCTGATGAAGATCGGAACCATTCTTGATGCCGGATTCAACCAGTTGTACATGTTGTACAGCCCTGCAGTCTACAGTGTCGGAGATATCATCGACACATGGGTCTACAGAGGAACAATCGAAGGAAAGTTCAGCCTTGCAACGTCAGCCGGTATCTTCAAGGGTGTCATCGGTATGACTCTCCTTTATGTCTCGAACTGGGCATCCAGGAAGTTCACTGAGAACTCTCTGTTCTAAGGAGGTCTGACATGGCAAAGAAAAATACATACAACAGTGTCGCTGTCAGAGCTACCGCAGCCGACAGAGTCTTCAATATCTGTGTCACCATCTTCATGGTGCTGCTTCTGATTATCCTTATCATCCCGATCTGGAGTACAATCGCACTTTCATTCAGACCGCCAGCATACATCGGAAGCTATCTTGAGGGTATGTTCCTGGTTCCGTGGAAATGGTCGGCAGGTGCTTACAGGGCCCTTCTTGGTAACCAGGGATTCCTGAATTCCTTCTGGAACAGTATCAAGATCATGTCCATGGGTGTCGTGGTTGCATTGTTTCTGACAATTCCCATGGCATATGCTCTGTCTGCAAAGGGTGTTCCCGGAAAGAAATGGATCACAATCTTCGTAATGATTCCGTACGTCTTCAACGTCGGAGTCGTTCCTACCTACCTGCTTGTCTCCAAGCTGGGTCTTACGAACCATCTTCCTTCGGTATTCATGCCTGTTGCCCTGAGCACCTACAACATGATCATCATGAGACAGTTCTTCGAGGGAATTCCTAATGACCTCAGAGAGAGTGCCTTCATCGACGGATGTAATGACCTTCAGATTATGTTCAAGATCATTCTTCCGCTGTCAAAGGCAATCATCATGACAATCGGTCTGTACTACGCAGTCGCATTCTGGAACGATTACATGAGATCTCTGCTCTATCTGCAGAAGAGTGCTCTAAAGCCGCTCCCGCTGCTTCTGAGAGACATCCTTATCGGAACAAGCATGAACGATAACCTTGAGGCCAACGCATTCGGAACAGCTCCGATCGAGGCAATCAAGGCAGCATCGGTCTTCATCAGCGCAATTCCGATGATCATCGCATATCCGTTCATCCAGAAGTACTTCACCAAGGGTACTCTGGCCGGATCAGTCAAGGGATGAGTTTCATCCATACAATATGTTTATTCGGGGCGGGCGGCCGCCTCTGAATATAGAGAAATTGGAAAATCATTTAACGGAGGATTTAAATGAAGAAAGCACTTACTATTCTTCTTGTTGCTCTCATTGCAATGACAGCAGTGTTTGCACAGGGTGCAGCTGAGACAAAGTCTTCAGGTCCTATGACCATTACAATGCTTTATGCTGCAACACAGACTGAGGTCGGTTCCCTTCCAGATGACTGGGCAGGTTATCAGATTCTCAGAGATAAGCTCGGCATCGATCTTCAGCTTCAGATGCTGCCTTCAAACGCAAATGACCAGAACGTCGCAGTCAGAACAATGGCAGCTGCAGACGAGCTTCCTGACTTCATCACAGTCGACAGAACAGTCTGGGCAGACCTGGTAAAGCAGGGAATGCTTGCTGATGTCACAGATGACTTCGCAAAGATGCCTGAGAGAAGCAAGGTCATGTTCGGACCGTCTTCAAAGAACTTCACCACTTATGAGGGAAGAATCTACGGTTTCGCAACTCCTTCCGCATATGCAGGAAACGAAGGTCTTCTGGTCAGAAAGGACTGGCTGGACAAGCTCGGACTCAAGGCTCCTGAGACTCTCGATGAGCTGTATGATGTTCTTTATGCATTCACATACAACGATCCTGATGGAAACGGAAAGAACGACACCTACGGTTACGGTGCATTCGTAGAGGATTATCCCGCATACGAAGCATACCCCGGACGCAGATTCGAGCCTCTGATGGGTGCTTTCGGTGTTGAGGGAACATGGAACATGACAGCCGCTAACTTCGGCCTCAGAATCCACGATCCTGCTTACTACGATTTCATGGTCTTCCTTAAGAAGGTCATTGACAACGGTCTGATCGATCCTAACTGGCAGTCCTATAAGAAGGATGACTTCAGAGCTGCTTGGAAGCAGGGTAAGTTCGGTGTCTTCAGAGAGCAGAACTCAGCTTATGCTTCAGAGAACAACTACAGCCCGTTCGATAAGAACTTCCCTGATGGCGGATTCATCGTTGTCGATGCTCCTATCGGACCTACCGGCAAGAGATCTGTCGGACCTCTCGTAGAGGGCTTCAGAATCTTCGCTATCAACGCAGACTGCTCACCTGAGAAGCACGCCAAGATCGTCGAGATGTTCGAGTGGATGAGCTACGGCGAAGGCTACATGCTCTGCGGTTATGGTATGGAAGGTGTCAACTACATCCTGGACAAGGACGGACTTCCGCAGTCTGATGCATCTCTCGGCGACCTCGGATACAACAAGGCCGGCGGACAGAGATACATCCAGCTCAGAAACAGCTCCTTCAACTACAACAACCCACAGGAAACAGCACTCCGCTATCCTGCATACATCACAGCAGTTTCTCAGAAGCGCATGAGCGCCGGAGATGTCCTGCTTGAGATGAAGTCAAAGACCTGGACACCGACTCCTGGCCAGAACAGCATGCCGACTCCTGCAAGTACAGATGTCTACACATTCTATCAGCAGGGTATTGCCGAATTCCTCAACGGAAAGACAGCTCTTACTCCGGCTAACTGGAAGGCATTTGTCGATCAGTTCGACAAGATCGGCGGTCTCGATTGGGAGAAGGCCGGTTACGAGTACGCCAAGGCTAACGGATATCTTCAGTAATCTAGGATTACCGAACGTCTGATTTGACAAAGGGGCTGCGGGTGCATGCTGCAGCCCCTTTTTTTGAATAACTATTTTTGGAAACATCATGATTGACGCAAGAAGAACAATGACAGAGCGCATGAGCCTGTCAGCTATGAAGAAGTACAACCCGCAGAACGCACCTCAGAGCTATAAGTCCGCGATTCTGCTCGAGGCTCTTTACAAAGCCTCATCTGTACTGGGAAACGGGGAAATTTTGAACTACGTCAAAGGCATGCTGGACAGCTATATCCACGAGGACGGAAGTGTAGAGAACTTCAGCATTGAGGACTACAGCATGGATAATATCCGCATAGGATATGTAACTCTGAAAATGTACGCTCTTACGGGCGAAAAGAAATATAAGAAGGCTCTGGACAGCTTCATGGAGATGCTCAAGAGCCAGCCCAGGACTCCCGAGGGAGGTTTCTGGCATAAGAAGCACTATCCGAACCAGATGTGGTTGGACGGCCTTTTCATGCAGGGTCCTGTTTATGCTCTATACAGCAAGATGTTCGGCTCTCTGAAGGATTGTCTTGACGACATCATTCCTCAGTTCGAGCTGATCTATGACAAGACCTATGACCCTAAGACATCGCTGTTAAGACATGCATGGGATTCCTCACGCAAGATGCCGTGGTGCGATTCTACCACAGGTCAGTCCCAGGAAGTCTGGTCACGTGCAATGGGCTGGTACTGCATGGCCCTTGCCGACCTTCTTGAGGATATTCCGGCAACGCCTGAGTACGAGAGCTACAGGAAAAAGCTCCTTGTTCTTGCAAACAAGGTAGCTCCTGCTCTTATCAAGTATCAGGACAAAAAGAGCGGAATGTGGTGGCAGGTCATGGACAAAGCAGAGCAGGGTGCAAACTACCTTGAGACATCAGCCACATCCATGTTCATCTACTTCTTTGCAAAGATGAACAGAATGGGATTCTTTGATTCTTCCTACAGAGATGCAGCTAAGAAGGCCTTTGACGGCATGGTCGCCAATTCTGTCACATACGGTGATGCGGGGGAGCTTTATCTTCACGACACCTGTAAGAGCGCAGGTCTTGGCGTTGCTCCGGAAGGGACAGTCTACAGACCTGCTGACTTTGAATACTACACAAAAGGCGAGCCCAGGGTCACGGACAACCTTCACGGAGTTTCTCCCTTTATCTCAGCTGCCTTGGAGCTTGAGTTCCCGGCACAGCTGAATACCGCCCGCTATACCTTGAAAAAAGATGACGACATCAACAAGGTCCTTTGTGAGAATGCAGGCAAGGCTGCTGTTGTGATTCCCAAGGGAAGCTACAAGGTCGGACCTATTGCCGTTCCGTCTCACTCACACATCATCTTCGAAGAAGGTGCCGTTTTTGATTACACAGACGACTTTGATGCCTATCCGCCGATCAAGACCAGGTGGGAAGGTGTCAACTGCTGGGCAATGCACCCGTGCTTTCTGATAAAGGACGCAACAGATGTTGTTGTTGAGGGAAGGGGAGTTCTTGACGGTCACGGAGAGAAGTGGTGGACACACATCATGTCATGGAAGAACGGCGGAAGACCTGCAGAGACTGTTCTTGACTGCGAGAAGAGGCTTGCCAAGCTCAATCCGAATTACATGAACGAGCCCGAGGGCGGCGGCGGAAGACCCTGTCAGTTCCTCAGACCGCCACTTTTACAGATTCTTGATTCCTGTAACGTGAGAATTGACGGTATCACCCTCACTAGGAGCCCGTTTTGGACCTGCCATCCTGTGTGCGTGACAAACCTTGTTCTTCAGAACATCACAATCAACAATCCGTACGATTCTCCGAACACGGACGGAATCGATATCGAGTCCTGTGTTAACGTTGATGTCCGCGGTTGCGATGTGAACGTAGGTGATGACGGAATTGCAGTCAAGTGCGGAAGCGGAAAGGAGATGATGGGCTTCCAGAGGTCCGAGAACATCCTTGTCCAGGACTGCACGGTGAGAAACGCCCACGGCGGATTTGTCATCGGAAGCGAGACCGCAAGCGGAGTCAAGGGCGCATATGTCAGAAACTGCCGCTTTTTGGGGACTGACAGAGGTATCAGAATCAAGACCCGCAGAGGCAGAGGCGGACACATGGAGGATATTGTAGCCTCAGACATTTTCATGGATAATGTCATATGCCCGATTTCCATCAACATGTTCTATCGGTGCGGAAGCAATGACCCTGCGCTCTATTCACTTGAGAAGCAGCCTGTGGGAGAGGATACTCCCCTTATCAGGAAGGTTCTGATTGAAAGAGTCAAGGCAGAAAACTGCAGGTGTGCCGCAGCATTCCTTGCAGGTCTTCCGGAGATGCCGCTTCAGAACATCGTTGTCAAAGACTGCACTTTCAAGGTCAAGAAGGAGCTTGAAAGCGGTCTTGAGGCAGAGATGTGTGCGGGAATCCCTGAATCGGATTTCAGGGGAATCAGGGTCATCAACTCGGATGTGAAATTCGACAATATCAGTGTCGACACCGACCCGATGATCAAATACGAAGAGTACTGAGGTTGAAACATGGGAACAAAAATTGACACCGCTTTTATCAAGGGAATCATCCCGCCTATCGCTGTTCCGTTGAATGACGACGAGTCTTTCAACGAGACCAAGCTCAGAAAGCATGTGGACTTTGTCATAAACGGTGGAGTCAGCGCCATTCTGGCATTCGGATCCAACGGTGAATTCTACATGCAGGAAGAGTCCGAGATGATGGACATTCTTGATGTAATGATAGACCAGACAGCAGGTCGTGTACCAATTTTCATGGGAATCGGCGCAATCAGAACATCAAAGTGCGTCAGACTTGCACAGATGGGAATCGAGCACGGTGCCAAAGCTGTTTCTGTTTTGCAGCCCATGTTCCTCAAGCCTTCAGAGGATGAGCTTTACACCCACTTTGAGACAATCGCAAAGAATGTCCCGGGTGTTCCGATGCTTCTTTACAACAATCCCGGCCGCACAGGCTACGGCATCCCGCAGACAGTGGTCGAGCGCCTTGCCCATGAGACAGAGAATGTTGTTGGAATGAAGGATTCAAGCGGAGACATCACTCAGACCGAGGAGTTCATCAGACGCAACGCCGATGTGGATTTCAAGGTCATGTGCGGAAAGGACACACTCATCTATGCAGGACTGTGCGTGGGAGCCGTAGGTGCCGTCTGCTGTATGGCAAACTTCGTGCCTAAGCTCGTGTGCTCGATCTACGATGCCTTCAAGGCCGGAAACCTGAAGGAGTCTCTGGAGCAGCAGTACAAGCTGAACCCGATCAGACTTCAGATGGACAAGTCAAGCTTCCCTGTTGCAACAAAGGACTATGCCAACCTCATGGGCCTTGAGCTGGGAGCTCCTTATCTTCCGTCCAAGAATTCAACACCGCAGCAGCTTGAGGGCCTTAAGAAGCAGCTTCAGGCGGCAGGTCTTCTCTGAACCCTGTCCAAGGAGGCACAAATGAGAGTTGTCAAAATAGCTGATCAGGATAATGTGGCCGTAGTCGTTGCTCCTACTTCCAAGGGAGATGCCATAGACGGAACATCACTTCATGTTCTGTGCGACATTCCGCAGGGACACAAGGTAGCACTTGTCGACCTCAAGAAGGGAGACCCGGTCATCCGATACGGTGTGATTCTGGGTTATGCGCTTGAGGATATCAAAGCAGGCGGATGGGTCAACGAGTTCAATCTGGCTCTTCCAAGCTCACCTGAAGTGAAGGACCTTGTGGCCGGCTCCAAGGGAAAAGTCCTGACAGACCTTCCTGAGAGAAAAACCTGGATGGGCTATGACAACGGACCTGATCTTCCTGCCGGAAGCAGAAACATGCTGGGAATCATCACATCTGTCCAGTGTGTCGCAGGTGTTGTCCGCAACGCCGCAGACAAGATCAGACGTGAAATTCTTCCCAACTATCCCAATGTGGATGATGTGGTTCCCATTGTTCATCCGTATGGATGCGGAGTCGCAATCAAGGCAGACGATGCCGATATTCCAATCAGAAGCGTCAGAAACGTTTCACACCATCCGAACTTCGGAGGTCAGATTCTTGCCGTGGGACTGGGCTGTGAAAAGCTCACCATGGATATGATACTCAGTCCTGAGGAGAACAATCCGGACAACGTGATTATCCTTCAGGAGTGCAACGGCTATGATGCGATGATCAGCAGCATCTGCGAAGCGGCAAAGCGCAAGCTTGAGATTCTGAACAAGAGAAAGAGAGTGGAGCTTCCGCTTTCAAAGCTCAGAATCGGTGCCCAGTGCGGCGGCTCTGATGCCTTCAGCGGAATATCCGCCAACCCGACCATAGGCTATGCCTTTGATCTTCTTGCGGCAGGCGGAGCAACCGTTCTGTTTTCTGAGGTCACCGAGGTCCGCGACGGAGTTCATCTTCTTGCAGAGCGTTGCAGCAGCGAAAAGACTGTGGAAAAGCTCAAGAAAGAGATTTCCTGGTATGACGAATATCTTGCCAGACAGCATGTCGACAGAAGCGCCAACCCGGCTCCTGGAAACAAGAAGGGCGGACTGAGCAACATCGTTGAGAAGGCCATGGGCTCGATTGCTAAGAGCGGCCACTCTCCCATTGCAGATGTCATAGGTCCCGGAGAGACTCCGACCTGTAACGGCCTGATTTTTGCAGCCACTCCTGCTTCCGACATTGTGTGCGGACCCAGCCAGCTTGCCTCGGGCATAGTCATGCAGCTTTTCAGCACAGGACGCGGAACCACATACGGACTTCAAGCCATTCCTGTCTACAAGATCTGCACCCAGCATTCGATGAAGAAGCAGTGGCCTGATCTGTTCGATCTGGATGCCGGCTTTGTCGTCACCGGAGAGAAAACAATCGCCGAGCTTGGAACTGAACTTTACAATCACATTCTGGATGTTGTCAGCGGACAGAAGACATATGCCGAAAAGTATGGTCTCTACAACGACATAATTGTCTTTAATCCTGCTCCGATAACGTAATAGTCCAAATAGTAGTTTGAAAGAGTACTTATAAATAGAAACGCCACGATGTATCATGAATCTGATGGAGGGTGGTATGCCGCTTAAGAGATATGCACAAGTTGGTACTGGCGGAAGAGCCAGAATGTATTATGAGGCCGTAGCTTCAAAGTATTCGGACATTGCCTGCATGGTCGGTTTCTGTGACCAGAGCCAGACAAGAATGAATTATGCCAATTCCCGTCTTGAGGAACTGGGCGCCAAAAAGGTCCCCACATATCTGCCTCATGAGTTCGAGAAGATGATTTCCGAGACAAAGCCGGACATCATCATCGTCACATCCGTTGACCGCACACATGATGATTACATCTGCCGCGCAATGGAAGCCGGATGCGATGTAATTACCGAGAAGCCTCTGACAATTGACGAGCGCAAGGCCCAGAGAATCATCGACACTCAGAAGAAGACCGGACGCCACATCAGAGTCACATTCAACTACCGTTATGCTCCTTACCACACAATGGTACGCAAACTCATCCGTGACGGAGCAATCGGAACTCCGACATCCGTTCACTTCGAGTGGCTCCTGAATACCGAGCACGGTGCCGATTACTACAGACGCTGGCACCGCAACAAGTACAACAGCGGCGGACTTCTGGTCCACAAGGCAACCCATCACTTTGACCTTGTTAACTTCTGGATCGCCTCAGAGCCTGAGACTGTATTCGGTTTCGGTTCTCTTCAGTTCTACGGAAGAGCAGCTGCCGAAAAGCGCGGAGTGGAGAAGTTCTACTACCGCTGCCACGGAAGCGAAGAGGCCAAGAACGACCCGTTTGCAATTGATCTTGAGAGCAATCCGACCCTCAAGGCCCTGTATCTTGATGCCGAGGCAGACAGCGGCTACATCCGTGACCGCAGCGTCTTCTCAGACGACATCAGCATTGAAGACACAATGAACCTCGTTGTCCGCTACAAGAACGGAGTCCAGATGTCTTACTCCCTTGTTTCCTACATGCCTTGGGAAGGCTTCAACGTCATGATCAACGGCACAAAGGGCCGTCTTGAGTATCACTCAGTCGAAAGACCATACATCAATGCCGGCGGAGACAAGAAGGACGAAGGTGCTCTGAAGTACAGCAACATCCGCATATATCCGATGTTCGGCGATCCGTACGATGTTCCTGTCAAAACAGGTGAGGGCGGCCACGGCGGCGGAGATCCTGTTCTTCTGGACGACATCTTCCTGGACAATCCTCCTTATGACGAGTTCCACAGAGCAGCTGACTTCCGTGATGGAGTCAAGTCCATTCTCACAGGTATTGCCGGCAACAAGGCAATTGCCTCGGGACTTCCTGTACAGGTTGACACCTTAATTCACTGGTAAGCAGATGACAATCCTCAGTGATGATTTCAGTTCTTTCCCTCTGGGACCGTTTCCCTTTGACGCCGAGCACAGCGCAATGGGTGAGTACCATTACTATCCCAACCCGGGCTACAGCGGTCAGTGGTTCGACCCGATTTCCGACTGGTCTTTCCGCGGACCCACATGGCTGATTTCAAATGCCGACATGGACGGCAGCCGCTGCATTGAGCAGATGCGCCTCACCGAGCCTGCAGCCCGTAAGGCCATTCCGACCCTTAGAGCCGGTGACATCCTTTGGAGAGACTATTCGGTAAGTACATCTGTCAGAGCGATGATTGCCGATCATTTCAACGGCATTTTGTTCCGCTATCAGACAAGCATGATGCACTACGGCTTCTTCCTTGTCCCGGGCGGAGTAGAGCTTCACAGAGTGGAAAAGCTGGACCGCACTGTCCTTGCAAAGGCAACGTCCAGCTGGGACCCCGATTGCTATCAGAACCTCAAAGTTGAAGTAAGCGGCAGCACCATCAGATGCTATCTCAACGGAAAGCTTGTAATCGAAGCCAAGGATGACCGCTACACAAGTGGCTGCATCGCCCTGAGTTCCTGCCGTCCTACCAGATACAAAGATATCCGTGTTGAGATGACTGACGAGCAGTACAAGGCCTACGGAAACGAGAGAACACAGTGGGAGAAAGCTGAGAAAGAAGAGTCTTCAAAGCACTTTGCCCCAAAGCTCTACAAGAAGATTGACCTTAAGGATTTCGGAGCTGCAAGACAGATCAGATTCGGCCACCTCACAGGAACCGACGAATGGTTCTTTGTAATGTGCCAGAACCAGAGAAAGGTCTACAAGGACCGCTATCCTGTAATCTCCTGCATGACCGCAGTAAGCGTTGATACAGGTAAAATTCTCTGGCAGATCGGAGAGCCCTGCGACAGCGATGAGACAGAAAAGCTCACCACGGATCTTCCGTTTCAGATCTACGACATAGACAACGACGGAATAGATGAGGTCATCACATCCTGGGATTTCAAGCTGATGATTCTTGACGGAAGAACCGGCAAAATCAAAAAGAGCATTCCCACACCTTTAAATGAAGCTGCACCCGAAACTGTGACAGGCCTTGAGTTCGGCAAGTACGCCTTCAAGCGTCTTAATGTGGATGCAATCCGCATAGTCAATGTCTCAGGAGCTGACAGACATAGCGAAATTCTTATCAAAGACCGCTATTCGCGCTATTGGATCTATGACAAAGACCTGAACTATGAGTGGCAGTTCTCCAAGTACAACACAGGCCATTTCCCGTTCTCATACGACTTCAACGGTGATGGAAAAGACGAGATTTTCTCCTGCTACAACATGGTGGACAGCACAGGAAAGCTCATGTGGTCACTGCCAATAGACACCGACCACACCGATGAGATCATAGTCGGCCGCTTTGCCCCCGATCAGGACGAGCGCCTTGCCATAGTCTCGGGCTGGGAAGGCTTTATGATTGTCTCCAAGGACGGAAAAATCATCGTCCGTGACATCAACGGCCACGGCCAGAGAATCAGCAGCGCAAACTACTGTCCCGACAGAAAAGGCTTTGAGATTGCCACCACCACATACTGGGGCAACAACGGCATTGTCTACCTGCATGACTGCAACGGCAAGGAAATCTGGCACCGCGAGATGCTTTCCAACGGCAACGTCATCTGCCCGCTCAACTGGGATGGCAACGGCGAGGAACTCATCTGGATGAGCGCCCACGAAGGAGCCTTCGACGGAGAAGGCCACCGCGTCATGACCCTTCCCGACGACGGCCACCCCGAGATGTGCACCGAGCTTATCAACCTCACCGGCGATGAGCGTGACGAGATTGTCGTCTGGGACCGCCACACCATGTACATCTACACCCAGGACGGCGAGGCCAAAGCCGACCCCAAAGGCCACTATCGCCCCTTCAAGTATCCCGAGTACAACGGCTCCAACTACCGCGGCGAATACTGCTTCCCCAACTGGGAGAAATAACTTTGTAACTTGAATCGGATTCAATCCGAAACATTGACAGCAGTGATTTTGCTTATTATCCTATCTATAGACTCCAAGTCTAGATGATTCACGTCAGCGAGATTGGTTCGCTGTTGAGTTATCAATGACTGGAGTTTATTTTTAACATAAAATAACTTTTTACAGTTATAATTATGGAAATGATATCTTTAATCAGTTATTATTAATGCATGAATTTGAAACAATATATCGAAGAAAACAACATCAGCATTGCCTCTCTTTCCAAGGAAACCGGCCTTCCTTATACAACGGTAAGCGAACTGGTCAACGGCAAAAAATCCCTTGGCAAGTGCAGTGCCGAAACTGTCTACCGACTTGCAAAAGGCCTTCAGACCACCGTTGATGGCCTGCTTCTGTCAGAAAGCGGATCAACGTTCAGTGACAGGTTTTCTCTGGACAGAAAGCAGAGCCTTTTCCTTTCAAAAAAACTCTGGGATGAAAACGTCTACTGCGGAATGAAGATGGAAAACAGAAATGTCACCTTCCCGCAGACAAAGACAATCCTTGAAGGAGTGAATGTCTCAGGTGTCAGCCTTGATGACATTATGGCAATCATGAACATGCGTGATGCCTGGAAATACCTTCTTCAATCGCTTGATGAAAAACTTGACCTCTCTTACATTTGCAAATTGAACTCTTTCATCGCCAGAAACGAAGCCTTGGAGTGGGGGGTCCTTCGCTACGGCAGCATCGGTATCTCAGGCACCGACTACAAGCCCCCTGTTCCTGTCAAAGAGTCTGTTGAATTGGATATCCGCAGAATCGTTTGCACATACGACACAGCCACATCAAGAGCCTTGGAACTGTTTTGCTACATCACCTACAACCAGCTCTTCTGGGACGGCAACAAACGAACCGCCCTGACTGCCGCCAACAAACTCCTTGTCTCAAACGGTTGTGGAATCCTTACCATAAAAGACCGTGACATGGAAAGCTTCAACACCCTCCTCAGAACCATGTACGACACAGGAAACAACACCGACCTGAAACACTTCCTCTATTCCAACGCCATCCAAGGCCTGGAACTCTAATTGGAGAGTTTTCCTCGATTTGCATGGTTTTGCAAGATTTGCAAAGTTTCCTCGATTTGCAAGATTTGCTCGCCTTGCTAAAGCTCCTAGGTTTGCCTTTGTGCTAAGAGTACAGATGAGGATATTCAAACTATCCAGTGTTATTAATAGCTTGAGATGGTTCTTCTAGCAAATCCTGAAGCATCGCTCCATCATTCCAATCTCAGCACGTGAAATGCCAAGGCTCTGGGCTATGTAGGACCATGAGGCGATCTGAGACTTCATGTCATTGACCATTTTTGAGGCATCGTCCTTTTTGAGGTCAAAGTAGGGGGCGCTGTCTATTGCAAGATCAAAGTCCAGGGAGTTGTCAGAATCATTGATATTCAGAGACAGGGCACTTCCGTCTGGGTTTGGATTGACGTCGAAAAGAGGCGATAGCTCCATGCCTTTTCTGTTGAAAAGAAAACCGTGGTTTCTGAGATGGTCGTCTGTATTTGTAACTGCAATGCTGAAGACAATTCTTTTCCATAGTTCCAGCAGATCTTCTTTTACTTTGGAACCATATTGCCGTATGGCTCCTGCGATATCCAGATAGCTCACACCTTCTTCTGATCCTGAGCCGTCTGATTCTCCTAAGACTGTCATGGCCGAAAGATAATGAAGCCTTTTTCCGCCATCTGTTCTGTCAAAACGCTTTACCAGAAATGTGCTCCCTGTAGGAGAGTAAGATTCACACTTTGCCTCAGGTACACGTAAACCGCACCTAGATGCAAGCTTGTGAGTGACCATTTCCCAAGCACCTGTATTGATTTCATCATTTCGTGAAGGGAATTTGGCAATCCAGAGATTTCCATCAGTGTCACGGACTGTAGCCTTTGGTCTTGCTCCTCCAAGAGAAGATCCGGGCTGAACCAGAAGCCTGAGCCAGACACGTTCTTCTTTTTCTGTTCCGGAATCCGCATCAATGTTTACTGCAGCCTGTTCAAGTTCTCTCAGGCTGGTCCAAACCGGAATGGGCATGTTTGAATCTGTGGAAAGAAATGGTCCGTCTGCTTCAAGCTTGAATCTCAAAGCACCCATTCTTGCCGAATCCTGAATACCTAAAAGGTAGTCGCTTTCCAAGAGGGTTCTGGGATTTCTTCCTTCTTCTTTTGCTAAGATTGATTCACGACGCTTCATCAGAAGCCGACCCCAGCGGTCAGGGCAGCAGTCGGTGAATACACCGAAGAGAGTCCTGTTGTCTTGTACATACTGTCTTCCGCCGTACATCTGAAGATCCGGATCCAGAAATGAGCTGCTATGTTCTTCAAGCCACCGATTATCATAGTCAAAGGAAAAAACTTCTTTGCCGCGAAGAATATCGGAATGAAGAGTTCCAACGAGAGTGGGAGAGGAAAGATCTTTCCAATCGGCATAAACAAGAATCGTCTTACTCATCTTCATCACTCATAGTCTTTGTCGCCCGTTTTCTGTGTGAGACCAGATTCAGGTCCTGTAGTTTCCTGCCCAGAATGTCGTCTGCTGCGATCTTTTCAAACTCACCGGCCATTCCCAGAGCGTGCAGAACCGCAACATAGGTTCCGATTGAGACCGAGGGGGAGCCTTTTTCCACATTGCAAAGAGTTGCGCGGCTGATGCTGGCACGTTCTGCGACAAGCTCTGCCGAAAGATCACGTCTGAGGCGAGCAAGCTTGATGTTTTCTCCCATGGTTGCGAGGATTTTTCTGTCTTTTGGCAACAATACAACGGCTTTCTTTCCCATAACATTTATAAATATAAACACAACGAGCAGAAATGTCTATAAATATTTACGTTATGTGCGACCACCAAGGCCTCAAAGCCCTTTCTCCACCTTTTCCAGCACTTCCACATCAGCCGGAAGCCATTTGACGGAAAACAGTTCTTCTTTGGAAAGCCAGCGTGCATCCTCGGCCTCAAGAAGGGTGAGCTTTCCGCTTCTGACAGTGCACCAGAAGCAGTCCATGACAAGATGGAATTCGGGGTAGTCGTATTCTACGTTGGCAATCAGATCGCCGACTTCGATTTCCGTATCAAGCTCTTCTTTGATTTCACGCACAAGGGCAGCCTGGGGAGTCTCGCCGCGTTCGATCTTGCCGCCTGGAAACTCCCACCAGCCCTTGTAGTTGCCGTAGCCTCTTTGGGTGGCAAAGATGCGTCCGTTTTGTCTTATGACGGCGGCAACGACGTTTATGGTCTTTCGTTCCATCAGAATCTCACAACGACCTTGAGGTAGTTTCCGGGGTTCTTCTCAATGTCTCTGAGTGTCTCGGGAGCCTCGTCGACAGAGACTACCTTTGTGATGATCTTCTCTACATCCACGCGCTTTGAGCTGATTAATTCCAATGCTTCCTTGAAATCGCCGTTGCTGTTGCGTGTTCCAAGCACATCCAGCTCTTTTTTCGTGATGATGTCTGTAGGAAGGCTTGTCTCTCCCTTGGGATAGCCTGTGAATGCGACTCGTCCTGCGTGGCAGACGACATCGAACGAGGCCCTGATTGAGGCGCTGGCTCCTGAGGCTTCGCAGACGCACTCTGCGTATGCATCGTGTGTGAACTCGGCAACCTTCTGCTCGGTGTTGTCTCGCTTGGGATTGATTGTGTATTTCACCCCGAGGCTCTTGGCAAGTTCAAGGCGCTCGTCGACGATATCGACAACAATCGGGATGGCATCATAGGCAAGCGAGGCCATTGCAGCAAGAAGACCGATGGTTCCGGCTCCGAAGACTACGATGTGCTCGCCGGCCTCGAGTTTGAGCCTGTGAAGGGCGTGAAGCGCGATTGTAAGAGGCTCGGCCATGGCTGCATGCTCCCAGGAAAGCCCGTCGGGGATTTTGATGAGCATGTCAGTGTAGTGGGTGAAATACTCACACATGCCGCCGTCGATGTGCACGCCGCGGACCTTGATGTTGCGGCAGCAGTTTCTCTTTCCGAGAGAGCATGGATAGCAGTGGCCGCAGTATGTGTAGGGGTCAATGACAACGCGGTCTCCGACCTTGATGTTGTTGGGATTCTTTGTGCCTACTGAGATGACTTCACCTGCAATCTCGTGACCGATGATCCTTGGGTATGAGACGATGTTGTTCGTCCCTCTGTATGCTCCAAGATCGCTTCCGCAGATTCCTGCAGCGTGGACTTTGATGACGGATTCCTCATAGTTGGGCTCAACGCGCTCAACCTCCTTGACCCCGACTGACCATGGTTTTTCAATGCAAATTGCTTTCATCTCTTCCTCTCTTAAAAAAGTATAGTAGGTTTGTTTTTCGGATTCAACATGATAGGATAGAGAGAAGGTATATGTCTGAGAGCAGGTTTTGGAAAAAATACGGAACGTTCATTCTCTATACCATATTCGGATTTCTTGCCACAGTGCTGGATGCCTTTCTGTACTGGCTCTGCTACCGCAAAATCGGAATTCCGAACGTTCCGTCGGCCACAATAAGTGCTGTGATTACGCTTGTGTTCTGCTTTTTCACCAACAAGACCATGGTGTATAAAAGCCGCAACTGGAGTGTGAAAAATGTGATAAAGGAGATGGCCGAGTTCTTCTCTCTAAGAATCATGACCATCTTGTTCAACATAGGTTTCATGTACGTTACAGTCAGCCTGATGGACTGGCCTGCGGTTCCCATGAAATGGACCGCATCCATCATCGTCGGAATTATGAACTACCTTATAGGTAAGCTCATTGTATTCAGAAAGAAATAACTTAGTTCCAGGCAGAGACAGCGTAGGCCGAGCGTGCCCGAGCTATCATCTCATCTGTAATCTGAGGAACAGGGGCGGTCTTCTCTTTTATTCCGAAAACCTCAAGAGCGTTGGTGCAGAAAAGCTCATTGAGCCTAGCCTCACTCATGCCGGCTTCCCTGAGTTTTCTGATAACCAAAAGCATTCCCTCAAAACCCGGAATCCCGCAGGCTCCGGCCATTTTGTCGGCCAGCGTGTGAGGCGCATGGTCGCTTTCCACCCAGTTGATTGTCCCGTCAAAGAGGGCATTCCAGACTGCAAGTCGGTCTGTTTCAGGGCGCAGCGGGGGATTCATCTTCACAATGTCTGTCTCACAGTCTGAATTCAGAAGAATGTGGTGAGGCGTAGCTCCGCATGTTATTCTCATTCCCCTTGAACGAGCATCTTTTACTGTATCAAGCGCACCTTTTGTGCTGATGTGGGCAATGTGAAGCGTACCCTTGAAACCTGCTTTATCGACACAGTCTATCTGATCGCGCACCGAAGCTTCTTCGCTGATAGAAGGTCTTTTCATGCTGTGAGATGACGCATCAGGTTTGAACAGCTCTTCTTTTTCACAGTGAACGGCAATGACACCGCGGTAATTGTTTTCAGAAAGGGCCTTATAGACTGCCATCTGGTTTTCCTTTCCGATTATTCCCATGTTGCCTGTAGACTGGGATGCGAACATCTTCATGCCGCAGACTTTGGGGAAAAGGTCATTGTAGACACTGACCATGTCGGCAATCTGCTTTTCATCAGAAGTCAGTCCAAGATAGAGATGATAATGAACATCAAAGCCCTGTTTCTTAAGCTCCGCTTCAGCCTGCTTTCCAAGTTCCAGCCGCCTGAGCGCAGTCTCCCTGTCTGTGACAGGGGGATTGCAGTTGGGCATGTCAAAGAAGGTATCAAAGCCCGCTCTTACTCCCGTGAGCATTCCGTGAAGGACAGTCTCTTTTGTGCTTTGGTTCCAGTCTCTGAAATGGACATGGGCATCTGTCACAGAACATTCTCCTTGATCAGAAAATCCAATGGAAGGAATGTTCCGTACTGGCATGTCATTCTTCCGCCGCACGAGCATTCGCCGCAAAGACCTACGCCGCACATTGTGTTCTTTTCCATGGAAAGAAGGGTCATTTCGGCAGAAACTCCCTTTACCAGAAGCTTCTTTGCCGTGATGTTCATGAAAATCTCAGGTCCTATCAGGTAGAAGGCAATTTCCTTGAGATCCGTTCCGTCTGCCTGGGCTTCTGATATGACTTCATCAAGGCTGTCCAAGGCTCTTCCCGGTTTTCCCTCATCGGAGATGCATCTGTAAGGGCCGAACTCTGAAAGAGGCTCCTGAAGGATTCCATGGTTTCCTGGGACACTTGTTCCTACAAGAAAACTCATCGGAGTTTTCATATCACTGAGCCTCTGGGCAAGCGGAAGTGCCACTGCCTCTCCTGTGCCGCCGGCAATTATTATGGCCTTTTTGGCCTTTGCAGGAAGAACGACATTTCCGTAGGGACCTCTGAGGTAGATTGTTGAGCCTTCATTGATTTTGTCAAAGACTGCCTGTGTGAATACTCCAATCTTTTTGATTACGAAAGTCAGAGGTTCCTTCTTTGCCACGCTGAACGGCTTTTCACCGACTCCTGGAATCCACAGGAAGACGAACTCGCCAGCCTCAAAGTTCTTCATCTCACCGTCCAGAATAAGGATTGCTGTGTCCTCACTGTGAAGAATCTTCTTGATGACCTTGAAGGGCCTGTAGTTCATAAGGCTTTTCTTGCCGCTGTATGAGGTGGATCTGATTGTCACTTCCTTTCCGGCAAGAAGCTTGGAAGCCTCGTCCTGAACTTCATTGAAAAACTCTATCCAGTTCTTCTGTCCCACATGGGCCAGGGCAGAACCTATTCCTACGGCGTCAGCTCCGGCTTTGATCATATCCGCACAGCTTGGTCCGTCAGAGACTCCTCCCATACCTATGATTGGAACATCATCTCCAACAGCCTTTCTGATTTCTGAAACAGCCTTAAGGGCTATGTCTCTGACCCAGAGGCCTGACTTTCCGCCCTTGCCGCCTTTTGCGCTGTTTAAAATCGAGCACCCTGAAGCCGGGTCTATGTGCTCAACAGGGCCAACCGTGTTAATGGCGCTGATTCCGTCAGCACCTGCCAGAATCACAGCCTTTGCGATTTCTCCTATGTTGTCCACATTGGGAGTAAGCTTTACAAACAGAAGACTCTTTCTCTCCGGATAGGATTCGCAGATTTTCTTGACATAGTCGGAGGCAATATCTTTATCAACTCCGATGGATGCACCATAGCCTGATTTTGCATGAGGGCATGAAAAATTAAGCTCAATAGAATCAGAGAAGCTATCAAATACCTTTACAAGCGTGGTAAAGTCATCAGGATTATCAGCCGAGACAGACACGTTGAGCCAGGCTCTGAGTCCTTTGTCCCTAAGCTTGTGGATATCTCTTACGGCTATGGCCATTCCCGGGTTTCTGAGACCTACGGAGTTTCCGAAGTTGCCCGCGCTTGTCTCACAGATTACGGGCTCACGGTTGCCAGGATTGGGGCGGACCTGAAAGCTCTTTGTGGTTATGATTTCAACAGAGGTGACATTCTCATCAAAGTACTTGATAAGATCCGGCTTGGTTGATGCCACTCCGCTGACCGTGGCCAGATGGACACTCTTGTCCTTGTGTCCCATCGGGAAAGGTTTTCTTGTAAAACTCACAGTGAACACTCCTCTGCAAAGCGCTTGATTGCATCAAGGCATACCTGCTTCCAGTTCGAAGGGGCGCTTTCCTTCTTCTTTGCCCATGGGTGGGAAAGAGCTGATGAAGAATTGATTCTGCAAAGCTCAAGAGGGTAGCCTGTCTTCTTCATGATGGAAATTACATCACTTGCGCTTCCTCCCTGGCTTCCGACTCCCGGAATCAGAAGGGGAACCTTCTTATCCGCATAGAAGGCGGCAAGATCCTCAAATTCCCTAAGATTCGTGGCTCCGACAACGGCACCTATTCCGCTGCCGTACTCGGCGTTCCACTTGGCAATAAGGTCAGCCACATGCATGTAAACGGGTCTTCCGTCTTCCATAATCTGGTTCTGAAGGTCCTTTCCGCCTGGGTTGCTTGTCCTGTTGAGGATGTAAAAACCTTTGGTTTTGGCATTTTCTCCGATTGCAGTTGCAAAAGGACTTATGCTGTCAGATCCCATGTAAGGTGAGACTGTGACACAGTCTGCACCCCAGCTGCAGAAAGCCTCAAAGGCGTAATTTGCAGATGATGTTGCAATGTCGCCTCGCTTTGCATCAAGGATGAAAGGACGCGCAGGAAGTGCTTTTACAATTGAAGCCAACGCTTTTGATCCTTCAAAGGAATTCTCAAGAGGCTTGTCCAAGCGTGAGAAGTAACCGATATTGGGCTTGATTGCCGCAACTTTTATGCCTGCTTTGTCCATCACCTCAAAGAGGGTGCAGAAGAATTCGGATACCGAAACCCCAGAGGGCAGGGCTGAGAAGTTTGGATCAATTCCCATGCATGCGCAGTTTCCGGCGCTTTTGGCACTTGAAGAAAGAAGCTCAAGGTAGTTCATCAGTTTTCCTCCTTTTTCTTCCAGCCGTGCTTCTCGCCCCAAGTGAACGGGGAGGATGACCACTCAAGAAGCATCTCTTCCTGGTCGGGTTTGATGTAGCCTGTCTCCTTTGCGATGGAGATGACGTAGTTGTAGTCCAAAATCGTAATCGGGCTGCACTTGGGCTGAAGCTCCGCGAAAGCCTGCTTTCCCTGGTCTGTTCCATAGGAGAAGATTGCAAGGCAGTAGGGGACAATTCCGTTTGCTTCCTGAATTGCCTTCACCGCCTTGATCGATGACATGCCTGTGCTGATAAGGTCCTCTATCAGGACTACTTTCTTGCCTTCATAACCTGAAGCGCGGCCAAGGCCCTCGATCTGATGCTGGAGGCCGTGGTCCTTGGAAGAGGAACGGATGTATGTGACGGGTTTCTGCAAAAGGTCTCCAAGTGTCGTGGCGTGGGGGATGCCTGCGGTGCTGGTTCCGGCGATGTTGTCCGGGTCAAAGCCGAGCTTTTCCAGGATTTCCCTGAAGGCCATGGCAATCATGCGGCGGGCCTGATAGTCTCCGAGAAACGACCTGTTGTCGTTGTAGATGGGCATGTAGTAGCCGCTTGCCCAGCAGAAGGGCTTTTCCGGGGAGAGTCTGATGGCCCCCAGTTCCAATGCCTTTCTGGCAAGATCGTTCGAATACTTTGTAAGCTCCATGATGCCTCCTCAGTGCTTGAAAATCTCTTTGAATGTATGGACTCTGCCGCAGTATGCGCAGGTGAACCTGTTGTCGAGTGTCTTGATGAACATGGCCTGTACGTGCTCGTTCTGGCTGTCGTTGGAGATGCAGGCCTCGTTGGTGCACATAAGGTCATCGAAGTTGTAGATTCTGGGCGGAAGGGAAGTGCGGTACTTTTTGGCGACCTTTCCGTTTTCGATGATGTTCAGTGTGCAGCCAGGGGCCACGGCGGCAAGGCGCTTTATCTGCTTGTGGTCCAGACTGAATTTGCCAGGTCTGAAGATGATTCCCTTGAAATCGCCGCTTGAACTCTGGCTGACCCATTCGCCGCCCTTAAGTCCGTCAAGGCCCATGACCTTGCGGATAAGAATCATGTAGCGTCTGATTTCTTCTGGTGAATCTCCCTTGCAGATGTGGTCAATCACTATTCCATCCCTGATGGGTCTGACTCCCTCTGAGATTTCTTCCTTCTTTGATGCCGAGCTCTTCGGCTGCGCCTCAATTATCCACTGGATTTCCTGAGCTGACTCAGGGTTCTTCTCCTGCTTGAAATCGTCTCCGATCTTTCCTGCAACCAGTGCCAGAAGGACTATTCTGCAGTACATTCCGTTGATTGACTGCTTCTCCCAACCGTTGAGCGGAGTGTCATCAAGGAATGTTGGAATGGTCGGATGGACCTTGTGTCTTGGAAGCGGGTGGTAGAACTTTGTTCCCTGAGGAAGCTTTTCCATGAACTGCTTCTGGAATGTGATGGAAGCTCTGAGAGAATCTGCCTTGGCGAGAATTTTTTCTCCCATACGCTCAAGCTGAGGTCTTGTGAAGTACCACTTTGTGGCAATGTCGCTCTGCTTCAGGTATTCCTCGATGGACTTGAAGGCTCTGACCTCAAACCCGTTTTCCTTCATCTTTGTCACATAGGACTCGGGCATTGAAAGCTCATCAGGAGCAATCAGGTCTACCCTGACTTTGTCCCAGAGCTTAAGACCGTCTGCCTTGCTGTGGACTGTGCGGCCGTGATAAAGGTCTCCGACAAGGGCTATATGAAGGCTGTCTGTCTTCCAGTCGTTGTCTTCCAGAAATGAGTACTCGTCCAAAAGCTCCTGAGTGGGATGCTCGTGCTTTCCGTCTCCTGCGTTTATGAATGCCGGGGTGAAGGGGAGGTCGTTTCTCTTTGCATAGGAGCAGCACTCCTCGCTGAGATAGCGGCACACGCCTTCCACTCTGCTTCTTATGATGAAGATCCTGTTGTTGTAGCCGCACAGTGTATTGAATGTGTCGGCGTAGCTTTCTCCCTTGTTGAAGGAGGAGTTGTCCGCGCTCATTTCCGTAAGCTTGGCATGGTGGAAATTGGCGGCGTTTCTGAAGCTTTCCTTGGTTCTTGTGCTGTCCTCAAGAAACACTTCATAGATTCCGAAATCCGAATCATTGATTCTGAATGAATCGATTGTCTTTCTGTCGTCCTCGGCGATGGCCTTCTTGAGTTTTCTGACCTGGGAGAAGAGATAGAGTCTCTCCTGCTTTGAGAAATCGTCGATTACGCAAAGGGATCTTCCTTTGAAGCTGTTCATTATATCCTCCTTCCCGCTTATCAGGTTACCGGGAATTCCATGTTCTTTGCCTTGAGCATCGGATCGCCCGAAAGCGAGCTCTCCTTCCAGTCATCACGCTTTGCCTGCAGGAATCTCTCAAACAGGACATCGGGAATCATCGTCTTTATGAATGACGAGTTCTCCGCGCACTTTATCGCATCGTTCATTGTGTCAGGAAGTTCGCTTCCCGTGTTGTACTTGTCAGGATCCACATCATCGCGGATGCCTTCCATTGCGGCTCCTGAAAGAAGAAGGCAGGCAAGGTAAGGATTGCAGGAAGGATCTGCGCTTCTGAGCTTGACTCTTGCTGCCTCAGGATGTGCCTTAACAAGGAAGCTTCCGTTTCCGAGGCTGTAGTTCACCGCAGACGGTGCCTCGAAGGTTCCGATTCTCTCATATGAGTTGGCAATGGGGTTGAGGAAGATTGTCATCTCGACGATGCGTCTTAAGATGCCTCCGACCATCTGGCGGGTGAGTCTTTCTCTGTCCTTGGCCTTTGCGTTGTCAATACAGAGGCTGATTGCAAGCTCCGATCCGTTTTCTCCGAACAATGGCTTTGGCAAAAATGATGCAAAAAGTCCCATTCTGTCAGCTGAGTTCTTCACAATGTCCTTGAAAGTCACAAGGTGGTCTGCGGCAGAAAGAAGAGGGGCGGGGCTGAAGCGGATCTCGTTCTGTCCCGGGCCCTTTTCATGATGGCTTGCGATGTAGTTGATTCCCATCTGGTCCATGGTTAGGCAGATTTCGCGTCTGATATTCTCACCCCTGTCAATCGGAGATGCCTCGAAGTAGGAGGCCCTGTCCATGGGAATGTCGGTGGGATTTCCCTCGGCATCCTGCTTGAAGAGATAGAACTCACATTCGGTTCTGGCGCTGAGCTGTGTTCCTGACTTCTTCAGGGAATTCTCATAGTTCTTGAGGATTGTGCGCACATCGCCTTCAAACGGCCTTCCGTCCGAATGCCTGATGGAGCAGAAAAAACGTGCGACCTTGGCATCGGAAGGTCTCCAGGGGATGATTGTCAGAGTCTCAGGGTCCGGAAAGAGAAGCAGATCCGAATCATCGATGTTCAGAAAGCCTCTGACTGAGGCGGCGTTGAGTCCTACGCCTTTTTCCATTGCCTTTTCAAGGGATGATAAACCGATGGAGATGTTCTTCAGCTGTCCGAAGATGTCGCAGAATGCGAGTCTGACGAACCTGACGTCCTGCTTTTTCAGCTGCTCGACGATTTTTTCTGTCATGACCGACCTCCGTTGTCGCATGGATGCATATAAATGGTGCTCAATATTATTACTTATGTCTAGGTTTTTCAGGTAAAGAAGTTGACCCTTTGTCTGAAATAAAGTAGAAGTTTTGCATAACTATACACAGAAAAGGCACGGGGTTGCAAATGGAAACAGTGGCTGATTATTTCGGAAGTCTGGTCTTCAATGACGCCGTCATGAGGGAGAAGCTTCCAAAGGACATCTACAAGACCCTGAGAAAGACCGTCTCAGAGGGAAAAGACATTGACCTTGCTGTGGCCAACAGCGTTGCAAATGCCATGAAGACATGGGCACTTGAGCACGGCTGCACGCATTTCACCCACTGGTTCCAGCCCATGACGGGAATCACCGCCGAAAAACACGATGCCTTTCTGACCCCCGCAGAAGGCGGCAGAGCTATTTTGGAATTCAACGGAAAGGCCCTGGTCAAGGGAGAAAGCGACGCATCGTCTTTCCCCTCAGGAGGCCTCAGAGCCACCTTCGAGGCCCGCGGCTACACCGCATGGGATCCGACAAGCTACGCCTTCATCCGCGACGATGTACTTTACATCCCGACAGTTTTCTGCTCCTACACAGGTGAGGTTCTGGACAAGAAGACTCCGCTTCTTAGGAGCATGCAGGCCATAAGCGATGAGGCTGTGAGAATCCTTCATCTGTTCGGACACTCCGATGTTAAGCGCGTAATCACCACAGTGGGCCCTGAGCAGGAGTACTTTCTCATCGACCGTGCCGACTATGCAAAAAGACGCGATCTGATTTTCACAGGAAGAACACTCATCGGAGCCCGTGCCCCCAAGGGCCAGGAGATGAACGACCACTACTACGGAGCCATCAGAACCCGTGTTGCCGAGTACATGAAGGACCTGGACAAGGAACTTTGGAAACTGGGCGTCAGTGCAAAGACAAGACACAACGAGGCTGCCCCGTGTCAGCATGAGCTTGCCCCTGTGTTCGCCACCACGAACGTTGCGGTAGACCACAACCAGATCACCATGGAGACAATGAAGAAGGTGGCCGAGCGTCACGGCTTTGCCTGTCTGCTTCATGAAAAGCCTTTCAAGGGAATCAACGGATCCGGAAAGCATAACAACTGGTCAATCTCAACCGATACAGGAATGAACCTGCTTGAGCCGGGAAAGAACCCCAAAGACAATGTGCAGTTCCTTCTTTTTTTGGTTGCCGTAATCAAGGCTGTTGACGACTATCAGGATCTTATCCGCTGCTCATCGGCCAGCGCAGGCAATGACAACAGACTCGGAGGCAACGAGGCACCGCCTGCCATCATCTCCATCTTCCTCGGCGACGAGCTTACAGAAATCATGGAGTCCATTGCCGCAGGAAAGACTGCAAAGGGTGCTTCCAAGACCAAGATGGAACTTGGAGTTCATGTTCTTCCGTCAATTCCCAAGGACACGACGGACAGAAACAGAACATCCCCGTTTGCATTCACAGGAAATAAGTTCGAGTTCAGGATGCTGGGATCTTCTTTCTCCGTCTCAGGACCTAACATTGTTCTGAACACAGTTGTTGCCAAGGTTCTGAAGGGCTTTTATGAGACTCTCAAGGATGCCAAGGACTTTGACAGTGCTGTGGCCGATCTTATCAGGGATACCTACAGAAAGCACAGCAGAATAGTCTTCAACGGAAACAACTATTCCGAAGAATGGGTGAAGGAAGCCAAAAAGCGCGGTCTTCTGAACCTCAAGGCAACCCCCGAGGCCCTTGATGCCTTCATTGCACCGAAGAACATAGAGCTGTTTTCGGAGTTCGGAGTATTCAGCCCCGCCGAGATGCATTCCAGATATGAGATTCTTAATGAAGTCTACAGCAAGACCGTCCGTATCGAGGCAGTAACACTTCGCGATATGATAGTCCAGCAGATTATTCCTGCCGTAAGTTCTTACTCATCATTCCTTGCTCAGGCCATCAATTCAAAGAAGGCTGCGGTTTCTGCGCTCAGGTGCAGAACAGAGGTTTCCCTCCTGGAGAGAATAAGCGAGCTTAACGATACTCTGTCCGACAGAGTCGAGCTTTTACAGTCTCTGATTGACAAGAGCGCCTCTCACAGCGGCTCTGAGCTTGCGCATTTTATCCGCGCCTGCATTGTTCCTGCGATGGAGGATGTGAGAAAAGTTTCAGATGATCTTGAGCTTATCGTCGGAAGAGACTTCTGGCCGATTCCGACCTATGCAGACATTCTTTTCTATGTCTGATTTTTAATCAGTTTTCAAAGACTTCTTTTATGCTGTTGTAGTGGAGGAAGTGACCTTCCTCCGCTATTTTTTTTATCTCGGACAATGTGGCAAGTTTTCCGTCAATGTCCTCTTCGGTTTGTAGATGAAGATCTTTTTCCGAGATGTCCATGTCAAAGCGGTAGATGTCCACAATGTAGTTCTGACCCGGCTGCTCGCGGTGATAGCAGAACTGGTATCCGCCTTCTGCCTTGGAAACATCGATTCCAGTCTCCTCAAAAACCTCGCGGCAGACAGCTTCAAAGGAGCTTTCTCCTGCCTTGACCCCGCCTCCGGGAATTTCCCACCAGCCTGGTGCCCATGCCTTGTCCATGGCTCTTCTTGTAATCAGGAATCTGTTGTCAGGAGTTCTGATGACACCTAAAACGGAGAGATAATAATCTCCCCCTGCCATGGTCCAGTCGTTTCTTGCCATGGTTCTTCCGGTTCTGTTTTTATTGATGTCATAGATGTCCCAACGTTCCATACCGATAATTTATAGAGAAACGAAGGCTTCTTGTAAAGCGGATGATCTGTCTGTTAGAATCCGAATATATGAAGCGCTACAGAATAGGTGAGATTGCAAAGCTTTCCGGTCTGACTCTCAGGACCATAAGATACTACGGAGAGCTTGGACTTCTTCCCGAGTCAAGGACCAAAGGCGGTCAGAGGTATTACTCAGACCAGGACCTTGTGTACCTCAAGCGCATCATGGAGCTTAAGGATCTGGGCTTCTCTTTGGAGGAGATTGCAAGAATCATCCGTCTGAAGGACGGAGACCAGAAGGGAAACAAAAGAAGAACCGAGCTTCTTGCCCAGTACCGCAGCAAGCTTTCACAGGACCTGGGACGCCTGGAGGCGCTTCAGAGCCATATCGATGAGCTTAAGTGGCACATCGACCAGCTTGAAAGCGCCGTTGACGGCTTTACCGAATGTCCCGGCGCCGCATGCGCAGGCTGCGATCACAAGGCAAAATGTATCTTCTTCAAATCAGTTTGAAACGTAAGCTTTTATCGCGCTTTCAACTGTTTTAACCATCTCAGACACCGCAGTATCCATATCCTTTCCGTTAAGAACATCCACAATGTTGGCCTGGAACGAATAATAGACGGAGTAGGCCGAGGGAACCCATACATTCGCAAGACCCGGATTGGAATCCAGAAGCGATTTTATCGCCACGCTGTAAAGGGGATTCTTCTGTAAAAACGCCTTGTAGGCGTCTGTATCATAGGATTTGGTGTTCACAGGAACATAGCCTGTGGATTCTGACCAGATTGCCTGAACTTCAGGAGAGATAAGGTATTCAAGAACTGTTTTCACAGCCTCAGACTGTGTGAATGTGAAAAGAGCTCCGCCTGAGATGACAGTTCCGCCTGTTGCTTTTTCGTTAACCATAGGAACCTTTGCAACGCCGACCTCAAAATCACCTGAGACCGAATTGATGACCGATGCAAGGTTACTGGATGATGCAAGCATGGCTGCAGTTCTTCCGCTTGTGAATTCGGCTGTAACTCCGGAGGCGATTGGATTGTAGGCACCTGTGTCATAAACGGCTTTCCATTTTTCAAGAAATGCCTTGTATGTTCCTTCCTTTCCGAAAAGAACCTCTGTGGCCGCACCGTCATGTCCGTTTCTGTTGTTAAGCATGTAGCTCAGGCCGTTCTGGGCCCCGATGAGTGTTGTAAGCTCGAATGTGGCAGGAACCCCTGCAAATCCGCTTCTGTCCTTTGATGCGGTCTTTGCAACAACCTCGGCCATTTCATCCAGAGTTCTGGGCGGCTGAAGACCCAGAGAGTCATAAAGGCTCTTGTTGTAGTAGTAAAGCAGAGCCGATGCGTTGAAAGGCAGTGCCAGAAGTCCGTTTTCCGAGGTATAGGATGAGATTCCGCATTCCAATATGTCGGAGGTGTCTATTCCCAGCTTGTCCACGGTGACAAGATAGGGGCTGTTGTTCATGTCCAGGGCAGCTGTTGCGTCCATCATGGCGATATCCGGAAGAGAGTCGGTCCCTGTTGCCGCATTGACCTTTGTCAGAACATCGTTTGCCTTGCCCTGATAGATTGCTTCGATTTCTATGTTCTTTTCTTTGCCGATTCCGTTGTTGAAGTCCTGCGCAAGGTTCTCAAACACCTGTGCGTTTGATCCCTGTGCGCTGTGCCAGATGGTCACGGTTGTCTTTTCCGACTTCTCGGACGAACCTGATGCGAAAAGGGCTGAGCAGACAAGCACAACCAAAACAAATGCGGACAATCTCTTTATCATATCCTCACCTCCTTATCAGTGAGTTCTCTATTCTTTTTTTCGTGAACGCCAGAACAATCATAAACGGTACGGTTATGAGAACAAGCGAAGCCATCTGGGCTCCCATGTCTCCGGATTCTGCAAAACCCAGCATGGTTATTCCTGTCTGAATAGTGCGGGTTTTGGGCTTGTTTGTAACAAGAAGCGGCCAAAGGTAGCTGTTGAATGTGGTAATCAGAGTCTGAATCGATACTGTCAGAACGGCAGGACCCGAAAGCGGTACCAGAACTGAGACTATGTATCTTAAGTCCGAAGCTCCGTCTATTCTGGCTGCATCATAGGAACTTCTGTCCTGCGCCATGAAAGACCCCATGACAAGAATCATCTGAGCTGCGGAAAAAAGACTTGTGGCAATTATTCCCGCCCACGTGTCCAGAAGACCCAAAGATGCTATGGTTCTGTAGTTCTGGTACAAAACTGCTTCCTGCGGCACAAAGAGCGTGAGCATCAGGGCAGAGAAGATGAGGTTCCTTCCTTTGAAGGAAAGATGAGTCAATGCAAATGAGGCCAGGACAATCACAACAGTTCTGATGACAGATGCCAGAACCGATGTTCCCACCGAGTTGATTATGTACGATCCGAAATACCTGTGGCCGAAAACCTTTGCGTAGTTGCTGAAGACAGCTTTTGCAGGCAGCAGATTAACTTTGTTGAAATCCTTTGCCGAGAAAAGAGAGGAGGAGAACATGTAGAAAAGAGGGAAGGCCACAATCAGAGCCAGAAGAAGGAGAACAACCTTTCTGAGGACGAACTTCATCTGATCAAGCGGTCGCCTTATCATCTGCTTTTCCTCCTTAAGCTGTAGATTGCAAAGGCAACGGCTGCGATTGTCAGAACAAGGGCCGCCATGGAATTCTGAACCGCCCTGTTTCCGCTTCTGAAGGCCTCGGTGTAGTAATAAAACATTATGGTCTCGGTTGACCTGTACGGGCCGCCTTCCGTGAGGATGATGATGGGCGCGGAAATCAGAATCGCATCCTTCAGGGCCAGAAACACCGTGGCAAGCACAGTTCCGCGGATCTGTGGAAGCTCGACTTGGAAAAACAGTCTCCACCCGCCGGCTCCATCCATACGTGCGGCCTCGATTATGTTCTTGTCGATGCCTCTGAATGCGCTCATAAGAAGTATGTAGTCTAGGCCGAAATCCAGAAAGATTCCCAAAATAACCAGCGTTGCCATGGCCCCGCTTTTGTCATTGATCCAGAGAAAATCTGTTCCGAGGATTCTGTTTATGACCGAGGCCTTGCCGCGGAAAAGCTCGCGGAAAAGAAGCGAGTACGCAGAAAGCGATACTGCAACGGGAACAAAGAATATGTATTCGGGAATGAATGAGAACCTGCTTTTTCTTCTTGTAAGTGATGCAGCAAGCAAAGTCAGGAATGTGTTTGCAGGAACAAAGAGCACTATAAACCTAAGTGTGTTGGAGACGCTGTTCAGAAACGCCTTGTCCGAAAAGAGTGTCCTGTAGTTTGAAAGTCCTGCAAAGCCCTGGACTGTACCTGAGTGTGAAACTGTGAAAAAGGATTCAATAAAACCTTTGACTGCCGGATACCAGCAAAAGAGTGCCGCCAGAACAATGGCCGGAGCCAGATAGAGATATGCCCTGTATCGATGCAAATTCAGTTTCACGTCAGATAATTTAATGAAAACGCAAATGTCATTCAAGAGTAATACGAACAATAATTCTTTATTTTAAAATAAAATAAGTTACATTACAAAAGCTAACGTTAGGTTTTAATAAGTGAGTTATTCGTTGTATTGTCTTTTAGGTTCTAAAGATGCTTTTGACATTTGCAGAGTTTTGCAAGATTTGCAAATTGTGCAAGATTTGCAAGATTTGCAAGATTTGCAAGATTTGCAAGATTTACAAGGAATGCTATTTACTTTAATGCGCTAAAGTGCTAATGTGTTAGCGCAATAATACAGCAGGACGGAGATACAGTATGGATAAGATTGATCCGAATATTGCCCAGCAGTTTTTCAAGGCGGTTCTTTCTCTGAAGACAGAGCAGGAGTGCCGCTCGTTCTTTGAGGATGTCTGCACCATCAAGGAGTTTCAGGATCTGGCCCAGAGGCTTCAAGTTGCGTTTCTGCTTGATGAAGGCAAGAACTACCAAGAAATCTCCAAGATTACAAGCGTGTCATCCGCAACAATCTCAAGGGTCAACAGATGCCTTGTCTACGGTGACGGCGGCTACAGGACTGTAATCGGACGCCTTCGAAAGGAAGGAGACAACAATGGCTGAGAAATATAACCTCAAAGGAGAGGAGAAGGTACTCTTCAAGCTCAGATCCCTGTATTCCTCATTCGGCTACAAGACATACAAGATGAGCCGCTTTGAGGAGTATGACCTTTATGCCCGCAACAAGGACTTTCTGGTCTCTTCAAACATCATCACATTCACCGATACGGACGGAAAGCTCATGGCATTGAAGCCTGATGTGACTCTTTCCATTGTCAGAAGCGTCAGAGACCAAAATAACAGTGTCTCCAGAATCTGCTACGGAGAGAATGTCTACCGTGTTTCCTCAAGCAGTGGAACATTCCGAGAGATTATGCAGGCAGGTCTTGAGTGTATCGGCGACGTGGGGCTTCTGGAACTATGTGAGGTGGCTTCTCTTGCACAGATGAGCCTTACTTCGATCTCAAAGAACTCGATTCTCACAATTTCACACATAGGAATAGTGGAAAGCCTTCTGAACCAGATTCCTGATATTCTTGCACCAATTGTGGCAAAAGCACTTTCAGCGCGCAATGTCTCTGCTTTGGGAGCTCTTGCAGATAATAATCCATATTACAGTGAACCTTTGTCAAAGATTGCAAAGCTTGCAATGATAAGTGGCTCAACGGATGAGGTTCTGAGCCAGCTTTCTGACATGTATGTGGATGAAAAGAGCCTTTCGGAGCTAAGGACAATAGCAAAAACTCTTGATCCGAAGAGGATGAGAATTGATTTTTCAATCCTGGACGGAATGAAGTACTACAACGGAATCGTCTTCCGCGGTTATGTGCAGGGCGTTCCGTCTGCAGTGATTTCCGGAGGTCAGTACGACAAGTTGATGAGGAGGATGAAAAAAAGATCCAGGGCAATCGGCTTTGCCGTGTATCTTGATTCGCTTGAGAGGCTGCTTGAGGATGTGCCGGATTACGATGTGGACACCGTTTTGAAATACAGTGACGGAGATGACATCAATGTCGTGCTGAATAAGGCCCAGGAAATCAGAAACAGCGGAAAGAGTGTAGTGACTCTTAAAGAGCCCGATATGAATCTGCGTTACAGGGAACTTGTTGACATGGGAGGAAAAGATAATGCTTAATATCGCACTTCCCAAGGGGAGACTCGGAGAGAAGGTCTACACAATGTTCGAAGCTTCCGGATTTGGGTGCCCTGAGGTTCTTGGTGATTCCAGAAAACTTGTGTTTGAGAATCAGGCAACAGGCGTCAGATTCTTCTGGGTAAAGCCCAGCGATGTAGCTGTCTATGTAGAGCGCGGTGCTGCAGACATAGGTGTGGCAGGAAAGGACATAATCGATGAATACATGCCGGACATATATGAGGTTCTGGATCTGAAAACCGGAAAATGCCGCATGTGTGTGGCAGCCAAGAAGGACTTCAGGGACAATGCCGATGTTACACTGAGGGTTGCAACCAAGTTCTCAAACATCGCCAGGCGCTATTATGCGTCGCTCGGAAGAGAGATAGACATCATACATCTGAACGGCTCAATCGAGCTTGCTCCGGTTTTGGGCATGTCCGATGTGATAGTTGATATAGTGGAGACCGGAACTACTCTTAAGGAGAACGGCCTTGAGGTCAAGGAGACCATCATGCCGATATCCGCAAGACTCATAGCTAACAAGGCCTCTTATGAATTCAAGAGAAAAGATGTCCTTAAGGTGATAGAAGGACTCAGAAGACAGGTGGAGGCAGACAAATGATCAGAATCTTGGAATACGGAGTGGTTTCAGAGGACAGAATCTTTTCCCGCTCTACATCATCCAGAGATGTCTCGGATGTTGTTTCGGCAATCTTATCTGACGTAAAAGAGAGAAAGGATGAGGCTCTGAGGGAATACACCCTCAAGTTCGATGGGGCTCAGATTGATTCAATCGAAGTTCCCAAGGAAGAAATCGAAAATGCCGCCAAGTCCATGGATAAGGCATTTTTGGATGTTCTGAAAAAGGCCGCCAAAAATATCAGAAACTACCACAGCCGCCAGAAGCGGGAAAGCTTTGTTGTCTCTGAGAAAGACGGGGTTGTACTTGGCCAGAAAATAGTGCCGGTCTCTGTAGCCGGAATCTATGTTCCGGGCGGAACCGCCGCTTATCCTTCCACAGTCCTTATGGATACCATCCCTGCAAAGATTGCGGGAGTGGACCAGGTTGTTATGGTGACACCTCCCTCATATGACGGGAAAATCAGTCAGGCCGTTTTAGCTGCAGCATACGTTGCAGGTGTGGACAGAGTTTTCAGAATAGGAGGCGCCCAGGCCATTGCGGCTCTTGCCTACGGAACAGAGACCGTCCCTAAGGCGGACAAGATAGTAGGACCCGGAAATATCTACGTTGCAGAAGCAAAGAAGGAAGTGTCGGGCCTTGTGGGAATAGACATGATTGCAGGACCCAGCGAGATTCTTATCATCGCAGACGGAAAGTCCAATCCGAAGATTGTGGCAGCCGACATGCTAAGTCAGGCTGAGCATGACAGAAACGCCTCGGCAGTTCTTATCACCGACAGCATGGATCTGGCTCAGAAGGTTGCGGATGAACTTGAGCTTCAGCTCAACGCTCTTCCAAGAGAAGGCATTGCAAGGGCCTCAATTGAGAGTAACGGCAAGATTATTGTGGCTTCGTCGATAGATCAGGCCATTGAAATCAGTGA
>ONWV01000014.1 GCA_900321635.1 uncultured Spirochaetaceae bacterium | reverse complement strand
AGTGGCTTGAGGGCGCCCGCGACTGGGCTATTTCCAGAAACAGATTCTGGGGAAACCCGATTCCCGTGTGGCAGTGCGACGGTTCTGACTATATCGAGGTCATTGGATCAATTGCAGAGCTTGAGGCCAAGAGCGGAAAGAAGGTGACAGACCTTCACAAGCACTATGTAGATCAGCTGACATGGCCAAGTCCTGACGGAAAGGGAACAATGAGAAGAGTTCCTGATGTTCTTGACTGTTGGTTCGAAAGCGGAAGCATGCCGTACGGTCAGCTTCATTATCCGTTTGAGAACAAAGAGCGCTTTGCCAAGACATTCCCGGCTGACTTCATCTCAGAAGGCCTGGATCAGACAAGAGGCTGGTTCTATACCCTTACAATCATGGCAACAGCCCTGTTTGACAAGCCTGCATTCCTTCACAACGTAACAAACGGAATCATTCTTGCCGAGGACGGTGAGAAGATGTCAAAGAGCAAGGGCAACTTCACCGACCCGATGATTCTGGTCGAGAAGTTCGGAGCAGACTCTCTCAGATTCGCTCTGATGAACAGCGCTGCAGTCCATGCCGATGACCTTAAGTTCTCAGACCAGATGGTAAAGGATGTCTTAAAGAGCCTGATTCTTCCTCTGTGGAACTCATATTCGTTCTTTGTTACCTATGCGAACCTGGATAACTACGAGCCCGATGACACTCCGTTTGAGAAGCTCAGAAATCCGCTTGACCGCTGGATGATTTCCGTTACCGAAGAGCTTAGTTCAAACATGGACGATGCTCTTGGAAACTATGACATCCAGAGAGCCTGCGGCTATCTTGTCTCGTTCATGGACAAGCTCAACAACTGGTACATCAGACGCAGCAGAAGAAGATTCTGGAAGAGTGAGAACGACAGTGACAAGAAGATGGCCTACAACACGCTGTACAAGGTTCTTATGACCTTCATCAAGCTTGCCTGTCCTATCATTCCGTTCATCTGTGAGGAAATCTACCAGAACCTCAAAAAGCCTTCGGATCCTGAGAGCGTACATCTTTGCGACTATCCTGTTTACAACAAGAATCACAGAGACTACGGTCTTGAGAAGATGATGGACCTGACCATGCAGGCCATTGTCATGGGAAGATCTCTCAGAAGCTCCTATAACCTCAAGACAAGACAGCCTCTGAAGAAGCTGTTCCTTGTAGACAGAAACGAAGAGGACAGAAAGATTCTCACAGGCATGAAGGACATCATCGCCGAAGAGCTGAACGTCAAGGAAGTTGAGATCAACTCAGATGAGAAGGATCTTGTTGACTACAGCGCAAAGGCCAACTTCAAGGTTCTGGGTTCTAAACTCGGAAAGGCCATGAAGGAAGTTGCCGCAAGCATCCAGCAGATGAGATCAGAAAAGATTGCTCAGATTCTTGAAGGTTTCAAGCATGAGGTATCCTTCGGTGATAATCAGAAGGTAGAAATCTCTGCAGATGATCTTGTGATTCAGAGAAATGAGAAGGAAAACCTCAAGGTTCTGAACGAAGGTCAGCTTACCGTAGGATTCGACACCGAGGTTGACCAGAATCTGATCAACGAAGGTCTTGCCAGAGACATCATCAGAGCCATCCAAACACTCAGAAAGGAAAGCGGCTTTGAGGTTTCCGACAGAATCAGACTCACAATCGGAGGTGATGATGAGGTGAAGGCTGCATATGAGCAGTTCAAGTCATTCATCGAGTCCGAGACTCTGACAGTGTCATCTGATTTCAATGCCGATCTTGATGTTCCTGAGAACGATTTCGGAGTAAGGATCAAGATCAGTAAGGTATAAGGTTATATGAACAGACGTGCCGTCCGGCCCATGTTATTGGTCCTCCTTCTATTGGTGCTGCTCTGTTCCTGTGTGACAAAGATGCCGTACGGGGATGAGCAGTATTTCCAGGGCCTGGGACTGGACGGTCAGTTCGTAATAACTGTCAACGGGGATCTGATAGACAAGGATCAGTACATTCAAAGCGATGATGCAGGTGTGAATTACATCAAAGACCGCATGAGCCGCCTGTCAATTGCTTTGAATGACAACGGATCTGATACACAAGCCGTTACCACAGACTTTTCCAAGTATGATTACTACGGTGCCATTGAGGGTAATTTCTCAAAGACTCTGATAAGCGGTGCCTTGAATCTGAATTCTCTTTTCAGATCGGATAAGGATGAGGAAACAGGTCTTAAGTTCTTTGTGGACAATACAAGCGGTCTTCAGGCTGCAGTTCCTCAGAAGGGGATAATCCTTTTCTCTTCAAATGATGTTGTCTCCAACTATAATCAGACATTTGTCGAAGGAAGAACAAAGCTCATTTCCGATGAGGATGCTGCTAAGCTTGCTTCTTCACAGATTGGAATCTTTGTGAGCAATCCCAGGACAATGATAGATCTGGGTCTTGATCTTACGGAGACGGCTCTTTCCAACATCGATACGGTTCTGATTGTCATGGATGACGATGTGGTATCCATAGACTTCAAGCTCAAAAGTCAGGATCTTGCGGACTCTTTCTCCGTTCTGATTAAGGCAGGTTATATCGGAAACCTGAGAAAGAACGGCCAGAAACCAGATATTGCCGAGCTTCAGAAGATGTTCACACAGGAGCTTGATAAGGTATCTGTCAACGGCATGACGCTTCCAAAAGAGCAAAAGGATGCCGTTTCGGAAGTAATAGAAAAGCTTCTTTCAATTCTTTAGTTTTCAAAACCGATTTCTGCCATGGCCTGATAGGTGGGCCCTGACTGATGGAGAATGCTCTTGTAGAGTGTAAGGCCCTTTACAGTGAAGGGCACATGATTCACTTCAATTGAATTCAGCCTTATGGTGCTTAAATCAACACGCCTTCCGAGTGTGATGTGAGCCTTAAACGGTTTGTCATCAAACGGAATTCTAACATCCCAGGCAGCACGGTATACATCCTGGGCAAGTGACAATAGGGTGTTGTTTCTTTCAGTTGAGCAGAATACCGTAGCTGATTCCGGCTGTGCAAAATATCCAAGGCGGCAGAGCTTAAGCTCAAACGGCTCATACTTTTCGGCAACTTCCTCCAGAACCCGGCACATTGCATCGGCCTGGGTGAGGGTTATGTCTCCCAAAAAGGCCAATGTCATATGGTACATGTCAGATGTCGGAAAAGATCCGTGGCACTGGCTTTTGATTGTTCCTGCCAGATGGGATAACTCCTTTTTGGCATCGCTCTCAATATCTATGGCTATGAAAGCACGGAAGGTATTCTCATGAGAAAAAGTTCGTTCTCTGTGATGCTGATGATGGTCAGACATGGTAGCTTATCTCAAATTCCTCGGCTTCACTGACGCATTTATCAAGAAGCTCTTCGATGTTCATCTCATTATAAGATTTCTTTTCCTGTTCAACCTCTGGCCTTACAAGCGGGTGCTTGGGACTGAAGATGACACAGCAGTCGTCATAGGGGAGAATACTTGTCTCAAATGTTCCTATCTGGCGGGCAGTTGAGATTATCTCTTCCTTATCCATTGCAACAAGAGGCCTCAGAACAGGGATTTCAGACATGCTGTTTGTAAAGCACATGCTTTCAAGAGTCTGTGATGCGACCTGTCCAAGAGCCTCTCCTGTGACTAGGACCTTGCAGTCTCTTGCCTTGGCAATCTTGTTGGCCACCTTCATCATGCAGGCTCGCATCATCAGAGTGTGTTCCTCTTCCTTTGAATGGTCCTTGATCCAAAGCTCGGTTTCTGTGAAGTTTACAACAATCAGATTTGTTCCCTGATTGTAAGGAGCAACGATTCTGGCAAGATCCTTGACCTTCTGAAGGGCCATGTCGGAAGTGTAGGGGTATGCGTGGAAATAAAGGCAATCCTGCTTAAGACCGCGCTTTGCCATACGCCAGAATGCAACAGGTGAATCGATTCCACCTGAAAGAAGTAAAAGTCCTTTTCCTGCTGTTCCTACAGGAAGTCCGCCGGGGCCTGGAACAGGGGAGGTATAAAGGTAGGCCTTATCACGGACCTCGACCCTAAGTTCCTTCTCAGGATTCTTGACCTTTACCTTCATTTCGGGATAGCGGTCTAGGACAACGCCACCAAGTTCGGATTCTATCTGATAGCTGTTCATGAAAAAGCTCTTGTCGCCTCTGCGGCACTCGACCTTGAAGGTGCCCTTACCGTCGGAAAAAGGTTCGTTCTCAATCAGAGCTTTTGCGCTATTGACTATCTCATCCCAATCCTTGTTACAGACTATGGCCTTGGAAAAACCTACAACACCAAATGTTGTCTGAAGTGTTCTGATGACAGTTTCATCAGGGCAGGATTTGTCCACATAGAGATAAAAGCGGCCTTTCTCACGTGTGAGAAGGCTTCTGTGAGGATGGATCTTGAGCTTTATATTGTTCTTGAGCTTCTTTTCAAAGAAGTTTCTGTTCTGGCCTTTGAGACTGATCTCGCCCAGGCGGATGAGATACAGATTCATGTTATCGGTGTTGTTAGTCATATCAGTTCCTTATTATACCCAATTCCCCGGCTGCAGTCTTAAGAGCAGAGCACAACAGTTCAACTTCTTCAATATTTGTTGCACTTCCCATTGAGATTCTTATGCTGGACATTCTGATGCTGTGGTCTATGTTCATAGCTGCAAGTACACTTTCAGCCTTTCCTCTTGAGTTGGATGAACATGCGCTTCCGGCAGAAAGGCAGAAGCCTTTGTCGGACATCACACGAAGAAAAACTTCAGAGGGAATGGGTTTACAGCAAATATTTATGATATAAGGAGAAAAGTCAAGATTTGCGTCACATGAAGGGGATATCAAAGTATAACCGCTGTCCAATGCAGCATTTTCAATTTTGCATCTGAAACCCAAAATTTCATCATGTTTTTCTTGAATATGCTCAACAGAATCCTTAAGAGCTCTGTTCATTGCGCATATGGCTGCAAGGTTCTCGGTTCCGGGCCTCAGGCCTTTTTCCTGACCGCCTCCGCGGGAAAGTGAGGTTATTGCTTTATTTCTGCAATACAGAATTCCTACTCCTCTGGGACCGCAGAACTTATGGGCGCTGAAGGCTGCACTGTCTATGTCTTCTTTTTCAGGGAAGAAGGGAATCTTTCCCAAAGCCTGAACTGCATCGCAGTGGATATGGATCTTTCTTCCGTTTTTCTTTTCATACTCACGTACGGTTTTGACAAGAGATACGGTATCAAGGACAGATCCTGTGACATTGTTGACCTTCATGAAGCACACCATACGGACTTTATCATTCAAAGCATCCTTAAGTGATTCGGGTTTTAAATATCCCCCTGGGCAGTTTAAGGCCGTGAATGTCCAGCCTGCGTTTTCCAGAGTCTTCTTCCATTCAAGAACTGCAGAGTGCTCGATTCCCGTTGTGATGATTTCTCCGGGCGAAGGAGAGTTGAGAAGTGATGATAATACTATGGAGTCGCTTTCAGTTCCGCCGCTTGTAAAAAAGACTTCGGAAGCCTTAACTCCAAGAACTGATGCTGTATAAGACCGCTCTGTTTCAAGCCTTTCTTTTGCTTCAAGGCCTAATGGATGGGTGGAAGAGGGGTTTCCGATATATTTTGATGCTGCATCGCAGTATTCTTTGAGAGAGGCTTCACTTATAGGGCTTGTAGCCGTCCAATCAAAATAGTACATAACTAAACCCCATATCAAACGGAATGGACCATGACGACGCTTTTAATTATCTCTTCGTCGATAGGTCTTATTTCGTATTCACCCTGATCCTTGAGAAGAACAAAGCTCGGAACACCGTTAAGAGACTTGCTGTTTTTCATAAGCTGAGTTCTGTAGGCCATCCAGTCTCCGCGCTGAATACGGTATTTCACGTCAAAACCGTAGAAAGCAAAGAGCTTTACCACACCTGCTGCGAAGTCAGGAGTACAAAGGCCCATCTCACGGCTTGCCTCCATTGCCTTGCATATTCCCCATGCCGTCGCCTGACCGGATGACCACTGAAGACGTGACATTCCTTCAAGGGCAAATGCGAAGGTGCTTCCAAGACTCAAGGCATCACGTATGCCGAATCTCTCATATGGGTCATTATCCACATAGCCTTTTTTTATCTTGAGTGAGATTGTGACAATCTGTTTCAGAATCTCAACATCCCGATCCATTATCAGACTTTTCTGTCTTGCGATGATGTTGAAAAGTCCGTCATCCTTAGTCAGAAGGCTGTGCTTAAGGATTTCCGCAAAGCCGTTCATGTAATCCTTGTTCGGAAGAGACTTCAGGCAGTCTATGCACACCAATACCTCATTTGCCGGGAAATATGTTCCGACAATGTCTTTTGAGAACTTGAAGTTTATTGATGTCTTTCCGCCTAAAGCCGAAGAAGCCATGCTCAGCAGCGTTGTGGGAATCAGAATCACCTTGCATCCGCGCATATAGATGGATGCGGCAAAAGATGTGATGTCGCAGACCACACCGCCGCCCAGTGCTATGAATGTGCAGTCTCTTCCCAACCCCGCATCAATTGCCACGCTTATGATGCGCTCGACACATGCGAAGTTTTTTGAGGACTCACCGGGTTCAAGAATCACGTTGGGAGAAGGCAAGGGTCTGACCATTCTGGCTGTATTGGAATCACACACCCATAAAGTGCTTTTGCCGTACGCTCCGACATGGTATGAAAGGTCGGAGAAGCTGTCGGCCATAAGAACCTTTGTTCCAAGACAGTTCAGAAATTCCCTCATAGGGCAAATCTTACAACCAATTCAAATAACGTTCAATCCAGCAGCCTGAGAATACGGTTGTAAGCCTTTGAGAACTCGCTCATTTTGACCTCGTCCATTATTCCCAAAAGAGTATAGGCCGTGTTGTTGAGAGCATCAGAGAAGTTGCGGTTCACATGGAAGAAGACACTGCCTTTTCCTGAGACCAGAAGCTCTATGAATCCCAGCTTGCCGCGATCCTTAAGAGGAGCAAGCTTCAGAATCTTTGAAAGATGAGGAATAAGATCCGTGATGTTTCCTACGTTGTAGACCTGATCCGGAACGTGGGCTACATAGCCTTCTGGTCCAAAATCGACACGGCCGTCAAGGCTTACTATGTCATAAAGACGGTCGCCGTAGCATACATAGCTTCCGTTGTAAAGAACAGCGGCACTGATTCCCTTCGGATGGCGTGAGGCCTTTCTGAAGGCTTTTGCCAAAGCTCCCAGGTCCGTAGAAGGAATGACTGCGATGTTACGTGTATTCTTTTTGCCCACATCCTTGATGACGGGAAACTCAAAGCCGTAGATTCTTGTGACCTTGGTATCGCTTTGTTTGGAAGCCCTAAGCGATTCATTGGCACCGCGAGATGAAGACCTTCCGCTTTCACGCACAGGTCTTTCTCTCATCTGGCATTCCTTGGCCATCTTTCTGAGTCTTTCGGACAAGGTCTTTGAAATCTCGGGCACCCATTCGGGATATAGCGGAGAGACTGTACGTGCATACATCTTGGCCGTCATCACTATCTCTCCTGCCAGAATGTACTGCGGAGCGTTTCTGAACCAAGCTGAACCCGGATGAATGTATATTTCATCGGTTGTGATGGTTCTGTAGACAAAGGCTTTCTTTCGAACACAGACATACTGAACAAGGCCGGCTCCAAGGCATACTAGAAGATCGTGGGCAAAGTGCTCGGCATCATTTACAGTGTTCTGAGGAATCGGATATCCGATTTCCTCAGTTATCTGACAAAGCTGGTCTGTGATATGAAGAATCTCATCCATGCTCTGCATATCAAGATAGTTGGACGAACAGAAATCCTCATGCTGCTTTTTTGTCACAAGAGCCTGATACTTCTGGTAGATTGTCTGATAGCTGATAAAATCACCGAACTGGTTTGCAAAGCGTTTGTGCGCGCTTCTTGCCATATCTTCTTCCCCAGGAGGAAGGACGAAAGGTGTCTTTGCAGAAAGGAAAGCAAGGCAGATGATGACAGGCCTTACGATATTCGGATAACGCTTAAGTGCCTCTACAAGAGCTCTGGAATGTCTTGGCAAAAGAGGGTAGCGGACCATAAGTTCACCGACTGAAGTCAGGTGGCGCATCTCGTCTATTGCCTGAAGGAGCCTAAGCGTTCTTTCTCCGCTCTGAAGGGCCTTTGAATCCGGTTTTGTTATGTACGGGAAGTTCTCAAAATCATAGATTCCAAGATCCACCATCCTGAGAACTACCTCTGAAAGGTCAGTTCTGAGAATCTCTTCTGTGGTCCATAACGGACGAGCTTCATAGTCTTCTTTTGAAAACAGCCTGTAGCAGATACCTGGAGCTGTTCTTCCTGCTCGGCCCTTACGCTGCTCGGCAGAGGAGCGGCTGATGGGTCTCTGAACCAAGGCGGAGGTGAAGTCTGTCTGGTTGTAGTAGTTGATTTTGGCAAGGCCGCTGTCAATTACGATTCTGATTCCGTCTATGGTAAGGCTAGTTTCTGCTATGTTGGTTGCAAGAACAACCTTCATCTTTCCTTCTTCGGTGTTCTGAAAGACCAGCTCCTGTTCTTCCTTGTTCAGCCTTCCGTACAGAGGATATATCTGAAGATGCTCATGGTCGCACTCGTAGTAAATCTGCTGCATTGTGGTCTTGATGTCAAACTCACCTGGAAGGAAGACAAGAGTATCTTCGTTGTTCTTATAGCCGCTGTTTTTAAAGCGCTTGAGAATCTGGTTTAGAAGGACGCAGACAGAGTGCGAAAGCTCATCCGAATCGCCCTTTGTCCTGAGCGGAAAGTATTTGACATCCACATCATAGACTCTGGTTTTGATTGATATGATGGGGGCATTGCCGAAAAACCTTGAGAAAACCTTGGTATTGAGAGTGGCGGATGAGATTATGACCTTGAGTTCGGGCCGTCTTGCAATAATCTGTTTCAGAAGACCAAGAATGAAGTCTATGTTGAGGCTTCTCTCATGAGCTTCATCAACCATGATCACGCTGTATTTATGAAGATCAGGGTCCGCCTTAAGCTCCTGTAAGAGCATTCCGTCAGTCAGAATCTTGATGCGCGTGCTTGAGTCAGTTGTGTCGTAAAAGCGCATCTTGTAGCCGCAGTAGTTCTCGGGCAAGTTTTCTGAAGCTATCTGGCTCTTTATGAAGGAGCAGACCCCCAAGGTGGCTATTCTTCTGGGCTGTGTGATTCCGATGACACCTGTTTCAGCAAAGCCTGCTTCTTTGAGAATTATAGGAAGCTGGGTGGTCTTTCCTGATCCTGTGGGACTTTCAACAATGATGACCTGATTGTCCTTCAGGGCATCGAGGATCATCTGTTTGTGTTTGTATACAGGAAGGCTTTTGAAATCAGTCATCAGAGCGCAGGCTTCACCATCTTTGCAATCTGTTCGATTGTAAGGCCGTCAAGAACCTTTCTAGTGGCAATCTCCTTGACGGAAAAAACATCGCCGTTTTGAGATGAGACCACATAGGGGATTCCGTTTTTCTCAGCATATGCAAACTGCTGTCCAAGGCCTTTCTCTCCGACATACGAATCTGCATTCACACCTTGAGCGCGAAGCTTCATGGCAACGCTTTCCGACCATGCGATATCGTCCTTGTTGGAAACAACCATTACATCGGCATAGGCCGAATCGGTGACAATCGGGCTTTTCAGCTCCTCAAGGGCAGCAATTAGTCTGTCTAGTCCGATGCAGGAACCGACTCCGGGCAGGTTCTCCTTGGTGTAAAGTCCTGCAAGGTTGTTGTAGCGTCCGCCTGAGCAGATTGAACCGATCTGAGGCATATCCAGAAGAAGGGTCTCATAGACAATGCCTGTGTAGTAATCAAGACCGCGTGTGATTGAGGTATCAAGACAGAAATCATTCTCGATTTTGCATGCCTTCATCATTGCCAGAATCTGTGAGAGCCTCACAATCTCAGGACTCTGTCCGAACATCTTCTCCAAAATGGCCAATGTCTTTTCGAAACTAGTCTTGTCAATTGAGATGAAATCAAGGACCTTGGCAGTCTGATCATCTGTAAGGCCTTCTTCCTTGAGAATCTCACAGACTCCGTCACGACCGATCTTGTTCAGCTTGTCGATGGCTCTGAGAACATCCTGAGCCTTGTCCTGGATGCCCAGATTTGAGAGGAAGCTGTTGAGAAGCCCTCTGTGTGAGACACAGACTCTGAAAGAACCGACTTTCATCTGTGAAAGGCAGGTGTGAATCAGAAGAAGAATCTCAAAGTCGCTCTGGGCATTGTCAACTCCGACCATATCAAAGTCACACTGCCAGAACTCGCGGTATCTGCCTTTCTGAGGCTTCTCGCCGCGCCAGACCTTGCTCATGTGATAGCGCTTGAAGGGGAAGGAGAGAAGGCTGTAGTTTGCAGCGACATAGCGGGCAAGGGGAACGGTGAGGTCGAATCTCATCGCAACGTCCCTTCCGCCGTTGTCCGTGAAGCGGAACATCTGCTTGTCAGTCTCCCCGCCGCCTTTTCCCAGAAGAACTTCCGTGTACTCCAAAGCTGGAGTATCAATAGGTACAAAGCCGAATGATCTGAGAATTTTCTGGATCTTGGCCATAAGTTTCTGTCTTACGATCTCCTGCTGAGGAAGGCTGTCTCTGAAGCCCTTAAGTACTTTCGGTTCTATCATTTTCGCACCTCTGGTGTTGTCTTTTTGCTAGAAATTTGTTGTAATACATTCTATACAAAATAACGAATTGTTCAACGGCTATATACATGTTTATCAGATATAAGAACGGGGCCGACGGACTGGATGCGGTTGCGCAGGTCTACTCCAGAGAGGAGAACAAAATTGATCCGAACCTCATCGACAGAAATGCCGTCAGCGTAATAAAGAGACTAACCGGTGCAGGCTATGAAAGCTACATAGTCGGAGGTGCCGTACGTGACCTTATCCTGGGAAGGATTCCCAAAGACTTTGATGTCGCAACAGCAGCTTCCCCTAGACAGGTACATAAGCTTTTCTACAATTCAAGAATCATCGGCCGCAGATTCAGACTGGTCCACATAACATACGGAGATGAAATCATAGAAGTTTCAACCTTCAGAAGCACAAGAGACCATGATTCGGCAAACGACAATCAGTTCGGAACAATTGAAGAGGACTGCACAAGACGCGATTTTACCATCAACAGCCTCTACTATGATCCGATCAAAGGAAACCTGATTGACTTCAACAACGCCCTTGAGGATTTCAAGAACAAGAAGATAGTATCCCTGATTCCACTTAACAGAACATTCATTGAAGATCCTGTGCGGATGGTCAGAGCTGTCAAATACTCCGTGACAACCGGTTTCAAGATTCCTTTCAGACTTTCCATGGCAATCAGGCATTATGCACCGATGATAGGGCAGGTCAGCTCCTCCAGAATGACTGAGGAAGTGAACAAGATCCTTTCATGCGGAAACTCAAGCGAGATTTTCAGAAAGCTCAACCAGTACAAGCTTCTTGTCCATATCCTTCCTGCAATGTCAGTCTACACAAGCTTTCCACAGATGTTCGACTCCCTGAAGGAGCTGGATCAGATGGTGAACGAATGCAAGGTTGCGGAAACGCAGCTTCCCAGAGCAAAGATGTACCTTGCTCTTGTAAAGCCGTTTATTGCCAAGAACGAGGAATGGACAACTCCGACAGCTGTATTCAACGATATACTTCGTCAGATAAAGGTGATGCTCAGCCCCATCACACCGCCTAACTATGAACTTGAGATGGCGGCATCCATGTACATGGAATCACTTGGAATGAAGGTTCCCAAAAGCTGCATCAGACATAGAAATCCTGCTCTTGTACAGAAGCAGCAGAATAATGCCAAGACGCCTCAGAAGAAAAGAAACCGTATTAAAAAAGTCAAGACCAAGCCTGAACGTGCAGATTGACTTTGTGGATCAGGATTCCGCCGTATTTTTCAAGAGAATCAGCAATAAATTCTTCAAACTCAGCTATTTCCAGACCTGAGATGTTCTCGGGCGTTCTGATGTAGATGTCAAGGTCATAACCTTCGTTGCTGTAGACATATGTGACCTTGTTGACCTTCATGGTGTCGGCATATTCATTCAGGCAGTGGTTGATCATCTGGGTGATTGCAGCCTCACTGATAGATGTTTCCTCCTGCTTGCTGAACTCAGGACACACAAGTGTCTTCTCAACAGTCTGGACCTTTCTTACAAACGGCAGAAATCCCAGACGCTTCTGAAGGCCTACACGGATTGAATCATAGACAATGGAAGGGTAGTTTCTGGTAATCTGAAGCGGGGGAACTGGAATGACATGCTTGCCTTCCGAATAACGCACACGCATGGCGGTGTCAATCTCGTCCTTGGTCGCAATGTCCTCGATATGGATGGTCTGGGATGGGTCGGGGAGATTTAGTCTTCTGGCAATCTTTGTGGCCATTTTCTCAGATGTTCCTATAATCAGAATCTTGTGAAAACGCTCAGTCTGAAGCGCATTCAGCACTTCCTGATGATGGTCAGGATCCTGAAACAGGGCACGTTTGACTGCAGTGAGGAAGTTGGATTCCTGCTTTGCGCTTTTTCCGGCCAGAATCCTGTCGTTCTTGATCAGAAGACCGTCATCCACAATGAGAGGAATATGATATTTGTCGGCTACAAGCTGGGCACGGAAGCTTTTTCCTGTGCCGCTTCTGCCCACCAATGCGTATACTTTGACGGGCAGATTTCTGTAGATACCCAACTTTGACAGCAAATTCATGTTTAAATAATAAGTAAAATAAGATAGAATGTGAAGAAGATTTTCTTTGGAGGACAGTTGTGAAACTTGCGACTTTCAAGAAGGGTGGTGTCCATCCTTCAGATATGAAAAGCCTTTCCAACACCCAACCGATTGTAAGGTTCCCGATACCGGAAGAATTAGTTGTTTCCATGTCCCAGCATCTGGGCGCTCCGGCAACAGCACTTAAGGCTGTAGGGGATCATGTATCCAAAGGTGAGAAGATAGGTCAGGCTTCCGGTTTCATTTCAGCTGATGTCCATAGCCCTGTTGACGGCACTGTCACGGCCATCAGAAAGGTTACTATGGCAAACAGCGTTTGCTGCGATGCAATGGTCATCAAACCGGATGAAACTCAGACAGATCCGTTCACAAAGCGCCGTGATTACAGTGCTATGACCAGCGCCGATCTTCTTGCTGAAATCAAGGACAAGGGTATTGTAGGACTGGGCGGTGCAACATTCCCGGCACATGTGAAAATGACCATCTCTCCTGGAAAGACAGTAGAGAATCTTGTAATCAACGGTGTCGAATGTGAGCCTTATCTTACTGCAGACCACAGACTCATGCTTGAAAAGCCTTATGAAGTGCTTGAGGGAGTTATGATCTGCCGAAGCATCCTGAATCCCAAGAACACGATCATCGGCATTGAGGCCAACAAGATGGATGCAGTTGCTGTCCTGAATCAGGTCATCAAAGAAAAAGGCTATCCCATCACCGTCATGCCTCTGAAGATGAAGTATCCCCAGGGTGATGAGAAACAGCTTCTCAAATCCACCATCAACAGGGAGATTCCTTCAGGAAAACTCCCTCTGGATGTAGGTGCTGTTGTTGTCAACGTGGGAACTGCCTATGCAATCTTCAATGCCATAGCATACTCAAAGCCGCTGTTCGAAAGAATCGTCACAGTCTCGGGTGAGTGCATCAACAAACCTTGCAACCTCATAGCTCCGATAGGAGTGAAGGTAAGTGACCTGATTTCCTTTGCAGGTGGATTCAAGACTGAACCGGATAAGATCATTTCCGGCGGTCCTATGATGGGTTTTGCTTTCTTTGACGAGGATACTCCCATTGCCAAGGGAACAAGCGGAATACTTGCCATCACTGACAAGAAAAGTTACGTAAAGACTGCATGTCTCAGCTGCGGACGCTGCGTAGCCGCATGTCCTATCGGACTTCAGCCTACAAAACTATATGCGATGATTACCCATGGCAGATATGAAGATGCCATGAAGAACAATCTTATGGACTGTAAGGAATGCGGATGCTGTTCCTACAGCTGTCCGGCACATCTGGACCTTGTCCACGCCTTCAAGACCGGAAAGAAGATGGGGAGGAAGAAATGAGACGAGTATCTTCATCACCGCATTTCCACAGCGGAGCAAGCACCAGCAACATCATGTACAGCGTTGCGGCAGCACTGACGCCTTCCTGTATCTGGGGTATCTATGTATTCGGATTCAGGGCTCTGGCGGTTTTGCTTGTCAGTATCGTCTGTGCTGTTCTGTCTGAATATCTTTTGGGAAGGATCAGCAAGGAGATGACTATCTGTGACGGATCTGCTCTGGTTACAGGTATTCTTGTCGGAATGAACATGAGCCCGACAATTCCTCTGTTCATTCCTGCCATAGCTTCTGTGTTTGCCATTGCAGTAGTCAAATGGACGTTCGGAGGTCTTGGAGCCAACTGGGCCAACCCTGCTATTGCAGGAAGAGTGTTTGTGTTCTTCTCATTCTCTTCCGTCATGAGCTCGTTCAAGCTTCCAAGAACACTTCAGGCTGTTGATATGGTAAGCTCGGCAACTCCGCTTTCTCTTGTCAAGACAGTTCTTTCTGCAGGTGAATCGGCAGGGCAGAACAGCCTTCAGATTCTTGCAAACAACGGCTATCTTGCAACTCCGTTTGCACAGAAGATACAGAGTGCAACAGGAATCAGCGCCTATAACGTAGATGCGTTTTTTGGCAACATCCCCGGTTGTATCGGTGAGGTTTCCAAGATCCTTCTTATTGCAGGCGGAATCTATCTGCTTTGCAGAAAGATAATTACCTGGCACATTCCGGTATCATATCTTGGAATCTATGCAATTCTGACATGGATTTTCGGAGGTATTCCTTACGGCCTGGGATTCTTCCACGGAGAGGTTCTTTCGAATCTTCTCAGAGGAGGCCTTATCCTTGGAGCTCTGTTCATGGCAACGGATATGGTAACAAGTCCAATCACCCACAAGGGTATGCTGATTTTCGGCGCGGGCTGTGCCTTCTTCACATTCCTGTTCAGAACCTTCGGTTCACTTCCTGAGGCAACAAGCGTTGCGATTCTGATCATGAACATCGTAACTCCAACAATCGACAGATTCTGTATTCCCAAGCGTTTCGGTGAGGAGGTCAAGCAATGAAATATGTAAAGACCGCCTTGATTCTTGCCGCAATCTGCGCCGTGGCTGCTGTTGTTCTTGCAACACTCAACATGGTCACGGAGCCGGCAATTGAAAAATATGAAGAGCAGAAGGTTATTTCAGCACTGGAGTCTGTTTCCAACGGAATGGATATCGGTGAGATGAAAGCAGTTGATGACGGCTACGTTACCTACATGTATCCGCTTTCCAAGAACGGAAAGACAAGCGGTTATATTCTGGGTCTTTCTTCCATAGGATACGGCGGAGAGCTTGGAATTATAGCAAGCTTCGATACTGACGGACTTGTGATGAATGCAATCCTTGTCAGCGACAGCGAGACTCCTGGTGTAGGAAAGAAGGCAGAGGCAAAGGGCTATATGGACAAGTTCATCGGAACCGGTTCAGCTTCCAACCCTGTGCCGACCAGCAAGTCAATGCTCAGCGATGTGGATGCCGCCGCTGTCAGCGGAGCCACAATCACATTCACCGGCATAACAAAGGCCCTGAGCGCAGGTTCAGCCTTTGTGAGGTCACTGTGAGGAGTCGGATATGAAAGCAAACATCAAAGAACTTACTAAAGGAATCTTCAAGGAAAATCCGACATTCATCATAATGCTCGGAATGTGTCCGACACTCGCAGTCACAACCCAGCTGGTCAACGCAATAGGAATGGGTGCAGGTGTTCTGTTCGTACTTCTGTTCAGCAACATCTTCATCTCGCTTCTCAAGAACGTCATTCCCAACAGCGTCAGAATCCCGTGCTATGTCGTTGTGATCGCATCGTTTGTCACAATCGTCCAGATGGTGTTCCATGCATATCTGCCCAGCATCTATGAGGCTTTGGGCGTTTATCTTCCTCTGATAGTCGTAAACTGCATCATCCTGGGACGTGCCGAGGCCTTTGCGAACAAGAACACCGTCATTGATTCGGCCCTGGATGCCATTGGAATGGGAATTGGATTCACACTGGCTCTTTCTCTGATTTCAATCATCAGAGAATCATTCGGAGCAGGAACAATCACATTCTTCGCAATAGGTTCCTGGGACGGAATCATCAAGGTCCCGTTCTTCAACAAGTGGCCTATCCGTGTCATGACTCTTGCCGCAGGTGCCCTTCTTCTGATGGGATATCTTAAGGCATTCTTCAACTGGAACTCCGAAAGGAAGGCCAGAAAGGCAGAGGAGGTGAAGGCATGAGAATCATTGCTATCCTTCTGACATATGTCTTTATAAACAACTTCATTCTGGTCAAGTTCCTCGGCCTGTGCCCGTTCATCGGAGTTTCCAAGAACAGCGAAAGTGCAGTGGGAATGGGCCTTGCAGTCACATTCGTAACCGGAACAGCATCAGTTGTCTGCTGGTGTATCTATCACGGACTTCTGGAGCCTTTCGGACTTCAGTACCTTCAGACAATCGCCTTCATTCTGGTAATTGCCGCTCTGGTACAGCTTGTTGAGATGGTTCTGAAGAAGATGAGTCCATCTCTTTACAAGGCTTTGGGAATCTTCCTTCCGCTGATTACAACCAACTGTGCTGTATTGGGAATCGCAATCATCAACATCGATGAGTCATATAACCTCATCGAGTCCTTCGCAGCAGGAATTGCGGCAGGAATCGGATTCACAATGGCAATCATCCTGATGAGCAACATCCGTGAGCAGCTTGAACTGAAGCCTGTCAGAAAGAGCTTCAAGGGTGTACCCATCGCATTCATTTCAGCAGGTATCATGGCTTTGGCCTTCATGGCTTTTGACAACAGCCTGCTTACAAATCTTCATCTGGCTTAAGGGGAGTTAATATGGCGATTTTATATGCATTTCTGATAATTGCCGGTATCGGTGCTCTCCTTGGTCTTGGACTTGCAATTGCTGACAAGAAGCTGGCAATTGAAAAGGATGAGAAGCTTGTTGCCCTTGAGCAGATAATGCCGGGAGCAAACTGCGGCGGATGCGGATTCGCCGGTTGTGCCGACTATGCTGCTGCCGTGGCTTCAGGAAAGGCCGAACCCGGCCTCTGCTCACCAGGAGGAAAGGATCTTGCCGAAAAGATGGGTAAGATCATGGGAATAGAAGTCACAGTAGGTGAGAAGAAGGTTGCTTACATCTTCTGCAAAGGAAGCTGTGAAAAGACCAAGAAGGACTATGACTACAAGGGTCTTACCGACTGTAACGCCGCTTCCATTCTCTTTAAGGGTGATAACGGCTGCAAGTCCGGATGTCTGCATCTTGGTTCATGCATGGCCGTATGTGACAGCAATGCCATCTTCAGAAAGGAAGACGGAACACTTGAGGTTGACAGGACAAAGTGCATCGGCTGCGGAAAGTGTACCAAGGTATGTCCGAACGGAGTCATCAAGCTCATAGAGGACAGAACACAGTTCGTCGTCGCATGCAACAGCCATGACAAAGGCGCTGATGTCCGTAAGGTCTGTGAGGTCGGCTGCATAGGCTGTAAGATCTGTCAGGTCAAATTCCCTGAAGCAGGTTTTAAGGTTGAGGACAATCTTGCTGTTTCTTCACCTGTTGCCCCTGAAGACCAGGCTGCTCTTGCAATGGAAGCCTGTCCTAGAAAGGTGATTACAAGGCGCTGAGGTAATAATTGAAACATATTCTGGGCGTCTACAGCCAGCTCCCATCGGGCTCCTCGAAAGAGGAGTTCGAAACTATGGTCTCCAAGCAGTTGAAACCTTTACTTACAATGGTTTACAACACAAAGGATATAAAACTGCTTTTCAGGCTCAGCATTGCTGAGTTTGATTATCTTGAGACCTTCTACCCTGAGATCAACATGCTGATCAACGAGCTGACAAGACGATCCCAGATGGAGATTCTGACCTCAAGTTACTATGATGTCATCCTTTCTCTGATTCCGACCCATGAAAGGGCATCCCAGGTTGAGAAAACAACAACCTATATAAGAAAGCATTTTTCCAGAAAGCCCAGAGGTCTTTGGTTCTACAACCAAGTTTTCAATCCCACGTCCATTCCGGTTGTGGGACTTTGCGGTCTTGATTATGCCGTAATCTCCACATACAACCAGATAAGCAACAGCGTAGAGGCCACAAAACCTTTCTATACCGATGAAATGGGAAAGGATGTCCTTGTATTTCCTATAGATGACCGCTTCAGCAAACTCACAAGCGACCTGTACAACGGAAACATCAATCTAGAAAAGTATCTTTCAGACTGCGAGAAAAGTGCCAGAGAAACCAAGGGACCCATAAGCACAATCATGCTCAATATGGATCAGCTTATGGGAACAGACGGGTCCAGCGAGGTCTACAAACGCATCTACGATAATCTGGAAGGTGAGTGCACACTTCCTGGCATCTTCATCCAGGAAAACGAAATCGGAAAGACACATTATCTTCCCACAGGTCTTTACGGACGTGACTACAGCATCGGAAAGGCCACTTCAATCAATCAGATCATCTATGACAATCCCATGCTTTCCAGAAACTACGGTGTAGTGAACATGCTCAGGGATGTCATCCGTGAATCAAAGAAAACCATTGACGGCAGAAAGAACATCGACAATCTTCTGATGATGGCAAGCAGCTCAAGCCTTTATTTTCCTAATGAGTGCTCAACTCCTTCCATCCGAAGGAATACCAACAGGTTCGCCTGTGAGATTGAAGCGACTTTATCCGGAATCACAAATGCCACATTCCCCCAGGAAACAGATGTTGATTTTGACAGAGTAAAAGAGCTGTTGGTTATGAACAAGAACGGCATCACATATCTGAACAAGAAGGGTGCCGTAATCAGCAGATATACCGTTCCTTCTGCATTGTTTGATCTTGCATTCCACAGCGGTGACGGCCTGTTTGCTGATTCATTTATTGCAAACGCTACTACGCAGTCGAATAAAACAGAGACTCGTCTTGTATCCCAGACTTATGAAGTGACGCCTTTGGATAAAAAGAATACGGACTTCTTTGCAAAGGCACCCGCAGTCAATCTGGGAAAGATTCCCGTCTCTCTGACAAAACGTTATAAATTCAGACAATCGAATCTCATTCTTGAGGTTGAGATTGAAAATCTTTCCGATACCAAGCTCAAAGGCTATACCTATGTGAACACAATCAATCTCGCTCTGCCCGTAAGGTGCCAATGCACATGCCAGGAGACGGAGATTGCGGATGGAGAAAGTGCCACGACACAGAGCATTCTTATGTCAGATAAGGCATGTCCTTTCACTGTTTCAATTGTGCTTGGCGAAAGTCTACCAGTTTCAAGGACGGATTTTGATGTGAAAACGCGTACTTGGCTTGGAGACAAATCATTTTATGAGTATACTCAACTGAGAATTCAAAAGCAGCTTTCTCTGGAGCCGTATGAGGTATGCCGCCTTTCAATCGGATTCAGAACAGAGAAGCGAAAGGAGAAACACAATGACACTACAGAACAGAGCGCTCCTTGAGCAGTTAAAAACCGAATCCCAAGCAATCTGGAGGGGACTTTGACCCGGAAGGGTTAAAATCTAAACTCGCAGAGCTTGAAAAGCAGACACTTGAACCTGACTTTTGGGGCGACAAGCAGAAAGCTGATTCGATTTTCGCCCAGATTAATACCATAAAGGACACACTTCTTCCTTTTGAGAAACTCATCTCCGACATTGACGAGACCTACGACCTCATTGAACTGTATGAGGAAGAGGACGACGGAAATGAGGAGTATGCACAGGAAGTTGATGAAAAGATTCTCGAGCTGGAGAATGAATACAGACCTCTTAAGCTCAAGACTCTTCTCAACGGAAAGTATGATAAGGGAGATCTGTTTCTGACCATTCATGCCGGAGCCGGCGGAACAGAGGCCTGCGACTGGACATCAATGCTCATGAGAATGTACCTCAGATGGTGCGAGCGTCACAAGTTCAAAACGGAAATCCTTGATACGCTTGAAGATGAAGGCGGATACAAGAGCGTGACAATCCAGGTCAACGGACCTTACGCATTCGGATACCTGAAAGGCGAGGCCGGAGTCCATCGTCTTGTCAGAATCTCTCCGTTTGATTCCAACGCACGCCGTCATACCTCATTCTCTTCAGTCTACGCTTCCCCGATTGTCGATGACAACATTGATATCGAGATCAAGCCAGAGGACATCAGAATCGATACCTACAGAGCAGGTGGAGCTGGCGGACAGCACGTCAACAAGACCGATTCAGCTGTCAGAATCACTCACTTCCCGACAGGTATCGTTGTCCAGTGTCAGAATGAGAGATCTCAGATCATGAACAAGGACAAGGCATTCAAGATGCTCAGAAGCCGTCTGTATGACTACTACAGCCAGAAGCTTGCAGAAGAGCATCAGGCCGAGGCAATTGAGAAAAAAGACATCTCATGGGGTTCCCAGATCAGAAGCTATGTCTTCCAGCCTTACACAATGGTCAAGGATGCCAGAACAGGCGAGCAGACTGGTAACATCCAGGCTGTCATGGACGGAGATCTGGATAACTTCATCGAAGCTTATCTCAGGTGGAGTCAAAGCAATTGAAGAACCGGACGTTTGTCTTTGTCTTCATTTTAATGTTGATACCCGGCATCGCATTGTGCGATGCCTTCAACGTTCTCGTTTATCCTTCCAATGATGAAATCAGTTCATACATCGGAACATTCTTTCCGACGGCTGTTTTGGATTCGGCAACTATTGAATCCAAACAGCAGCGTATGATTGCAGATCTTCAGAAGGAAAACGGAGAAAAACTTGCTAAGGAATACAAAGGCGAAGACTCTTCCAAGATCAAAGACGCAAAGAACGCTTTTCTTGAATCCGATGTAGAAAAACCGGAAAACCCATTTGATGTAAAGCTGGTTAACTTCGGCGGCAAAGCCGTGGATAAAGATGCTCTTGTTTCCGGTGACAGAATGCTTTTGCGTTACATGTGTCTTCAAAGCGGAGCTGACATTATATTGATTCCGATAATCTCAAGACTGGGTGACTTCAATCAGATGTCATTATATAGATATTCATATGCATCTGATGAATTCAGCCTCATATTCGAGCGTCTTTCCACGGATTCAGACAGGTTCACGGAAAGTTCTGTCTTACGATTTGCTCCTTCTTTCATAGAAGGAAGGCCCGTTCTGATACGCCTTGATAATCTTGTGGACGGAGCATATGTGACAATTGATGATAAAGATGTCGCTGTTTTGGACAACTTTGTATTTACCACATCAGGAAAACATCTGCTGGAAATAGGGGCATTAGGGCATTCTACCAGGCTCATTTCCATCAATGCGATTTCTGATTCAATCATTACCTTTGACGCAAAGCTAACTTCAATTGTCTATTCGGATCTGAGAATCGAATCAAATCCTTCATCAACGGTCAAGGTCAACGGAATTGAGCTTGGTCAGACTCCGATTATTCTTGAGTCCTACAGTCTTCCGCTGACACTGAGATTCGATAAAGATCAGTACATGGGAAAGAGCGTCGGCCTTACCGAAAACACAAACAAGATAAGCATAGACCTTAAGCCTGAGTGGATGGCCAATCAGGATCTTTTGAAAAAGAGCAAGGACAGATTCTACTGGTCCTTTGCCAGAACAATACTATTATTCGGATCCAAGCTTGCAGTTGGTTTATTCAATGATGGAAACAACAAGATAATTTCATCAATGAATATTGCATTCAACGGCCTTCTCACCGTGTCCATCGTGGATGCGGTGGGATGTCTTGTCGACTATTTCAGACAGACAGAGTACATTTCACCATAGGGGAATAAATATGGCATTTTTCGGAATCGGAAACAAACTCAAAGCACTTTTCAGCGGTTTCAAGAAGACCTTGGACCAGTCGTTTTTCGACAATCTGGAAGATCTTCTCATCGAAGGTGATTTCGGTGCAAAAAACGCTATGCTCATAAGCGAGGAGGTAAATGAACGCAAACCCAAGACCGAAGAGGAGTTTCTTGCAATTGTACGGGAGCTTCTTGAGGACAAGATTGAAGCCGTCAATCTTGAACCTGTAAAGGGCGAGCTTTCCGTATACCTTGTTCTGGGAGTCAACGGAGTCGGAAAGACAACATCAATTGCAAAGCTCGCAACTCATTATAAAAAAGAAGGTTACTCTGTTGTTATGGCTGCAGCCGACACATTCAGAGCCGCAGCTATAGACCAGCTTGAGCTTCATGCCCAGAGAACGGGAACAAGAATCGTAAGACAGGAGAACGGAAGCGATCCTGGAGCTGTCATTTACGATGCCATATCAAGCGCCCAGGCCCGTGGAGATGATCTTATTCTCTGTGACACCGCAGGACGAATGCACAACAAGGAGAACCTTGTCAGGGAGCTTCAGAAAATCGACAAGATCATCAGAAACAGGGTAAAGCCTGAAAACTACAAGAAGATTCTCGTAATTGATGCCACAACAGGTCAGAACTCCATAAGTCAGGCTCAGATCTTCAATGAGGCTGTGGGCCTTGATGCTTTGATTCTTACAAAGTATGACTCTGCGGCAAAGGCAGGAGCCCTTGTTCAGATTGGCATTCCCGTGGCCTATGTCGGAACAGGCGAGCACTACGAAGATATTCATAAATTTGATAAGGAAGAGTTCCTTTCATCTCTTGCAGGACTTGATAACTGATGAGAAAAACTGCTGTCTTTCTGTTTCTGCTTTTCTCTTTGATGAATCTGAATGCCCAAATCTTCAGATCAAATCAGCTTGGACAGAAACTTGAGAAGGCAGACAGGGTCGAAGATAAGGGGGTTTTTCTGGTAGAAGAAGGGCAGACCGAAACTCTTTACGTAGACGGATCTCTTTTCTGGACGGAAAGAAAACTTGTAAATCCTCCTGATGAGACTGTTGTCATCAGAATCTATGAAAAGTCACAGGACGAGCTTTCACGTACATATAAGGATGGCCGTCTTGTAAAGGAAGAAGTCACATCATCCGGATTTAAAACCACACAGTCCTTTGGTTACAGCGACGGAAAGCTTATCTTTGTCTCAACTGACGGTGAAAACAATTCTGTCTCCGTCCAATCTTTTTTAAGAAGCTCGGACAAAAAAGATGTAATTGGAGTTTCAGATGACGGCTCTGTGAGATTTCTTTCAGACAGGTATTCATTTCAGAACGACCTTGTTCTGGAAAACCTTGCTCCGGGTCTTGTGACAAACGGAGAGCACAGTATTCTTGAAAACGGAGACATTCTGATTATTGAAGATGCTGATACACAGTCCGTCTACAGCCCTAAAGGCCTTCTTCTGAGCAGGAAAAAGGGAGACAGGCTTGTCAGCTATATGTATGACGATGAATATCTTATAAGGGTAGAGACAACTGACGGAGCTTCAAAAACCGTTGAAAATTACAGCGACAATAAACCATATGACCGATATGAATATGAGAACGAAGTTCTTATAAGTCACACCGTTTTCCGCCCTGAAGGCAGCGTAAAGACCATGTACAGCCAGGGAAGGGTTGTTGCCGTAGTCTATTACAGAAAAGACAACAGAACTGTAGACAGGATAGAGTATAATTAGACCATGTTCAGATTCAGGACTGCGTTCAGATATGCATTCTCAAAGACAAGAGGCCAGAGAGTCACAAGCATCATGATACTTGTGGGCATAGCAATTGGCCTTATTGCTCTTTTGGTAATATCAGCCGTCATGAACGGACTTCAGAACGCACAGATGGACCAGCTGAAAAATCTTGAATCTTTTGATCTGATCGTCAGATCCGATTCTCTGAATGCTGAGGACATCAGATCTTTGAGCGGTGTTGATCAGGCCTTCAGATTCATAGAGACAAACGCGTTGATTGTTGATGAGACAAGTGAAAACAGCCAAAGCATCAGAATCAGGGCCTTTGAGGGAGATATCTTTGAATCTCAGAGATTCTCCAAAAGCCTTACAGTCATCTCCGGAAGCAAGGACAACATGGCGGGTCTTCTTTTTTCCTATACAACAAGAAGCCGTATCGGAATCAGCTACGGAGACTCTATAAAGATGACATTCCTAAGGCGTGGAAAGACAGCGACCATTGTTCCATACTCAACACATCTTCCTGTTTCGGGCTTTTTCAGTTCCAAGATGAGTGAATTCTCATCATCAACTGCCTTCATGGACTATTCGATTCTTTCCGGCATCATCGGAACTGATGAAGCCAAGATTGCAGTCTATGTGTCAGAAAACCAGAAAGCCGTAGTCCAAAGCATCATGAAGCTGGACCCCGATGCTGTCATAATCACATGGCAGGAATACAACAAGGCTCTATATTCAGCTCTGATGCTTGAGAAGACTCTCATGTACGTGTTTCTTGCATTCATGTTCCTGATAATCTGTGTCAATCTTAAGAACTCCACCCGAAGGCTTCTTTCGAACAAGCAGAAAGAGGGTGCCATGCTCAGGGCTCTTGGATGCAGCAGAAAATCTGTGAACGCCATCTTTCTCGGCCAGGGTCTTGTGATATCCATTTTGGGCGAGATTCTTGGCGTCGTTTTAGGAAAAATCCTTATTGCCAATCTTCAGAACGTGCTGAAGCTTGTTGATAATGTGGTCTTTGCATTATCAGGAAGCAGAACCGTACTGACACAGATTCCTTTCAACGCCAGTATCGGCGCTCTTGAGACAGCTTTGGTCTGTCTGTTTATCTTCCTTCTGTCCTTGATTTTCACTTCAATCGGATGCAGAAGGATTTACAGATCCGAAATAATGGAGGTAATACTCAATGCATCCTATTGAGCTCATTTCCATAACAAAGAGATTCAGAACATCTGAAAAAGGTGAGGGCGAGATTACAATTCTCAACAATATCAACCTTGATGTGATTTCAGGTCAGTCCACAGCCATCATCGGAAAAAGCGGAAGCGGAAAAAGTACATTGCTTCATATAGCAGGTGGCCTCGACAGTCCGTCTGAGGGAAAGGTCCTGTGCAAGGGAACTGATTTTGCATCACTTGATGACAAGCACAGATCTGCTCTCAGAAATCTTCATATCGGTTTTATATTCCAGGCCAATCTTCTTCTTGAGGATTTTACTGCACTTGAAAACGTAATGGCTCCGGCACTGATCAGCGGAAAGAAGGAAAGCGAATGCAAGGACAGGGCTGTTCAGCTTTTAGAGAGGCTCGGTCTTGCAGACAGAATGTCACATGTTCCCGGAAAGCTCTCCGGAGGCGAGAAGCAGAGGGTTGCCATCTGCAGGGCTCTGATGAACAAGCCAGAGGTCATTCTTGCAGACGAGCCCACAGGTGCCCTGGACGAAGAAAATGCCGCTGAAGTTGAGGAGCTTTTACTGAATCTTGTCAAAGAAGAGGGAAGAAGCCTTCTTCTTGTGACCCATAACCAGGATTTCGCCTATAAATGCGATAACGTGTATCTTCTCAAGAACCACGGTCTTACCAAGGAGAAATAGATAAATGAATCCTTTTGTCAGGCTCTGGAGCATCAAGAGAATCACTCGACGCGGACGACTTACAAGCTGCCTTATTCTGATTGCGCTTGTAATGGCGCCTCTTGTCTGTGCTCTTATATTCTCAGACAGCATGATGGAAGGAATCACAAGCAAGTACATCTATCTTTCGGACGGTCATGTTCAGATAAACGGTGAGCATCTTACATCCATATCCTCGATGATAGGCGAGGAAAATGAAAAGCTTATGATCTACAGCGCAGATGAGGTCACAAGCGGATATGCTCTTATGTACTCGGCCACAAACACAAGTTCTGTGATGATCAAAGGTGTTTCGGATTCGTATTTCAATGAGCTGAGGATGAAGCAGATTACATTCGAAAGAAACACGGAGCCTTCTTCGTCCAGCATCAAGGGCATAGCCATAAGCCGTGCCACAGCCAGAAAGCTGGAGGTTGGACTCGGCGACAGAGTGGCACTTATGATTGTTCCCGATGATGTGAAGAAGGTTCTTCGTCCTGTTCTTGTCAGAATAGATGCAATCTTCTACAGCGGTTACGACCAGCTTGACGAACTGTTGAGTTTCATCGACATAGACTATGCCAAAGAGCTTTATTCTGATGATTCTTCCACGACAATCGAGATTCTTGTCAAACCTGATTACATGGAAAAGATCAACGATGTCATCTATGCCTTTGGTCTTGAACATGATATTTCCAGATGGAGTGACCATAACGTCTCAGTCTATGAGAATTTTGTCACAAGCCGGCAGATGATAATGATAATACTGATGCTTGTTGTTGTAGTTGCAGCCTTTTATACGGCATCGGTTGCCCAGCAGATGGTTCAGGATGACATTCAGGACATAGCCATAGTCAAACTTGTGGGATCTTCAAACGCGCTGGTCAGAAAATCTGCGTTTCTCAGCGTCTATGCCGTAACAATCGCGGGAATGATTTTGGGAATAGGGCTTGGACTTCTTATCGGATGCAATCTGGGGCCGATTCTCACATGGCTTTCATCATTGGGAATGCAGAGTCTTTCCTTCTATCTTCTGGACTTCTCAATCAACATTCCATGGCTTTCTATTGCTCTTATCTGTGCAATGCTCATGATCATATCCTTTATATCAATCCGCATATCGCTTATAAGAACCCGCATCATCACTCCTATGCGTCTTTTCACCTCATTATAAAAACTGTAATATGAAATCATGAGTCTTGAAGTCTTTGTTCTAGGTACAAGCGGAATGCAGCCTCTTCCAGGAAGATTTCTCACCTCAGCCATGGTCAGGCGTAACGGTGAGCTGTTTCTGTTTGACTGCGGAGAGGGGACTCAGGTCTCTCTGAAGATGCTGAATCTTCATTGGAAAAGAATCAACCGCATCTTCATCAGCCATATGCATGCTGACCATGTCACAGGCCTTCCAGGACTTCTGATGCTTTCTTCCCAGGTGGACAGAACGGAGCCTCTTTACATCTACGGACCTGAGAAACTCAGAGATTATATCGATGCAAACAGACGTCTTTTGGACATGTACATAAACTATGAGATCAGATTCGTCCAGACCGAGCCGGGAATCATTCTTGAAACCGACGAATACACCATAGAGGCCGTGCCTCTTCTTCATACAAAACCGTGTATGGGATTTGTAATGAAAGAGAAGGACAGACCCGGTGAATTCAATGTGGAAAAAGCCAATGAGCTGGGAATCCCCTGCGGTCCGATGTGGGGAAAGCTCCAGAAAGGCATGGATATCACATTAGATGACGGAAGGATCATTCACCCCGATCAGGTCCTTGGAACTCCGAGAAAGGGCGTGAAGTTCTCATACATAACAGACACAGTCTACATGGGCCATATCGCTTCCCATGTGAAGGATTCGGACCTTCTTCTGTGCGAGGGCATGTTCGAAAGAGAACTTTCTCAGGATGCTTTTGAGAAGAAACATATGACAAGCACACAGGCTGCCATGATTGCCCGTGACTCCAACTCTAAAAAGCTTGGCCTGATTCACTACAGCCCGCGCTATACAGACAAGGAACTGCAGATACTGAAACAGGAAGCCTGCGAGGTATTTGAGAATACGGTTCTGTGTAAGGACAGATATTCTTTTCTTCTGAGCAATCCGGACTGATCAGAGTTTGGACATCACAACTTCATCAAAGTCAGCTTTCTCGGTACCTGAGATAAAGACGCTGCTGTATTTGATGTTTTCTCTGTTAAGCTCAGCCTCAGCCTCTTCCTTGGTAAGGAAAGGAATTACCACAACGGTCTTTCCCTTGACGGTAAAGGCATCGGCAATCTCTCCCAGAGCATTCTTAACATCATCGGCCTTTTTCTTTGTGAAGGCATATGTGATGTCATATTCATCTTCCTGAGCGCTTTCAAATTCGACTCTCATCAGATGAACAGGATCTTTTGCATCATAATCGTTGACCTGTCTCTGTTCTTCAGGAACTGCAGCCTTCTTGGCAGGAGCTTTCTTTGCCGGAGCTTTTTTAGCTGCAGGCTCTTTCTTAACAGGCTGAGCCTTTACCTCAACAACCTTGACTGCATTTGCGTTAGCTGAAACAAGCTCAGCAAGTTTTGCAACAGCATCACAGAGTTTGTCGACCTTATTCTCAAGCTCTTTATAGTCAGACTGGTCTTTTTTGTATTCAGACTGCTTATCCAGCTTTGCAACAAGAGCATAAACGGCATCAGAAAGAGCGCTGTCCTTGGATACAGACTCAACTTCTGATTCAGCTTTCTCTTCAACAACAGAAGCAGCCTGAGGCTCTTTCTCATCTTCATCATTGCTGTAGATTTTCATGAAATCATCATCTGAGATGGCATCTGATGAAAGGACCTCAGGTTCAGCTTCCTTGACAGGAGTCTGGACTTCAGCCTTGGCCTGGACTCTTCTGACAGGATCGTCATTGGGATTCTCAAAAAGCTGTGAGTCATACGAATTTGGAGGAAGAAGATCGTCCTCATCCTCCTCGTCATCATCCTTTGATCCTATAATCATGGAAGCTATGATAATCAGGACGATACCGACAAGAAGAGGGAAGAGTCTGACGGCGAATCTGTAAATCTTGTACTGGACATCAACACTAGGATTCTGCTGTACATAATTCGGCATCAGGAATCTGATTCCGATAAAAGAAAGCACCGCAAGTACTATGACAGTTACTGCTATTGTCAGGATTACAGACTTGGAGTTCCGCTTCTTACTCATTGAATTGCCTCCAAAAGCTTGAGATAAGCACGCCGTTTAGTTTATATTTATATTGATTATATATCAAAGAAAATATGATGACAAGGAAGTTGATTGTTCTGTTCATTGTTTTGACTCTGTGCTTCTACAGCCTGATTCTCACGGTATTCGGAGAGCGCGGAATCATCGTAAACAACCAGCTCAGACGTCAGCTTAAAGAAAATGAATATGAGCTGGACAGAAGGGAAGTAGAGCTGGAGAACCTTGAACGCCAGAAGCAGGAACTGTCCACCGAGGACGGGCTTAGGTCGGCTGCGATGAATCTCGGCTACCAGGTTGACAGCGATGACGTCTACGTTTTTTCATCTGAATCTGCACAGGAAACAAAGCCTTCTTCTCTGCAAAGCACTGCTTCTGAAAAACAGCTTTCATCTTTCAAGCCTCTGAGTATGGTGATGTGCCTGTTGATTTCAATCGGCCTTTCAATTATCATCACATTCGTTGTATGGCTTATAGGCAAGGGCAAAGGAAAGGAAAATGATTCTAAACAAGAGGAATCCGGAGACTCTGGAAACAATCTCGACTTTGATTAAAGACGGTGGTGTTGCGGTTCTACCGTGTGATACCATCTACGGTCTCTGTGCTGCATATCCTATCGGAGAGAAGGCTCTGATGGATCTTAAAGGCCGCGATTCCAGCAAGCCTTTCCTTGTTCTGGCTACCATCAATCAGGCAAAGGAGCTGTGTAAGGACATCCCGCAGGACATAATCGAAAGCTGGCCCGCAGCCCTAACGGTAATTCTGAATAAAAAGGAAGGCGGAACAATCGGAGTCAGAGTTCCCAATGATGCTTTTTTACAGCGTCTTCTTGAAATGGTCGGAACTCCGATTTACTCTACAAGCGTCAATATGGCAGGTGAGCCTTCAATGCTGAACCTCACCGCTATCAGCAAGAGATTCGAGGCTATTGTGGATGTCATTGTCAGAGGTGACGAAACACAGGGAAAGGTTCCATCTACTTTGATTGACGCAACATGCCGTCCGTATAAACTTCTCAGACAGGGCCTGTATGACGCAAGCGCCCTGATCAAAGGTTTACACTGAGTTCTCCCGAAACCAGAATCGAACAGACATCAATGAATATCACCAAAACGATGCATATTGCCATTCTGCATATGCACCATATGAGTTTTCCTACCTGAAAACTCCTGTCTGATATTGAAATCCACAGGGCAAGAAGAGCCATCATCACTGAAAGAATTGTCACACACCAGGCAAGAACATTCACAATGCTCACCATCGTTTGCAGAAACGCCGATTTCAGCTCAAACCAGAAGGAGATGAAATAGACACAGCAAAGGAGGATGAAGAACAGGAAAAGATAGTTAACTATGGTGTTTGTCAGGTCAAAGACCCGCCTTGTTTGCAACATGAATAAATCATAGCAGATTGAACGGCTTTGTGAATATGTTTTTGAAGCATCGTTTTGAATACTATTTTTGTTGCGTACTCCTCAATTCAGACTTATGATTATTAGTGTAAAATCAAATTTCAAGGGAGAAATCATGGAAAACCTAAATAATCGTTTTGAAAAAATCGGCCTTAAGGCTGCTGACATAATGATTCCCAAAAAGGGTGTTGATCTCAGTAAATGGGCAGTAGTTGCCTGCGACCAGTACACTTCCGAAAAGGAATATTGGGCTGATGTCGACAAGATTGTGGGTTCGGATCCATCGACCTTGAGACTCATCTTCCCGGAGTGCTATCTGGAGGACGGAGATGAGGAAAAGCGCATTTCAGATATCAACAGAACAATGAAGGAATATGTCAAAGAGAATCTTTTCGACACCTTCAAAGAGTGCTTTGTTCTTGTAAAGAGAACCTGTTCATCGTCTTCAAGATGGGGCCTCATGGCGGCTCTGGACCTTGACAGATACAGCTGGGAGAAGGGCTCCACAAGCCTTATCAGGGCAACAGAGGGCACTATCCTGTCAAGAATCCCGCCCAGAAAGAAGATCAGAAAGGA
>ONWV01000082.1 GCA_900321635.1 uncultured Spirochaetaceae bacterium | reverse complement strand
AGGGCTGTTCCGCAAGTTGCGCATGAGTAATCCAGACCTGCCTGATGCAGAGAAATCACATCGAAATTACCCTCGCAGATTATAACCTGCTTCTTCTCTTTCATCGCAGGAATGCTCTCATAGAATCCGAAAAGCACATTTCTCTTGCTGTAAAGGCTGGTTTCAGGTGAGTTCTTATATTTCGGAGCACCTTCGAATCCTGACATATCCCTTCCGCTGAATGCCACACAGTTTCCCTGCCAGGACCTTATCGGAAACATTATCCTGTCACGGAAAAAGGCCTTCTCAAGGTTGTCTTTTGCAAAAAGACCGGACTGAAGCAGTAGTTCATCGGAGTAGCTTTGCTTGTTCAGAACGTTGTACATCCAGTTTGTCTGAGACGGAACATAGCCTAAAAGAAACTTTTCGCATGTCTCAGGCGTGATTCCGCGCTTTTCAATGTATGAACGGGCTTTTTCTGATGCAGGGCTTTTCAGAAGATACTGATGAAGGTATTTGGCAAGTCTATCATAAAGGTCAGCCATGGCTTTTTTTCTGTCCAGGGCCTTCTTTTCCTGCTCGGATTCCTCTTTAAGCTCAACTCCGGCCTTCTTTGCCAGAATCTCTACAGCCTCTGGGAATTCGACATGCTCAATGTCCATTATGAAATTGAAAAGTCCACCGCCCTTGCCGCAGGCGAAGCATTTGTAAAAGCCGCCGTTTGCGCCGTTGTTGTCGACAACCGTAAAAGAAGGATTCTTGTCGTTATGGAAAGGACAAAGACCCCAGTATCTGTCCCCTTTCCGTGTCAGACGGACATAGGGAGAGACAACTTCGCTCATAGAGAGACGGGATTTAATACTTTCCAAAACAGCTTCAGAATAGATTGCCATTTTTGCCTACAGAATCATCACAGGATCGTTTCCGACGCGCTGTTTCAGTTTAGCTTCAATTTCTTTCTTTGTATAGAGTTTCCCCTTGTTGATTCCGGGGCAGGATTTGGATTCGGCATCCCATGAGGCCTTGTCTTCAACAACGTTTTCCCAAAAAGGATATGTCTGACACTGTACAGGTCTGTATGGGTATACCTTACAGCCTCCTTCCTGAAGGAAAATGCAGTCATAGTTATCCTTTTCAAGGAGGCTTATCATCTTGAAGGCTCCCATATCGATAACACGGCAATAGGTGTCTATGAAACTCTGCCTGTCCATCGAAAGTCCTTCACTGAGACGCTTTATATCTTTTTCGCTTAGAAAAACATAACCGGGTTCGGAACTGCAGCAGTAGTTGCAACCCTGACATTCGAAATTAAGTCCCTTTTCGTAAAAACAGTTTCCCATTCGAACCTTTTCCCGTTATAGAAAAACAAGGTCTCCCTCTTTCGAAGAAGACCGTTGCGAAGTGGAGAGAGAAGGATTCGGACCTTCGAAGGCTGAGCCAACAGATTTACAGTCTGCCCCCTTTGACCGCTCGGGAACCTCTCCATTATTTAGCCACCTGTCGGATTCGAACTGACGACCCCGAGATTACAAGTCACGTGCTCTGGCCAACTGAGCTAAGGTGGCAAATGTCATAGCGACAGAAAGCAATGTACAAAAGATTCGCAACTTTTGCAAGTACTTTCTGCCGTTATTTTGACATCAGGTATTCAAATCAATAGGTTCCCAGGTTACCGGATGAACCGCCGCTGATATCTGAACCGAACTCATAGTCCTTACCTGGAAGAACTGCGTTGAGGAAGATACCGACGATCGATGCGATTGCAAGCGCTGTGAGGGTGATGTGTGCAGAACCGATTGTGAATGTGATTCCGTCAGTGAAACCCAGTCCGCAGACAAGGATTGTAGCACCGATGATGAGGTTTCTGGAATTTGAGAAATCAACTCTGTTCTCGACAATGTTTCTGACACCGATTGCGGAGATCATTCCGTAGAGGATGAATGAGATACCGCCGATGATTGCTGTAGGCATGGAGTTGATCAGAGCTGCGAATGCCGGTGAGAAGGACAGGACAATCGCATAAAGTGCTGCAAGTCTGACCACTCTCGGATCATAGACCTTGGAAAGAACCAGAACACCTGTGTTCTCGCCGTATGTTGTGTTGGCAGGACCTCCGAAGAGAGCGGAAAGCGATGTAGCAAGACCGTCACCGATGAGGGTTCTGTTAAGACCCGGATCTTCGATGAAGTTCTCACCTACTGTGGCGGATATTGCTGAGATGTCACCGATGTGCTCCATCATGGATGCGATTGCAATAGGAGCCATGACAAGGATTGCTGTGATGTCGAACTTGCAGATTGTTCCGCCGAAGTCTGTGAAGAACGGCTGAAGACCTATGACCTTTGAGCCAGATACTGCGGAGAAGTTGATGAGAGGATCTCCTGAAGCAGTTGTTGCACCGAATGCATTTGCTATCAGAGCAATGATATATGAACCAACAACACCCAGAAGGATCGGAGTGATCTTAATCATTCCCTTGCCCCAGATGTTGGTAACGATGATGATGACAATAGCAACAATTGCAAGCCACCAGCAGGTTGAAGCGTTTGCAACTGCAGAAGGAGCCAGGTTAAGACCGATGAGGATGACAATAGGTCCTGTTACAATCGGCGGAAGGAATCTCATGACCTTCTTGACGCCTACGAACTTAACAATCAGAGCAAGGACTACATACAGAAGACCTGCAACCACAATTCCGCCGCCTGCATACTGAAGCTTCTCTGCGGCTGACATTGCTGCATACTTTCCGCTGCCAAGATTTGCAACTGCTGCATATCCTCCGAGGAAAGCGAAGGAGGAACCGAGGAACGCCGGAACCTTGAACTTGGAGATGAAGTGGAACAGAAGAGTTCCAAGACCTGCCATAAGCAGAGTTGTCTGGATTGAGAGCGGAAGTCCGAACGAATTGACGAGAATCGGAACAAGAACGGTTGCACCGAACATGGCGAACAGATGCTGCAGTCCAAGTACCAGCATCTTTGGAGTGCCCAGAGCTCTTGCATCTCTGATAGCGTCCTGCTTTTTCATATTTCTGCCTCCTAACAGCAAAAAAAAAATCAACCTTGACGGTTGATTCAACAAATAAATAATCCGTGAAATAGAATGGTATCCCAAATCGCAAGCGTTCTGTTGATAGCCATAGCTCCTCCCACAGTTTCTGAAAGAGAAAATAGCAGATTATCGAAACTATGAGAAGAGCAAAAATGACTATTATTGAAAAAACAACAACACGCAACAAAAATGCATGTCAGATGATTGAACGTGCCTCCATATAGAAACGTTTCTCGTTCGCCTCACCCATGCTGAATGTCTTTCTGGGCAGTGCTCCGTCCTTGATGATTGTGTCAAAGAATGTTGACTTATCAATTGCGGGAAGGAACAGTCCGATGTTGCCCTTCTCGCTTCCGAGTTTGTCCGTGACATCCGCACCATGGATATAGTCAACGCTGTAGCCCTTCTCTATCAGGGAATCTATTACCTTCTGTAATGTTCCTGCTGCGATATTGGCAGAAGGAGCAGTAAGACTTACAACCACATGATGATCTGCTGTGCAGTAACCGAATCTCTGAACATCAGTCTGGGCAATTTCCTTGGCTATGCAGTTTCTGCAGCCGACTTCCTTTGTCTCCACCTTCTTTGCGTTCTTTGAAAGCTCATCAAGGAATACTTTCTCAGGAACATTGAAAAGGACTCTGTGAATAGGCTCAAAGACAAGACCCGGGTCAAAAATATTTTCAAGTTCAACCAGGCAGAATCTTGCAGGATGATTCTTTCTCTGCTCTTCGGTAAGATTCTTCTTAATATCCTCCCAGCAGCTCTTTGCAGTCGCAAAGCTGTGGTTTCCGTCTCCCATGGCAAACAGAAGCGGGTTCTTGGGATCAAGCTTTTCATAAAGCTTCTCAAATGCCGATGCGATGTTCTTCTTATCTTCTTCAGAATCAACAATCCAGCCTTCGAGGTGACCTCCGTTCTTCATCAGATCAAAATCATATGCCTTTGTAAGTCTTGCGCTTGATGCCGCAAGAGGCTCGATGATTGACTTTTTCTCATCGCTTATCAGAACCATGATGTGGGGAATCTCCATCGGAGCATCCTTTCTGATTCTTTTTCTGGGCGGGATTCTGGACAAT
>ONWV01000005.1 GCA_900321635.1 uncultured Spirochaetaceae bacterium | reverse complement strand
CGTCATGGGAGGAAAGGCTATCTCCGATATCCTCTTCGGAAAGGTAAGTCCTTCCGGAAAGCTTCCGGTGACTTTCTATCATCAGAGTGACCTCTCTTTGATGCCTGACTTCACTGACTACTCCATGAAGGGCAGAACGTACCGCTTCTTTAAGGGTAAGCCCCTTTATCCTTTCGGCTTTGGTCTGACTTATTCAAAGATCCAGGTTCTTGAATCTTCATATACGGTTTGTGAGAATGGCCTGAAGGTTCACGTCAAGGCAAAAAACAGCGGAAAGGTCTTCACTCAGGATGTCATTCAGATCTACGCTCAGAACAAAGAAAGCCTAAATGCTCCCGAAAATCCTCGTCTTGTGGCATTCAAGCGAATCAGTCTTGATGCCGGAAAGACAGACAGCTTTGAACTTGAAATCATGTCCGACAGCCTTAAGGTTGTGAATGACAAGGGCGAATATATTGAAGAAGGAAAGGTTGTGCTCTATGTGGGTACATGCCAGCCTGATGAGTACTCGCGCTCCTTGTCCAAAACAGAGATAATAGAACTGGAGGTGAAATAATGCTTTTTATCGGAATTGATCTTGGAACGTCTTCCACGAAACTTCTTCTTTCGGACGGAAAGGGAAACATCCTCAACACGGTGTCAAAAGACTATCCTCTGATCTTCCCCCATCCGGGTTGGTCCGAGCAGGATCCCGAGCTCTGGTGGAAGGCCTGCACCGACGGTATTCCCGAGCTTCTGGAAGGCTTTGACGCATCCCGTGTTGTCGGAATAGGAAGCGGTGGTCAGATGCACGGACTGGTTGCCCTTGACATCAATGACAAGGTCATCAGACCTGCAATCCTCTGGAATGATGGAAGAACTGCTGAGGAAGTGGAGTATCTGAATGAGAAAATTGGGCGCGAAAAGCTTTCCGCGCGGACGGCCAACATCGCTTTTGCCGGTTTCACCGCACCCAAGATTCTCTGGATGAAGAAGCACGAGCCTGAGAAATTCAAGCGTATTTCCAAGATTATGCTTCCGAAGGACTACATAAACTACAAGCTCACAGGTGTTCATTGCTGTGACTATTCGGATGCAAGCGGAATGCTTCTTCTTGATGTAAAGAACAAGAAGTGGTCAAAAGAGATGCTTGATATCTGCTCTGTTTCGGAATCGCAGATGCCGAAGCTTTTTGAAAGCTACGAGGTTGTGGGAAATCTGACAGAAAGTGCCGCATCTGCTTTGGGTCTTCCCAAAACCGTCAAGGTAGTTGCCGGTGCCGGAGACAATGCCGCGGCTGCAGTTGGAACAGGAACGGTAGGAGAGGGCAAGTGCAACATCTCCATCGGAACATCAGGAACCGTTTTCATCTCATCAGACCATTTCGGAGTGGATCCCAACAACGCCCTTCATGCTTTTGCACATGCAGACGGCGGCTTCCATCTCATGGGGTGCATGCTCAGTGCGGCATCGTGCAACAAATGGTTCTGCGAGGATATTCTCGGAACCGATGACTATGCCTCCCTTCAGAAGGAAATCAAGCCACAGAATCTTGGAAAGAACCATGTATTCTTCCTTCCTTATCTTATGGGAGAGCGAAGCCCCATCAATGACACCAATGCCAGAGGAACATTTGTGGGAATGACGATGGACTCAAGCCGTGCTGACATGGTTCAGGCTGTTTTGGAGGGTGTGGCATTTGCCATCCGTGACAGCATCGAGGTCGCCAAGAGCCTGGGAATCAAAATTCCAAGATCCAAAATCTGCGGAGGCGGAGCAAAGAGCCCGCTTTGGAAGAAGATTTTTGCAAACGTCCTTGGAATTCCTCTTGATATGGTCAAGACGGAGCAGGGGCCAGGCTTCGGAGCTGTGATGCTTGCCATGGTCGGCTGCGGTCTGTATCCGGATGTTCAGAGTGCTGCGGAAATTCTGGTATCAACTTCATCCACTGTCGAGCCGGATGAGAAGCTTGTGAAGCTGTATGAGAAAAGATACCAGGAGTTCAGACAGATCTATCCTGAGATGAAGGGTCTTTTTTCTAGAATTATTTGACAGTGAAGTCGGTTTGTACAAATCGAAAAATCAGCCGCCTTTAATTATAAGACACAGCTGGAAATTTGTTTGTTCTTTCAGTGAACTAATGAGCCTGCACAGAGCTTCGCAGGCTCATTTTTTATAAAAAAGTGAATGTTTGAAAGTGTTTATAAAAACAATAAAGTCATATGACAAACTTGCTGTATGAAATATGACAATATTGTTCTAATCTTTTCTACATAAGAAATTAAGAAAAAAAATGTTGCGTTTGGGCAAAACCTGTCTTAGACTATGAATGAAAACATAACGGAGATGGTTTCGGATGAGCGAGATTGAGGTTGTCCAGTATAATGAAATAGAAGGAATGACGGCATTCTTCAATAATGTCGCATACCGTTCTGCCCATCTGCACTCAGAATGGGAGCTGGTCTGGATAATTGAGAACTCAATGGGTATCAAGTGTGACGGTGTCTCCTTTGTTGCCAACGAAGGGGAACTTGTTCTCTTCTCTCCTTCTCTCGTCCATGAGTTCAAGAAGGTCGACAAAAGCTGCACCTTTATGTGCCTTCAGGTCTCACCTCGCTTTCTGGGCCTGTCCAATCTCCTCGTGTCCGAGAGCGTACATCCGGCCGATTATCTTTCTGCAGAAGAGATTTCCAAAATCAGGAGCGGATTGTACAAGATGATGAAGAGATACATCAATCAGGATGAACTCTTCCAGCCGTTCTGCAAGGGACAGTGTGCTTTGATAATGTACATGATCCTCTCAAAGATGCCGCTCTCTACGCTCTCGGACGAGGAGAACTTTTCAAGAAGCAAGAAGAACGAGCGCCTTGTCAGGCTGATCAACTTCGTAGACGCCAACTACATGCACAAAGTCAGGCTCTATGAGTTTGCCGAGACAGAGGGCGTTACGCTTTGTTATATGTCGCACTTCATCCAGAGCGCTCTGGGCCAGAGCTTCCAGGATTATCTGAACACAGTCAGATTCAACCATGCCTGTTCCATGATAGCCAGAGGAAATATGAAGATGTCCGACATCTACAGAGCCTGCGGTTTTTCAGACTACAAGTATTTTGTCAGGACTTTCCAGGAAAAGTGCGGAAAGACTCCTGATGAGTATTCAAAGAACATGAGCGCGAGCATGCACAGGATTCTGAGCAACTCGCTCGCCAGCTCTCTGGGAACAGAAGAGAGGATCTTCGACAGAGACCAGAGTGTTGAACTGCTTGCCAAACTTGGTGAACCAAGGAGGAAGATATGCTGATCAAATCTGTTTCAGACGAATCATTCAGAGAGTACGGAAAGATTCTGGATGGCTTTGAAAACAGTGACTTAACAAAGAGGATGGCTCAGATTCCGATGCCCGAAAGCGGGACCGCCTACAAGCCGGGAATCGAGAGCCTTGAGCAGAGCTCGGTCTTTGATTCTTACAGAGACAGGGGTTTCGGAGGCATGCCGATTCAGATCGGAATGTGCTGGGGCTATAACACAAAGCTCAACTGTCTGGAGTATCACAGGGACAGTGAGATAAACATCGGCGAAAAGGATTTTGTACTTCTTCTTGCCAAGGAGAGCCAGATTAAGGACGGAAAGCTGGATACATCGCTTGTGAAAGCTTTCAGGGTTCCCGCAGGAGTTGCTGTAGAGGTCTATGCCACAACTCTTCACTATGCACCGTGTCAGGTCTCTGATGAAGGTTTCAGGGTTGCAGTCATTCTTCCCAAGGGAACAAATACGGCAAAGCCTGATTACGTTGCAAAAAACGAAGAGGATAAATGGATGACAGCCCGCAACAAGTGGCTGCTCGCACACAAGGATTCGAGAGAAGCTCACAACGGGGCTCACGTAGGTCTTGTTGGAGAGAATATCGATATAAAGGAAAGGTAAAGCTATGTTTTCAAACGTTCCAGAAGTAAAACTCGGAATTATTGCAGTTTCACGTGACTGTTTCCCGATTTCGCTTTCAAAGGCAAGGAGAGAGGCCATTGTCAAAGCATACGGAAAGGGACTCTATGAGTGTCCTGTTACAGTTGAGAATGAGACTGATGCACTTAAGGCTCTGGATGATGTTACGAAGGCCGGATGTAATGCCCTTGTGGTGTTCTTGGGCAACTTCGGACCTGAGACTCCAGAGACATTGATTGCCCAGAAGTTCTGCGGTCCTGTGATGTACACAAGTGCCGCCGAAGGAGACGGAGATCTGATCAACGGCCGCGGAGATGCGTACTGCGGAATGCTCAACTGCTCATATAACCTGGGCATGAGACATATCAGCGCATACATTCCCGACTACCCGTGTGTGACAGCCTCTGAGGCTGCTGCCCAGATCCGTGAGTTTGTTCCTATTGCAAGAGCCGTCATCGGAGTCAAGAATCTCAAGATCATCACATTCGGACCGCGTCCTCAGGACTTCTTTGCCTGTAATGCACCGATCAAGGGCCTTTATGAGCTTGGTGTGGAGATTGAGGAGAACTCAGAGCTGGATCTTCTTGTCAGCTACAAGGAGCATGCCGGAGACAAGAGAATCGATTCTGTTGTCGCAGACATGGCCAAAGAACTTGGCATGAGCGGAAACAACTACCCGGAGCTTCTTCCCAGAATGGCTCAGTTCGAGCTTACCCTGATGGATTGGGCAGAAGGTCACAAGGGTGCCCGCAAGTACGTGGCATTCGCAGACAAGTGCTGGCCTGCATTCCCGAAGCAGTTCGGTTTTGAGCCGTGTTATGTCAACAGCCGCCTTGCTTCAAGGGGAATTCCTGTAAGCTGCGAGGTAGACATCTACGGAGCTCTGAGCGAGTACATCGGATCCTGTGTGACAGAAGATGCCGTCACGCTGCTTGATATCAACAACTCTGTCCCAGCTTCTCTCTACGAGAAGGAGATCAAGGGTAAGTATCAGTACAAGCTGACAGATACCTTCATGGGCTTCCACTGCGGAAACACACCGTCATGCAAGATGTGCTCCGACCGTGCAGTGAAGTACCAGCTGATCCAGAACAGACTTCTTGAGAACGGCGGAACGCCTGACTTCACAAGAGGAACACTGGAAGGCGACATCGCAGCATCCAAGATTACTTTCTACCGCCTGCAGTGTGACAGCGAGGGCGTTCTCAGATCATATGTGGCACAGGGCGAGGTCCTTCCGGTCAGAACCGGAAGCTTCGGAGGAATCGGAGTATTCGCAATTCCTGAGATGGGCCGCTTCTACCGCTATGCACTTATTCAGAACCGCTTCCCGCACCACGGAGCTGTTGCATTCAGCCACTGCGGAAAGACACTGTTTGAAGTTTTGAAGTATCTGGGAATCAAAAACATTGATTACAACAGACCTGCGGGAACTCTCTACTGCACAGAGAATCCGTTCGCCTGAGATTAAATTGTGGAATATCCGTCAGGCAGGGCCTTGGGGCATCTGACGGATTTAGGATAAGACGCTTAGGGGAGCTTTCCCCGAAAAAGGAGTTCACATGAAGAAACTGGTTATCGCACTTATGGTGTTGGCTCTCGTGACTTCAGCAGTATTTGCTAACGGAGCCGCAGAGGCCGGAGCAGGAAAGAAGACTGTTCTGAACATCATGTCATTCACGGACGAAGTTCCGGGAATGGTCACAAAGTATTTCGAGATGCATCCGGAAGAGGCTGCCAAGTACGAAGTAAAGACAACAATCATCGCTACAACCGATGGTCTTTATCAGCCTGCACTGGATGAGGCTCTCAAGGCCGGTGGAGCTGAGGCTCCGGACATCTACTGTGCTGAGTCCGCATTCGTTCTCAAGTATGCTCAGGGCGACATGGCAGACTATGCCGCAACATACAAGAGCCTCGGAATTGATGTAGACAAGCTTGTTAAGTCAGCTGACATCGCTCAGTACACAATCGATATCGGATCCAGAAAGGGCGAGCTGGTTGCTCTTGGTTATCAGGCAACAGGCGGAGCTTTCATCTACAACAGAACAGCTGCTAAGAAGGCTTTCGGAACTGATGATCCTGCAGTTGTAGCAGAGAAGATCGGTGCCGGTACAAACAGCTGGGACAAGTTCTTTGAGACAGCAGCTGAGATCAGAAAGAAGGGTGTTGCAATCGTCTCCGGTGATGGTGATATCTGGCACGCAGTTGAAAACAGCTCTGACAAGGGTTGGATTGTCGACGGTAAGCTTTACATCGATCCGAAGAGAGAGGCTTTCATTGACCTTTCCAAGAAGCTTAAGGACGGCGACTTCCACAACGATACACGTGACTGGCAGGAAGGTTGGTTTGCTGATATGAAGCAGGCTGGTGCAAAGCCCGTTCTCGGTTTCTATGGTCCGGCATGGCTGATCAACTACACAATCGGTCAGAACTGCGGCGACACATACGGCGACTGGGGTGTCTGTGCTCCGAACATCGGATTCTTCTGGGGCGGCACATGGGTATTCGCAAACAAGGATACCAAGAATGCTGACATCGTAGCAAAGATCATCAAGTGGATCACACTCGACGATTCCGACACAGGTCTCCAGTACTTCTGGGCAAACGGAACTCTCAACGGAGAGGGCGGCACAAAGGACTGTGTTGCTTCCGGTACTGTCATGGCTAAGTCAAACGGAGAGCTTGACTTCCTTAAGGGACAGAACATGTTCGACGTCTTTGTTCCTGCAAACCAGTATGCAAACGGAAAGAACCTCACCCAGTATGATGAGACAATCAACACCTACTGGAGAGATCAGGTCCGCCAGTACACAGCAGGTACCAAGACCCGCGAGCAGGCAATTAAGGACTTCAAGACACAGGTTGCTGACAACCTCGATGTTATTGTTGAGTAATTGCTGATTCTCACAATCAGGGGACTTTCCGGTCCCCTGATTGTCATTTCTATCTACACTAAAGGGTATACAAATGGAAAAAAGAAAAACCTTCAGCTACTCAAGATACGGATATCTTTTCAGCATCCCGTTTGTAGTGGCATTTTTGATTTTCTGGCTGTATCCGATTCTGTATACAGCAATCATAGGCTTCACTGATCTTAAGGGAATTAGCGCGACCAAGTTCCATTTTCTGAGTGAGCCGTTCAAAAACTTCAAGACAGTCCTTACTTCTTCTTCGTTCAGGACTGCTTTAAGGAACACTGTCGTAATCTGGATAATCAACTTCATCCCGCAGATTGTGTTCGCACTTCTGTTCACTGCATGGTTCACATCTCCCAGATGCAAGATCAGAGGGCAGGGGTTCTTCAAAATTGTATTCTACATGCCTAACATCATGACAGCCGCAACGGTTGCCGTTCTGTTTCAGGCATTGTTCGCATATCCTACCAGTCCGATGAATGACCTACTTACGAAGTTCGGAATAATCGCTTCACCTTTCAATTTCGAGGTCAGTAAAACGTCTGCAAAACTGATAGTTGCATTCATCCAGTTCTGGATGTGGTATGGCTATACGATGATAATTCTTATTTCGGGTGTTTTGGGAATCAACCCTGAGATTTTCGAAGCCGCAGAAATAGACGGCTGTACAAGTGCACAGACATTCTTTCGCATCACCATTCCGTGTCTGAGGACAATCCTTCTGTACACGACCATCACAGCCATGATCGGTGGTCTTAACATGTACGATATTCCGAGACTGTACCTCAACGGAGGTCCGGATAATGCAACTCTGACAACAAACGTCTATATCTACAACCAGGCATTTGCAGGTTCATACCTTTACAACAGGGCTGCAGCTGCCTCAATGATAATGCTTATTATCATTGCTGTCTGTTCAATAGCCGTCTTCCAGATGTACAAGGAAAAGGATCAGTCAAAGGTTGACAGAAAGAGAAGGCATCTTGCCGCCAAGAAGGAGGTGACAGAATGAAATATAACCTCAGCAAAGTAAAGCGCGTCAGCAAGCCTGTTCTGGCTCTGATGTACATAGTCTGCATCTTCTTCGCAATCCTGAGCCTTCTGCCGTTCATTGTCATGATAGTGAACGCAACCAGAAACACCTATCAGGTCCAGCAGCATGCATTCAGCTTTGTGCCGTCAAAGTATCTGTTGAGCAACCTTAAGATTCTCAACTCCAAGCAGACCTTCCACCCTGTACGCGGTTTTATCAACTCGATGATTATCTCATCCGGTTCCACAATATGCGCCGTCTATTTCTCAACGCTTACCGCATATGCTCTTGTTGCATACACATGGAAGCTCAGAGGAGCGTTCTTCTCTCTGGTTCTGGCCTTCCTGATGATTCCTATGCAGGTCACAAGCATCGGTTTCTATCAGATGATGTACAGAATCCACATGACGAACAACTTCCTGCCTCTGATCCTGCCGGCAATAGCATCGCCTTCCATGGTGTTCTTCATGCGACAGTACATGATACCGTCGCTGCCTTTGGAAATTGTTGAATCGGCAAGAGTCGACGGCTGTCATGAGTTCAGAATCTTCAACCAGATTGTCATTCCGATGATGAAGCCTGCCATGGCTACCCAGGGTATCTTCAGCTTCGTGGCATCCTGGAACCAGTTGTTCCTTCCGCAGATTTTGCTTACGAACAAGAAGCGTTACACCATGCCTATCATGGTCAGTCTGCTCAAGGGTGATATCTACAAGACAGAATACGGTGCAGTCTATCTCGGACTTACACTGACTATTTTGCCTCTGTTTGTTGTTTATTTCCTTCTCTCCAAGTACATCATCGCAGGTGTAGCCCTTGGTGGAGTGAAGGGATAATAGGATTTTCTTTTTTCACTTTGGAGCTGTTGCGCAATGCGACAGCTCCTTTTTTTGTTTCTGCGCAATATCATCCGCCATTTTTGCTTTTCACCTTCGGAGCCTACCACTGAGGTATGTCTCCTCTGGTTCAAATCAATCTGGCGGCGATATTGCTTGAAACGGTTTATTTGATATAAGTTACGTTGTTTCCGTAGATTGTGGTCCAGTCGTTTTTCATTGAGATAGGAACCCATCCGAATTCAGCGCACTGGCTGTACATGTCATCAGCCTTCTTCTGGTTTCCGTTTTCTCTTTCAAGGTCATCGCAGCAGAGCATGAAAGCAAGGCTTCTGTACTGGTTGTTGTTGATTGTGTACTCATGCATGCTGGCATCACCGCTGCTGTTTCCGAAGGAAAGAACCGGCTGTACACCGATTTCCTTTACAATGATAAAGACCTTGTTTGTCTTGAGGTTCTTCACAAGGAAATCTCCGCCCAGAACTACCTTGTCATCGGCCTTGAATGTGTACTCGAGTCCGTTCGGGTCTCCCTGGCTTTCCACAACAATCGACTCCTCGGATCCGATGATCTGTGCAGGAGGGATGAATGAGAGTGGGGAATCCTGGAAAATACCGCGAAGGATGTATCTGTCTGTGCCTGTGACGATGAAGACTGTAAAGTCATTGTCAATCAGATAGTTCACAACCTCAAGCATAGGAAGATAGAAGCCGTCTCCGCGGTTCATTCCTGTGTAGTGGGGCATTGGTGTCTTCTTGAAACCCTGGATGTAGGCGATGAACTGCTCAGGGGTCATTCCCTTGAAGGCAGAAGCTACAGCCTGTCCGTGTACGACATCAAGACCGCTTACAGGGGAAGAGCTCTGGCTCTTTGTTATGATTTCGTTTGCTACATATTTTTCGAAGTCACTTGCCTGATTCTTGTAGTTTTCATCCTCGGTTACACGGTAAGCAAGAAGGGTGTGGTCGAAATAATCCAGGTCTGTCTCGCAGAAAAGTGTTCCGTCAAAGTCAAAGACTGCGACTCTCCTGTCTACCGGAATAAAGTCCGGGCTTTCAGGGTCAGTGATGGCCTGCATGTAGGCTATAAGCTCTTTTTTTGCACGTGCATCGTCATTCCAGAGTGACAAAGCCTTGTCTCCGTCGACTTTCTTCACAGCTGTGGCGCATGATGACAGAACTAAAACAGCAAGAACTATCACCACGACCGAAAAAAATCTGTTGGTCTTCATTTAGAGATCCTCCGATTAAAAATGTTTATAACTCAATAAGCGTTGTTGTTTCTTTCGTCTATGTATTCGCTGGCGTAGTGTGCAGCAACGGCACCGTCAGCGGCAGCTGTGACAATCTGCCTGAACGGTGTGTCTCTGACATCACCTATGGCGAAGATTCCAGGGACGCTTGTCATCATATGACTGTCAGTCTTTATGAAGCCTGTCTCATCTTTTTCACAGTCGGGAACAAGCTGGTTCTGCGGGATGTATCCGACAAAGACAAAGACTCCGTCGTATTCCTCTGTAGAGACCTCTCCTGTCGCCTTGTCCTGGAAGGTGACTGACTTTACCTTGCCGTTTTCACCATTGATGGACTGAACTGTCATATTCATCTTTGTTTTGATTCCGGCATCCTGCATTGCCTTGACAATAGATGCCTGGGCTCTGAAGCGGTCACGTCTGTGTGTGACTGTGACATTGTCTGAAAGTTTTCTCAGATACATGGACTCCTGACATGCGCTGTCTCCGCCGCCGCAGACAAGAATCTTCTTGTTGCGGAAGAACGGTCCGTCACATGTTGCGCAGTAGCTTACACCGTGTCCGGTCAGTTCCTTCTCGCCAGGAACCTCAAGGTTTCTGTGCTTTGATCCCGTGGCAATGACGACAACCGGGCTCAGGTACTCTCCGTCTGTGGTATCAAGACTGAAAGACCCGTCTGAAAGCTTTTTGATGCTGTTTACGGTTCCGTAGACAATCTCGCATCCGAATCCAGTTGCCTGCTGCTCGAACTTGGATGCAAGCTCAAAGCCTGAAAGTTTCTCAAGGCCCGGGTAGTTTTCAATCTCGTCGATTATCATGGCCTGCCCGCCGGGAGCCATCTCCTCGATAAGAGCCGTCTTTCTTCCGGCTCTTGCGCTGTATTGTCCGCATGCAAGGCCCGCAGGACCTCCGCCGACTATGATTACATCATACTTTTTCCCTTCAGCCATTTGTTTTCTCCCCAATTTTGTTCATTCGCTCTTCCAAAGCAATTTCCGCATCGCTTTTTCTGAGATACACAGGACCTTGGCCTATATCGTCAGGTCCGTCCTTCTCAAGCTTTCTCAGAGCGCAGTCAATAAGCGAAACAGATACTGCCTTGTTCGGGGCAGTGTCTGTGATTATAAGTTTTGAAGTTCCGTAGACGCTTTTAAGAATAGGTGAGAACAGTTGTGCATCCGGTCCTGTAACAAGAACTTTCTCATAGGGTTCAAGGACTGTCAGAAGATCCGCTTGTGTTCCGTCTGTGTCCGGCATGATTCTTTTTGCAGCGTCCTCGGTCTTCTTTTCAAAGGCGGCAAGATACCACCTTTGCTTTTTTGCATCCATGACGGTGACGACGGCTCCGTCGAAGCAGGGGACTGCGTTTGCAAGGACCTCCATCGTGGAGACCGATACAAGAGGCTTGTCCAGTGCATATGCCATGCCCTTTAAGGCCGACATTCCTATTCTCAGGCCGGTGAAGGATCCCGGGCCTCTGGTGCATGCAAGGACTTCTATGTCCTTGGTCGTTATTCCGGCATCCTTGCAAAGCTCTGTGATTGTCGGAACAAGGCGCTCGGAATGCTGGACGCTTCTTCCGGCCGATGTCCTTTCCTCAAAGAAAGAGTCGGTCTTCAGGGCCACGGAAAGGGCCTGCGACGATGTATCGGCAGCAAGAATGATCATAATTCACCTCCACGCAGGGTGACAGACCTGCTTTGGTCCTCATTGACGATGATTGTGACAAACAGGGTGTTCTTTGGAAGAAGCGAGTCTATTACCTCGCTCCATTCAATCAGGCATACTCCGTCCGAATAGAGCATGTCTTCACCACCTATCATCTGAAAATCATCCTCGTTTGTGATTCTGTAAAGGTCCATGTGGTACATCGGAAGACGCCCGTCATACTCCTGAACAAGAGTGAAGGTGGGGCTTACAATAGCTTCTTCAATGCCAAGACTTCTGGCCACGCCTTTTGCGAAAACCGTCTTTCCTGCTCCGAGGCTTCCACGAAGCGATATTACTGACCCCGCGTGGCACTTTTCTCCGATTTCACGTCCCAGATTTTCCATGTCCTGAGCTGTCTTGCAAATTACCGTTCGTTCCATAAAGGTTCATATCTCCTTGTACGGAATACCGTTGTTTTTGTTTTTCAGCTCTTCGATGTCTTCATCGGAATAGACATCCTCGCTTATAATCTGTCCGATCTCATCGCCGGTCTGCTTCTCATATTCCTCTATCAGATATTTAAGCTGCGGATCTTCAGGGTCTATCTTCCTTGCCTTTTCAAGAAGTTCTCTGGACTCCTCGAACTCGCCTGAGGCAAGGTGTAAAAATGCAAGGTTGGAAAGATAGATCACATCGTCGCCGTCCAGATCCACTGCTATCTGAAGATAGCTTTTGGCAAGCTCAGTATCTCCGCTTTCTCGGGCGCAGATTGAAAGCTCGTTGTAGACCTCTGCATTCTTTCCGTCGATTCGGATGCTCTCCAGAAGGTCCTTCTGGGCTCCGCTGTAGTCCTCAAGGACGCGCTTTGCCCAGCCTCTGAGAAAGTATGACTCCCAGCGCTTTTCATTGGAGGCAATGTACTTGTTCATAATCTCAAGAGCATCGTCCGCACAGCCCATCATCATCTTGTCATATGCGTACATGATCTGATCTTTGGAAGTAAGCATCTTCTCGATGGATTTGAGAGTGCTCTGGGCCTGGTCGCGCTTTTTCTTGTCCTTCTCAAGTTCGGTGTACTTGGCCAGATAGTCACGGGCGCTTTCAATGTCGCCGTGTCTCATATGGAAGGCGGAAATCTCGCTGTAGGTTGCCGCATACTTTTCATGGCGGCTCTTGCACTCGTTCAGAACAGCGATGATTTTATCGTCATACATGTCGGCCTTTGTATCATCGTTCTTCTTGTGAAGTTCAACAGTCATCTGGGCATAGAGGACGGCAAGGTTGATGTAGCTTTCAGGTGCATCGGAAAGATGGTTCACGGCAAGCATAAGTTCTTCCGCAAACTCAAAATCCTTCTTCTTACTCTTGGCAATGGCAGCCAGGTTCAGCTCCTTGACCACATCCGGCTGAAGCTCCAGAAGAAGCTTCTTGTAGTATTCGATATCCTTGTTCTCAGAGTCCCAGGCCACAATCTTAATCAAGCCTGCCACAATGCTGTTGAAGTCTATGTCGTCCGTCACGCTCCCTTGTGGAAACTGCACGGGAATAGGGATGTCTGCTCTGATAGTGACATCTCCGATTTTCCTCTCATCAGGAAGTGTGATGAATCGTATATCTTTCAGTTCTTTCTGCATGTAAGAGAATATAACAAAAACATTGGGAAATATCAAAGAGAATAAAGCACCTGAGGAGACAGAAAAAGAACGCTGCGGTTACTAGGACTGGAATCTCTTGAACCGAGGTTCAAGGGGGACCCCCAGTTAAGTCGCCGATTCTGTTCCTTGAAACCCTAGGGTAGGAGCAATGCACAGCTTCTATGCCGGAATCCGTTCTGTAAGTTTGAGCAAGAGAATTACGTCTCTTCGCCGCAACTGTGATTATAATACCACAGTCAAAACCGCATTTGAAGCATTAATTTTAGAAGTGTCTCAACTCAGTGCCACTGAAACAGCGATTTCGGCGTACTTCTCATAAGCATCCTTGCCCATGTTGCGAAGTCTTCCAATCTCCCAAAGATCCTTCTCAAGCTTGTCAGCACAGAAAAACATCTGAAAACACTGGACATTTCTGTACTGGGCCACAGCCATGTTGGCGGCACACTCCATGTCCACGCAAAGACACTTCTGTTCCTTCATCATTTTTGCAGCCGACGGGGTCTCACGATAGAAGGCGTCAGTCGACCAGACGCGGCCTAAAATGTGCGGAACTTCCAGCTCATTAAGGATGCTGTCCAGCTTCTTGGAAGAGGGGATTTCAATCCACTGACTGTCATGCGGGGCATAGTGCCAACTTGTTCCCTCATCACGAAATGCCTGAGTCGGAACAATTAGGTTGGAACCGTTTGAAGCGCTTAAGGAACCGGCCGACCCGACAAATACAAAACGCATCACTCCACGGACGATATATTCTTCCATGAAGCCTGCGGAAACAGGGGCTCCGATGGGCAGGTTGACCACTCCCACGCGTTCCTTTTTTACCTTGATTTCATAGACCGGACAGGGGAGACCGCATCTGAATGTGGAAATCTGTTTACAGTTGTATTTTCTGTCTATTGCCTTAAGCAGTTTTGTCTGCCATGTGACAATCATTGAGAAAGGCATCTCTTCGTCAGTTCTGACAAGGTCTGTCGGTTTTAACAGCTCTTCTTCTCTGAAAAACGGTAACATACTGTGCAGTCTACTTCGCAAGCGGCCATTTGGGCAATTATCTGCACTTAAAGCGCTGTGAAACTGTCGTATTTTTGTTGCGATAATAACAATTCAAAGCTTTGATGTTGCAAAAATGTAGATTGCTATTGCATGTGTTTTTCGATTGATGTTAGTATTGTCGGCATCTGTTACATTTATAAAGTAAGGAAGTTTTGAATTGTTAAAGTACGTTGTCAAACGAATCCTACTGGCTATTGTCACGATTCTGATAATCTGTCTGATTACCTTCTTCGTGATGCATGCTGTGCCAGGCGGACCTTTTAACAGAGAGAAGGCGCTTTCCCAGGCAACAATTGATGCCCTGAATGCACGCTACGGTCTGGACAAGCCTCTGTTCACCCAGTTCATCAACTACATGAAGAACCTGCTTCACGGTGATTTCGGTGTCTCTCTTAAAAACGGTCGTGAAATCAGCTCAATCATCGCAGAATCATTTCCGATTTCAGCACGTCTCGGTCTTACAGCCATGCTCTTTGCTCTTACATTCGGTATCGTGCTTGGCAGTACGGCTGCAATTATGAGAAACAAGCTGCCTGACAGAATCATTGTTTTCTTCTCGACTCTGTTCACAGCTGTCCCGAGCTTTGTTCTTGCCACGCTGCTTCTTCTTGTGTTCTCAATCAAACTGGGTTGGGTTCCTGTATGGAGCGCCAATGAGACGCACTATCTGCTTCCCGTCATGGCTCTGGCTGCATATCCTATGGCCTACACCACAAGACTTGCAAAGACCAGCATGCTTGATGCTCTGGGACAGGATTACATCAGAACAGCCAAGTCCAAGGGTGTCGCAAGATGGAAGGTCATCTTCAAGCATGCCCTCAAGAACTCCCTGATTCCGGTCATCACATATGCCGGACCACAGATTGCCTACATCATCACAGGTTCCATGGTCGTCGAGACCGTCTTCACTGTCGGTGGAATCGGAACCAAGTTCGTCAGCGGAATCAACAACCGCGACTATACACTGATTATGGCCACGACCATCTTCCTTGCTACGCTGATGGTCATCGCAACACTGATCTGCGACCTTCTCTACAAGCTCGTGGATCCGAGAATCAAGTACGAGTAAGGAGGGCGATATGAATCTCAGAATCAGAAGAGATGAAAACGGAAATCCCAAGAAGTCGCCTTTCAGCGTACAGATGGATCTTTCCAAGTTCAATTCAGCCATGTTCGAAAAGGCAACAGATGAGGAAAAGAGTCAGCAGGATGTTATGAGCGAAAGCACAACGTTCTTCAAGGACGGAATGCGCAAGCTCTTCAAGAACCCCCTTGCAGTGGGAAGCATCATTGTTCTGAGCCTTATTCTCCTTATCATCATTTTCGCCCCGCTTTTTGTCCCGTACCGCTATGAGGAAATCCTCTCCGTCAACGGTGTCAGAGACAAGGGCGCCAAGAACCTGGCTCCGTTCACATATTCAAAACTCGAACAACAGTATATTGAAGCAGGCGGAACAAGATTCCCACACATCTTCGGAACGGACGAGCAGTGCCGTGACTACTTCATAAGAGTAATCTACGGAACCCGTGTTTCCCTGGTTGTCGGATTCTTCGCCAGCATCATCGTCCTGATCATCGGAATGCTTTACGGAAGCATCTCAGGCTATCTGGGAGGCAAGGTCGACCTTGTGATGATGAGAATCGTAGATATTATCTACTCGCTGCCGGACATGCTGATTATCATTCTTCTTTCGGTTGTCCTGCAGACGATTCTCCAGTTCACCCCGGGATCATTTCTTGATTCCCTGGGAACTAACATGATCTCGCTGTTCATAGTCTTCGGACTTCTGTATTGGGTTGGAATGGCACGCCTTATCAGAGGCCAGATTCTTTCCATCAAGCAGAACGAGTACATTCTGGCCGCAAAGTCCATCGGAGCTCCGACCGGAAGGATCATCACACGTCACATTCTGCCGAACTGCCTGTCTGTCATAATCATTTCAACAGCATTGCAGATTCCTTCGGCAATATTCACTGAAAGCTATCTGAGCTTTGTTGGACTCGGTGTCCAGGCACCGATGCCGTCGCTGGGATCTTTGGCCAACTCCGCCCGCGGAGGCCTTCAGAGCAACTCTTACAAGCTTCTGTTCCCGGCACTCATGATCTGTCTCATAGTCCTGAGCTTCAACCTTTTAGGTGACGGTCTCAGAGATGCGTTTGACCCGAAGTTGAGGAAGTAGTATGGCAGAAGCAAAGAAAAAGGAAAACGTACACCTTCTCAGCGTACAGGATCTTCATACATCGTTCTTCACCGATTCCGGTGAGGTCCATGCTGTAAACGGCGTCTCATTCAACCTCGACCCGGGCGAGATTCTGGGAATAGTAGGTGAGTCCGGATCCGGAAAGAGCGTCACGGCGTATTCCATCATGCAGATTCTGGCCTCCACCGGAAAGGTTGTGGGAGGAAGGATTCTCTATAAGGGAGAAGACATCACAAAATGGAATGAGAAAAAGCTTTCTGAGTTCCGCGGAAAATGTGTCTCAATCATCTTCCAGGACCCAATGACAAGCCTGAATCCGGTTTTCACAATCGGAAACCAGCTGGTCGAGGCTATTACTCTCCATACAGATAAGAAGGGCAAGGTCGCTACGGAAAGAGCCGTTGAACTTCTTTCTCTTGTCGGAATCAACGAGCCGGAGCGCAGAATCCGCCAGTATCCGCATGAGCTTTCAGGCGGAATGCGCCAGCGTGTCATGATTGCCATGGCACTTGCTTGCGAGCCGGATATCCTGATAGCTGATGAGCCCACAACGGCTCTGGATGTTACAATCCAGGCTCAGATTCTTGAGCTGATGCAGGACCTTCAGAAGAAACTCGGAATGGCAGTCATTCTTGTCACCCATGACCTTGGTGTCATTGCAGAGCTTTGTGACAACATCATAGTCATGTACGGCGGAAGAATCTGCGAGCGCGGAACCGCAAGCGAAATCTTCTACAACCCGCGTCACGAGTACACAAAGGGCCTTCTCAGATCAATTCCTAATGTCAAGAACATGAAGGAAAAGCTTGTTCCCATCTCAGGAACTCCGATCAACATCCTCAACCTGCCAAAGGGCTGTCCGTTCTGCGCCAGGTGCGAGAACTGCATGAAGATCTGCCTTGAAGAGCCGCCGATGGAACTTGATATCAACAAAAACCACAAAGCTTCCTGCTGGATGAATGTGAAGCTTGCATTCGAAGAAGGAGGCGCAAAATGACAAGCACTCCGCTTATTGAAGTAAAAAACCTCAAGCAGTATTTCCCGATTAAGACCGGTCTGTTCAAGACCGAGTACCTTAAGGCCGTAGACGATGTCTCCTTCTCAATCGATGAAGGTGAAACTTTGGGCCTTGTAGGTGAATCAGGCTGCGGAAAGACAACTGTCGGAAGAACTCTTCTTCGTCTCTACGAGCCCACCGCCGGTGAGGTTCTGTTCCACGGTGTTCCTGTCACAAAGAACAACATCCATGGAATGAGACAAAAGATGCAGATGGTCTTCCAGGATCCGTATTCTTCTCTTGATCCCAGAATGACGGTCGAGGATATCATCGGAGAGCCGCTTGATGTTCACCACCTCTACTCAAACAAGAGTGAGCGCAGAGAGAAGATTCTGACTCTGATGGAGTACGTAGGACTTAACGCAGAGCATGCCACACGCTATGCCCACGAGTTCTCCGGAGGTCAGAGACAGAGAATCGGAATTGCCCGTGCTCTTGCAGTGAACCCCAAGTTCATCGTCTGTGACGAGCCTGTCTCGGCTCTGGATGTCTCCATTCAGGCCCAGGTCATCAACATGTTCGAGGAACTTCAGGAGAAGCTCGGCGTTGCATATCTTTTCATCGCTCACGATCTTCTGGTCGTTCACCATATCTCAAAGAGAATTGCTGTCATGTATCTGGGAAAGATCGTCGAGACAGGAACGGCTGATGACGTGAACTACACACCGATTCACCCGTACACCGAGTCCCTGATGTCCGCAGTTCCCATTCCGGATCCGGACTACACCAGATCCAGACATAGAATCGTCCTTCAGGGCGATGTTCCCAGCCCGCTCAGAATGCCGTCCGGCTGCCCGTTCAGAACAAGATGCCGCTACGCCTGCGCACAATGTGCCAAGGAAATGCCGCCTCTTACCGACCGAGGTAATGGACATATGGTGGCCTGCTGGGTAAAATAAAGAATCTATTCGGGCCCATTTTGGCGTTGTTGCGCTTGAGCCCGAAGTAAATATTAAAGGAGAAAAGGATATGAAGAAAACAATTACAATCCTGATGGTACTTGTTGCTCTTTGTTCTGTCGCCTTTGCTTCCGGTGCTGCTGAAGCACAGAAGACATCATCTGCATCTTCACTCGTGATCAATGCAGAAGAGTACAAGGGCGCTGGTTATGTCGATCCGATTAAGGATTGGGCAAAGTATGATGCCATGGTTGCAGCAATCAAGGCCGAGACAGACACAGCAAAGAGAACTCAGCTGATGCATGAAGCAGAGGATGTCCTCATGAGCAACTGGTGTGTCATCCCAATTTACTACTACAACGATCTGTACATGGAAAAGCCCTATGTCAGCGGTGTTTATTCCAACCCGTTCGCAACAAAGTTCTTCCAGAAGGCTTCACTTTCCAACGGATCCAAGACAATGCGCATCAACCTGGCTTCAGAGCCTGATTACCTCGACCCGGCACTCAACAGCTCAGTCGACGGTGCATGTCTCGCAGCTGCTTCATTCGCAGGTCTTTACACCTACAACGAGAAGGGCGTCACAGCTCCTGCTCTTGCTGAGGGTTACAAGGTATCTGCAGATGGCCTGACCTACACAGTCACTCTCAAGAAGAACCTCAAGTGGTCAGATGGCTCTGCTCTCACAGCAAAGGATTTCGAGTATTCATGGAAGCGTGCAGTTGCTCCTGAGACAGCTGCTGACTATGAGTATATGTTCAGCGGTTTCGCTGGCTATGCAGAGGGCAACCTCGCAGTCAAGGCTATCGATGACAACACTCTCGAGTTCAAGCTCATCGCTCCTTGTGCATACATCGAGGACCTCATGGCATTCCCGACATTCTTCCCTGTCAAGCAGGCTGCTGTCGAGTCCTATAAGGACTGGAAGACAAGCCCGGGCGGCTGGTGTCAGGAAGCCGGTTTCGTTTCAAACGGACCGTTCGTCTGCACAGGTTGGAACCACGATGTTTCAATGACATATGAGAAGAACCCGTACTACTATGATGCAGCAAACGTCAAGCTCGACAAGCTCGAGTTCATGCTTTCAGCTGATGACAACGCTATCTTCGCAGCTTACAACGCAGGCAACCTGGATCTCATCGACACCGTCCCGACAGACGAAGTTGAGAACCTCATTGCTTCCAAGAACCCTGAGTTCAAGGTTGTTGACGAGCTCGGAACATACTATGTTGCATTCAACGCAAAGAGCTCTCTGTTCGCCGGAAAGACTCCTGCTCAGGCAGCATGCATCAGAGAAGCTTTCTCAATCCTCATCGACCGTGACTACATCGTTGAGAACATCGGACAGACCGGACAGGTTGTCGCTAACTCATTCATTCCTCTCGGAATGGCTGACGGAAACGGCGGTGTCTTCAAGTCAGATGCAAAGCAGGGTTACTTCGATGCATATGCAATCAACAACGACCCGGCCGGCACAACAGCTAAGGCAGTTGCACTGCTCAAGGCTGCAGGTTACAAGTTCGGCGCAGACGGAAAGCTCTCAGCAGAGACCCCGATCAGCCTGACATACCTGACCAACCAGAGCTCCGGTCACGTCATGATCGCTGAGTCAATCCAGCAGGACCTTGCAGCTGTAGGTATCAGCCTCGCTATTCAGGTTCAGGACTGGAACGTCTTCCTCGAGGAAAGAAAGAAGGGTAACTTCGACTTCGCTCGTGAGGGTTGGATCGCAGACTTCAACGACCCGATCAACATGCTCGAGATGTGGACAACCACTTCAGGAAACAACGACTGCCAGTACGGTCGCTGATTCCGGACTCGGATCGAGTTATAGGGCTGTGCTTCGGCACGGCCCTTTTTTTGTAACCATTAATATAGATTTATGTTTTTTTTTCGGAGTCCAATACCAAGGAGAAACTAAATGATGAAGAAAGTTATTACTATTCTTATGGTTCTGTGTGTATCAGTTGCACTGTTCGCATCAGTGGGTCTTACCGTCAAGGCAGGCGGAACATTCGGTTTTACCAGCATGAATACTGCTGCATCAAAAGAAAAAGAAGGGCATTTTGATGAGAGTTTCAACGTTAAATCAAGCGGTTTCGGTTTCAGTTCCGGTGTTCAGTTTGATCTTTCAGACAATCTGATGATTTATGCCGACTTTACTATGCTTTTCCCTTCAGATGAAACGCTGAAAGCGGAGGACGGGACAGAGAAAACACTAAGTGAACTTGTTAAAGAATTGGAGATGTCCTATTATCCCGGAAAAGGATCTTACAAGATCAACTACATGAGCATTTCTGCCGGTGCTGCATACAAGATTAATCTCGGTCTTCCGATCAGGCTTGCCGTCGGAGCAGGTGTTTCCCTCAACCGTGCCCACAATTATATCAAGATTGCAGAAGCTCCCGTTCCGGAAGATGGCACCATTGAATACAACATATCCTTCATCAACATAGGCCTCAATGCCCTCATCGATGCAAAGTACATGGTTACCGATAACATTGGTGTAGGCCTTACTGTTATGCCGCAGCTCAATCTCTTCAATATTTCAAAATACACAATGTCAGTTAATGGAGAAGTACAAACTCCAGAAACCGAAGAGGTAAACGGCTTTAAGATCGGCTTTGCTGTTCCTATCACTGTCGGAGTTTCCTACAGCTTCTGATAGCACAGGATTATCGAATCACAGGCCGCTGCATATGCAGCGGTCTTTTTATTTGCACGCAAAGGTTATATGATAAGAATAGGGGTATTTTAAAATGAAAAAGACTATTGCGTTTGTTATTGTGATTTGTGTTACTGCCGCCTTGTTCGCATCAGTAGGTATTACCGTCAGAGCAGGCGGAACATTCGGATTTGCCTATACAAAAGTACCTGAAGATGAAACTCGGTTTAAAGTGCATGGATTTGGTTTTGACGGTTCTGTTCAGTACGACATTTCAGACAAATTCGCAGTCTATGCAGATTTCAACATGCTGTTTCCAAAAGATCTTGTATGCGCTTACCCAAATGGACAAGAACTCATAATCAGTGAGAGGGTAAAAGAAGTTGTCGCAAACGACAAGCATTATGACGACGGATCATATGGTGTGGATTATTACAGTATTTCTGCAGGTGCCGCATATAAGTTTGACCTTGGAATTCCGGTGAGGCTTGCTATTGGAGCGGGTATTTCATTTAATCATTTGAAATCTTTCACATTGTTAATTAAACACAGAACAACCAGAGATAACCTTACCCGCAGCGTAGCTAAAATCTATAACATTGGTTTAAACGCCATGCTTGATGCAAAGTACATGGTCAATGACAACTTAGGAGTAGGATTAACAGTGATGCCACAGGTCGGTCTTTATAATATCTTCATAATAGAGAATTCTTATAATGGTGTAATTGATGAAGAGTACTCAGGATCAGTCAAAGGCTTTACGGTCAGCTTTGCAATGCCTATCACTGTCGGAGTATCCTACAGCTTCTGATTGTTATTCTTAATTATCAGATTTCAGGCCGCTGCCATCGCAGCGGTCTTTTATTTTGATATAATGCATAGCCTTGAGGAGCTGAGGTGCGAAGCATTATTGCCAGAGTATTAAATTCTAGCATGGAATTTAACACTGGTATTATTTGGCTAATTATAAAAATAAATGTGATTATAGACACATTAAATATAATTATTAACGCAAAGTACTTTACAAAATCTTCGATTTAGGAATATTATTTAGATGAAAGCGGTGCATGCGTCATCGCGACATAAAATAGGAAAACCTTTATGGAGGATTTATTATGGCACGTTTTACACTTCCTAGAGATCTGTATCATGGAAAGGGAGCCCTGGAAGCTCTTAAGACATTTGAAGGAAAGAGAGCAATCATCTGCGTCGGCGGTGGTTCAATGAAGCGCTTCGGATTCCTTGACAAAGCAATCTCATATCTCAAAGAAGCTGGAATGGAAGTCGAGGTATTCGATGGTATCGAATCCGATCCTTCTGTTGATACAGTCATGAGAGGCGCCGAGGCTATGGCAAAGTTCAAGCCGGACTGGATTGTCGCAATGGGCGGCGGTTCCCCGATTGATGCTGCTAAGGCAATGTGGATCAAGTATGAGTATCCAAATACAACTTTCGAGGATATGTGCAAGGTCTTTGGTCTTCCCAAACTCAGAACCAAGGCTCACTTCTGCGCAGTCTCCTCAACATCAGGAACAGCTACCGAGGTCACAGCATTCTCAATCATCACAGACTACAAGAAGGGAATCAAGTTCCCGATCGCTGATTTCGAGATTACCCCGGATGTAGCAATTGTTGATCCTGAGCTTGCTGAGACAATGCCCAAGAAGCTTGTCGCTCATACCGGTATGGATGCTATGACACACGCAGTCGAGGCTTATGTCTCAACAGCCAACTGTGACTACACAGATCCGCTTGCTATCCATGCAATTGAGATGATCATCAAGGACCTCGTTCCTTCATACAACGGCGATATGGCAGCCAGAGACAGAATGCATAATGCACAGTGTCTTGCCGGAATGGCATTCTCCAATGCTCTTCTGGGAATCGTTCACTCAATGGCACCCAAGACCGGTGCAATCTTTGCTGACTACGGTGCACACATCATCCATGGTGCAGCCAATGCAATGTACCTGCCAAAGGTAATCGCTTTCAACGCAAAGGATCCTGTAGCTAAGAAGAGATACGGTGTCATTGCTGACTACATGGGCCTTAAGGGCAAGAATGATGATGAGAAAGTCGCAGCTCTGATTGCTTATATCAGAAAGATGAATGACGATCTGAACATCCCGCACTGCATCAAGAACTACGGTGCTGACAGCTTCCCATGCGAGCAGGGCTTTGTTCCTGAGAAGGTATTCCTTGAGAGAGTTCATGACATCGCGGTCAATGCTCTTGCTGATGCATGTACCGGATCCAACCCGAGACAGCCCAGCGTCGAGGAGATGGAGAAGCTTCTCAAGTGCTGCTACTACGACACAGAAGTTGACTTCTAAGTTTTAAATACCCCCTTTTTCCGGCCATCGGTTGTCCCACCGATGGCCATTTTTTATTCTTTGTTTCCTGAATAGAGATTATAGTAGCGGCCTTTCTGTGCCAGGAGCTCTTCGTGCGTTCCGCGCTCGATGATGCGGCCCTGTTCCATGACCATGATGCAATCGGCATTCTTGACGGTGGAGAGCCTGTGGGCGATGACAAACGATGTTCTGCCGTTCATCAGTGCATCCATGCCCTTCTGAACAAGGCGCTCGGTCCTGGTATCGATGGATGATGTGGCCTCGTCAAGAATAAGTGCGGGCGGGTTGGCCACGGCGGCTCTGGCTATTGCTATCAGCTGTCTCTGGCCCTGACTGAGGTTTGATCCGTCGTTACGCAAGATGGTGTCATAGCCGTTGGGAAGCCGTCGGATGAAGCCGTCTGCGTTGGCAAGCTTGGCAGCTTCGATGCACTGCTCGTCGGTTGCGTCCAGACGTCCGAATCTGATGTTTTCCATGACACTTCCGGTAAACAGATGAGTGTCCTGCAAGACAACGCCAAGGCTTCGTCTGAGGTCGGCTTTCTTGATCTTGTTTACGTTGATTTCATCAAATCGGATTTTGCCGTCCTGGATGTCGTAGAAGCGGTTGATGAGGTTCACGACTGTTGTTTTTCCGGCTCCTGTGCTTCCTACGAATGCAATCTTCTGTCCTGGTTTTGCGTACATCTGAATGTCATGAAGGACCATTTTCTCCGGGCTGTAACCGAAGTCGACTCCGTCGAATGTCACAGCGCCTTCGAGCTTTCTGTAGGTGACGCTTCCGTCAACCTGATGGCGGTGCTTCCAGGCCCAGGTTTCGGTCAGTTCGTCGGTTTCCGTGATATTGCCTTCTTTGTCGATTTTGGCACGTACAAGCTCAACATAGCCGTTGTCTTCCTCAGGCTTCTGATCCATCATCTCCAAAACACGTCTTGCACCTGCGCTGGCCATGACGATGCTGGAGAACTGCTGGCTCACCTGGGTAATCGGCATGCTGAAGTTTCTGTTGAGCGACACAAAGGTCACAAGAGCGCCAAGCGTCAGTCCCGTAAAGCCGTTGAGAGCCAGAACAGCTCCTAAAATGGCCACCAGAACGTAGCTTATGTTTCCGATGTTTCCGTTTACGGGCATTATGATGTTTGCAATTGAGTTGGCGTTTCTTGCACTCTGACGGAGTTTTTCATTCAGCTTCTCAAATTCCTCGACGCTTCTCTGCTCGTGACAGAAAACTTTTACAACCTTCTGGCCCTGCATCATCTCCTCGATATAGCCGTTGACGTTTCCAAGGGCTTTCTGTCGTTCGGAGAAGTACTTTCCTGAGCTTGAGCTGAGCTTTGCTGTAATCTTCAGGCTGATTGCGACCATGATAAGAGACAGCGCTGTGAGCGGAAGATTCAGGGCTATCATGCTGATAAGAGTTGATATCAAGGTTATTGATGAGCTGAACAGCTGAGGAATGCTCTGGCTGATAACCTGGCGGAGGGTGTCAATGTCGTTTGTGTACACAGACATTATGTCACCTCTGGAATGCAGGTCGAAATACTGAAGAGGGAAGGTCTCCATCTTGTTGAAAAGCTCGATTCGAAGCTTTTTCAATGAACCTTGAGTGACAGAGATCATGATTCTGTTCATCGAGTAGTTACAGATGATTCCGACTATCAGAACGCATGCAAGTGTCATAAGGCGCCGTGCAAGCGGTGAGAAATCGGGATTCACCTTTCCGATCAACGGGACGATGTATACATCTATCAGGCTTCTTGTGAACAGAGTCATGGAAAGCGTTGCCAGGGCAGAGACCACAATGCAGGCGATGGCCGCCACATAATGGAACTTGTAGTCCTTCAGGACATAGCGCATGATTCTGAAAATCGGCTTGAAGGTGCCTTTCTGCGGTTTGACCAACATTCCTCTGGGAGGACGTGACTGCTGACGATCGTTTCTGATGTTCATGCCTTCCTCCTAGTTCATCTTCTCATCGAAGTCGCCGCCGCTCTGCATCTGAACCTCACAGATTTCCTTGTAAATCTGATTGAACTTGAGCAGATTGTCGTGTGTATCGAATCCGTTGACCTTGCCGTCATCCAGAACTATTATCCTGTCAGCATCCTGTATGCTTGAGATGCGCTGTGAAATGATAAGCTTCGTGACATGCGGGATGTTTTCCCTGAATGCCTTTCTGATTTTTGCATCAGTCGAAGTATCAACGGCACTTGTAGAGTCATCCAGAATCAGAATCTTCGGTTCTTTCAGAAGAGCTCTTGCGATGCAGAGTCTCTGTTTCTGACCTCCAGAGATGTTTGTGCCGCCTTGTTCGATCCAGCTGTAATATTTATCCGGTTTCTGTTCTATAAACTCATCCGCACAGGCCAGGGTGCATGCTCTTTTACATTCTTCTTCACTTGCATCCTCTTTTCCCCATCTGAGGTTGTCGATGATTGTGCCGCTGAAGATCTCATTCTTCTGAAGAACCACGGAGACATTGTTTCTGAGGGCCTCGATATCGTAGTCTTTCACGTTTATTCCGCCGACTTTAACACTGCCTGATGTTACATCGTAGAGCCTTGAAATCAGACTCACGAGCGTGGATTTTCCGCTGCCTGTTCCGCCGATTATTCCTATTGTCTCACCTGATTTGATATGAAGGTTTATGTCCTTGAGGGTGCTTTCTCCGGAGCCCTTTCTGTATGAGAACTGGACGTCCTCAAAATCGATGGAGCCGTCGGAGACCTCCATGACAGGGCTTTGGGGGTTCTTGATCTCGGGTTCCTCAGAGAGAACCTCGTTGATTCTCCTTGCTGCCGCAAGGCTCATCGAGAGCATTACAAATATCATGGAAATCATCATCATGGACATGAGCATGCTGGCGACATAGCTGAAAAGCGATGTTAAGTTTCCTGTCGTCATTGTTCCTGAAACGATGAAATTTGCTCCGAGCCATGCAAGCATCATCATGCTTGTATAGACTACAGACATCATAACAGGTCCGTTGAAAGCAAGGATTTTCTCTGCCTTTACGGAAAGAGTGTATATCCAATAGGCTGCCCTGCCGAACTTCTCTTTTTCAAAGTCTTCTCTGACAAATGCCTTTACAGCCCTGATTCCTGTAACGTTCTCCTGGATGCTTGCATTCAGCTCATCGTATTTGTCGAACATCCTTTTAAAGATCGGCATGACTTTGTGCATGATGAAAAACAGGCAGAAACCCAGAAATACAAGACCTGCAAGGAATACAAGCGTCAGTCTGACGTTGATCATGAAGCACATGACCATGCTCAGAATCATCATAAGCGGGGCCCTGACTGCGATACGCATCGTCATCTGAAAGGCGTTTTCAACGCTTGTGACATCTGTTGTCATTCTGGTGACAAGACCAGCCGTACTGAAATGGTCGATGTTTGAAAAAGAGAAGGCCTGAATCCTTCTGTACATTTTCTTTCTGAGATTTGAGGCAAATCCGGTGGCCGCTGTAGCTGAGGTCTGACCAGCCTTGATTCCGAAGAAAAGGCTTATGAATGCCAGAATCAGCATTATCGCGCCGTAGTAGAATATGTTGTACAGATTTCCCTCATTTATTCCCTTGTCGATTATTTTTGCAGTGACAAAGGGGATGAGTATTTCCATGAAAACTTCTGCTGAAGTGAGAAGAGGCGTCAGAATAGCCTGCTTCTTGTACTCTCCGATCTGTCTAATAAGAGTTTTAACCATAATATGGAATATACTGATTTGATGTTACAGAGGCAAGAATTATAAGAGGCGGTAGCGTCAGTACTCTCCGACGCCGCCTAATTCAAAGTACTTGTTAAGCTCAAACGGCGAAAGAACACCTTTTTCAGTGACAATGCCCGTAATCAGATCCGGAGGTGTCATGTCAAAAGCAGGGTAGTAACCCTTGATTCCAAGACCCGTCGCAGCTGTTCTGACATGCATTGCCTCAAGAGTCTCATCGGGATTGCGCATCTCGATTTTTACGGTGTCCCAGGTTTTGTGTCCGGGATCCGGAGCACCTGCGATGTAGACAGGAACTGCAAAGTGCCTGGCACAGATTGCTATCTGGCTTGTTCCGACCTTGTTGAAGACATAACCGTCACAGCAGATTGCATCGGCTGCGCACGTAAAGACATCCACATGTTCTTTTGCCATCACATAGGCCGGCATGTTGTCTGTAATCAGTGTTGTGTCAAAGCCCATCTCCGCACACACTGTGGCTGTGAGTCTTGCTCCCTGTAAAAACGGTCTGGTCTCAGGACAGAACAGCCTTATCGTTTTTCCCATCTCTTTACAGGATCTGAGCATCATACCCAACACCGTATCTGCATAGCACTGTGTCATTACAGTTCCGTTATCAGGGAAAATTTCTGCAAGATACCTGCCCATGACAGCAAGCTTTGAATAACGGATGTTCGTGGCCTCCACCACGTGGTCACGGATGGCAATATCCACACGCTTTCCTTCATTCAAAGCTTTCTCGGCTACAGGAAGACAGGCCTGGGTGACAATGATCATGCGCTTTTTTGTAGTGGGGCGAGCATCGGAGATGCATGAGGCGGCTTCTTTAAGATATTCCATCTGTTTCTGCTCGCTCATGTCCTTACATTCCCAGGCAGCCAGAGCCATTCCCATCGGGCCTGCAACATAAGGGCCTGTGCTTTGTGTGACCATGCCTCTTATTGCCTGCATGACCTCAACGTGAGTCTTGCAAGTCACAAATTCCTTTTTTGCAGGATAGATTCTTCTATCAAGGATTCTGACCTCTCCGTTGTCATACCAAGCGATGTTCTCATATCTCTGAAGAAAGGCAAGTCCTGTGTCCTGACGCTCCATGAGGTCCTCCGTTATTTGTTGACTACAGTCTAATCTTAGTGGATTATTTGTACGAGGGAAAGGATAAAATGGACCATATCAAAATCAGAGAAAGCATCGTAAAGTATTCAAAACTCATGTATGACGAGCACCTTGTATCCGCTACAAGCGGCAATATCAGTGTGCGCCTGCCGGAGCGTCCGAATGCCTTTGCAATTACGCCGAGTTCGGAAAGTTATGCCACTATGTCACCTGATAGAATCGTTATAATGACCATTGACGGTGAGATTCTCAGGTGTCCCGATGACGCAAAGCCGTCCTCCGAGTGGAGACTTCATGCAGAGCTTTACAGGGCTAAGCCGTCTGTAAATGCTATTGTCCATACTCATTCTCCGTATGCCACGTCATTTGCTGTTCTGAGGGAGAATATTCCTTTGATACTCATAGAGATGCAGCCCTGGCTCGGAGGCGAGATTCCTCTTGCGGAATATGCTCCCACGGGGTCTCTTCAGCTTGGCCTTAATGCCGCACGTGACATCGGAGACAAGGGAGGCTGTCTTCTGGCAAACCACGGAGCTGTGGCGGTGGGCTCTGATTTAGACTTGGCTTATGTGCGTGCTTCCTATGTGGAAGATGCTGCTAAAATCTATCATATGGCCAGAAGTATCGGAAAACCATATGTCATTCCTATGAACTGAGGAAATTGGTATATAATGACACAGAAGGAGAAACAGCATGTCAATTCTTTTCAAGAACGCAAAAATCATCACAACCGAAAAGGGATCGATGAAGGTCCTGGAAAATGCATATCTGGGTGTTGACGGTAAGTTTATTGACTATATCGGAACCCAGAAGCCTAAAAAGTCGTACACCGAAGAAATCGATATGTATGACAAGATTCTGATGCCCGGTATCGTCAACGGTCATGCCCATTCTGCAATGAACCTCCTCAAGGGCCTCGGAAGCGACCTTCCTTTGCAGGAATGGCTTGAAAATGCCGTCTGGCCAATCGAAGGCAAGATGCGTGACCAGGACTTCGTATCTGGAATGAATATGGTCATCCTGGAGATGCTTGCAAGCGGAACCACCAGCTTCTCCGATATGTATTTCCGCCCGATGATCACACAGAAGTGCATCGAGGAAAGCGGAATCAAGGCCGACATCACACGTGTTCTCATGGGTATCGGTGATAACATTGATTATGCCACATTCCCTGACAGGTTCGAGTCCATTGAATTCCACAAGAACTTTGACGGAGCCTTTGACGACAGGCTGCATGTAGACTGGTGCATCCATGCCGAATATACAATCTCAGAGAAGATTGCAGCCCAATGGGCAGACGAGATCCAGAAGCTCGGCGGACGTTTCCATACCCACGTCTCGGAAACAAAACGTGAGCACGTAGGATGTCTCGAGCGCCATGGAAAAACTCCAACCAAGTGGCTCAGCGACCTCGGTTTCTTCAATCTTCCGTCCTATGCGGCTCACTGTGTATGGTGTACCGATGACGATCTGAGGATTCTCAAGGAAAAGGGTGTCACAATCGTACATAACCCGACCAGCAACATGAAGCTCGGAAGCGGCTTTGCTCCGATTCAGAAGGCCTTGGACATGGGAATCAACGTCTCATTGGGAACAGACGGAAGCTCAAGCAACAACAACGTCAACATGTTTGAGGAAATGCATCTGGCTTCTATCATCCACAACGGCTACACCTGCGATCCGACAATAATGAAGCCTGAGACCATAATCAGAATGGCAACCCTGGCAGGAGCTTTGGAGCAGGGAAGAAAAGACACCGGAACGCTTGAAGTCGGAAAGAAGGCCGATATCATCGCTATCAATACCGATGCACCTCATATGGTTCCTGATTACGATACTCTTGCCCTTGTCGTCTATTCTGCACAGGCAAGCGATGTCTGCATGACGATGGTCGACGGAATGATTCTTTATAAGAACGGCGAATATCTTACCATGGACAGAGACAAGGTCTTCCATGACTACATGGCTTCTCACAAGTATCTGTCCTCATTTGCCAAAGGCAAGTGATTATCTGACTTTTCCGATGAAAGAAATCAGATCGTCGGAAGAGTAGAATCCAAACTTCTTATGAGCAAGGCGCCCTGCACTCTGATGTAGCAGGGTGCCGTTTTCTGCGGCTTTATCATCTTTGTGTGCAGCCAAAGCGGTGATGATTCCAGAAAGCACATCTCCAGATCCTGCAACTCCCAATGACGGATTCTGACCGTCAACCACACTGATTTTTCTTTCTTTTCCTGCAATCCAGAGTGTGTTTGCTTTGACTACAATTGTGCTTTCTGTCTTTGAAGAAACTTCCCTGAGGGTCTTTATCCAGCTTTCGGGTGTGTCTGTCTCTTTATCCTGACAGTAGGAAGCAAGAAGAGCCGCATACTCTCCCAAATGCGGTGTCATGATGCATTTGCTTTTTGCTTTGAGCTTCAGTCTTGCAAAAGCTCTGATTCCGTCTGCATCAACTACGAGTTTTTTTGCGTTATCTACGGCATAAAGCAGGGCATCGTCGTGGTCTTTTCCCATTCCCGGACCACAGAGAACAGCATCAAAAGAATCAAGGTTTTTCAGAGCATCGTAAGTTGTGACCATGGCAGAGGGAATTGCCTTTGAAATGGAGGGGATGAGACGCTCTTCGGTAAAGATTGTCACAAGTCCCGCTCCTGTATGGAAGGCAGCCTTTGCTGCAAGAACCACAGCTCCAGTGAATCTTCCGCTTCCGCCTATAATGGCAACAGAGCCGCGTGTTTTCTTATAGTCATCTGAACGGAGTTTTTTGAGAGCTAGATCACTTTCTTGTAGGAGTCTGATGTCAGATTCAGGTTTAGCACCTTCTGGAAAGAACGGAAACGAAATGTTGATATTGCCTGCCAAGTCTCTGTTCTGAGGCAGGTAAACTGCTGATTTCGGAACAGCCATGCAGACTGTTTCATCTGCCTTGATGCCTTTTGAGAATCTTACATCATCTCCGATTCCCGAAGGAACATCTATTGATATGACATAGGCTTTGGCTTTGTTGATCTTTTCAATCAGTTCATCATAGGGTGCTCTGGGGTCTCCCTTAAGGCCTATCCCGAAAAGTCCGTCTACAATCAGATCTGCATCCTTTAATGCTTTGTCCGCTTCTTTTGTGACGCTGAGTCCTATCTTCTCACAGGCTTTTCTCTGGATTTCTCTGAGCTCTGTTTCCTTTCCGCTGTCAGACAGAAGAATGCTTATGTTCCTGCATCCGTCAAGAAATGCCAGTCTTGCAACGGCAAGAGCATCACCTCCGTTGTTTCCGCCGCCGGCGACAAAAACCACCTTTTTGGCATTTTTCAGATTTTCTTTTATGATTGTATATGTGGAGAATGAGGCATCCTCCATAAGCGTGATGCCAGGAATCGAATAAAAGCTCTGTGCTGTCTCATCCATCTTTTTGGAAAGACTGTCGCCGTAAAGTGTCTGCATGATTATAAGTTATCAGATAAACAATCTCTTAGAAAGGTGTTATAGTTAATCCGTCAGCGGAGGATAAAAGGTGAGCGAGATTTTTTCCCGCACGGAACTTGTTCTGGGCAAGGATGCTTTACAAAAACTGAATAACAGTCATGTCATAGTCTTCGGACTTGGCGGAGTAGGCTCTTATGCAGTGGAAGCCCTTGTGCGCTCAGGTCTTGGGAAAATCACAATCGTGGATAATGACAAGGTCTGTATTTCCAATCTGAACAGGCAGCTTATTGCCCTTCAGTCCACAATCGGCATTGATAAGGTCGATGCTACTGAAAAGAGAATCATGGACATAAATCCGCAGTGTGTTGTCACAAAGCTTAAGATGTTCTACCTTCCTGAGACCGCAGACCAGATTGACCTTTCTGTTTATGACTACATAGTCGATTGCATCGACACCGTGACAGCCAAGCTGGAGCTTGCCGTCAGGGCAAAGAAGGCAGGCGTTCCCATCATCAGCAGCATGGGAACGGGAAACAAGACACATCCTGAACTATTAAGGGTTTCTGATGTCTCTAAGACAAGTGTCTGTCCTCTGGCACGTGTAATGAGACGAGAGCTTTCCCAAAGGGGAATAAAACATCTCAAATGTGTGTTTTCCACTGAGGAGCCTGTCAAAACCGAGAGTGTGATGGATGGAAAAAAGAGAGTTCCGGGAAGCACGGCTTTTGTTCCGTCCGTTGCCGGACTTCTGATTGCTTCAGAAGTAATCAGAGATTTGATTCAGATAGGAGATTGAGAATGAAGGTACTTTTCATAAACGGCAGCCCAAGAAAGGGCGGAAACACCAGTATCGCCATTGATGAGATGGTCAAGGTCTTCAAGGAAGAAGGGATTGAGTCACAAATCCTTGAAATCGGAAACAAGGCAATCCGCGGCTGCATTGCATGCTACAGCTGTTCAAAGACCGGAAAATGCGCTTTTGATGACGGAGTTAACGAGGCTGCAAAGATATTCGAGCAGGCTGACGGTCTTGTTCTTGCAACGCCTGTTTACTATGCATCTGCCAACGGAACCATAATTTCCTTCTTGGACAGACTTTTCTGCAGCACATCCTTTGACAAGACAATGAAGGTCGGAGCATCAATTGCCGTTGCAAGGCGCGGAGGGTGCTCGGCTACATTCGATGAGCTTAACAAGTATTTTACGATAAGCGGAATGCCCGTTGCCTCAAGCCAATACTGGAACAGCGTCCACGGAAGACAAAAGGGTGAAGCGACTCAGGATCTTGAAGGTCTTCAGACAATGAGAACCCTTGCCAGGAACATGGCGTTTCTGATGAAGAGCATAGCATTGGGAAAGAAGGAGTTCGGCCTGCCTGAGAAGGAGAAGGTGACGCCCACCCATTTCATCCGATGAGTTTTTCACCTTCCTTGCCGAAATGAACAAGAGATAGTATCATAGTCTTTGGAGGAATCCTGAATGAAAGAAGTACTTATCGGCCTCGGAATCGGCCTTGTAATAGCAATTATCGTCTATATCTGGCAGAAGGTAGGAAAGGGTGAGATTGAAAAGAAAAGCAAGCAGGAGATCGCCCGTCTGAAGAATCTTCTCGCAGACAGAATGGATATTGAGTCCGAAGGTGTCACAAAGCTCCGTAAGGAAAACGATGAGCTGAAGAAGGCAAACGAGAATCTTCGTATCACAAACGCCAACCTGGCACAGAAGCCGGGTAGGGCAGAGGTTCAGAGGCTTCACATCTACCAGCAGGCTGTGGACAGACTTGTGATCAACAGTCCGGGTTTCGGTGCCGCATGGCAGAGTGCGCTCAAGGAGAGCGAAGAGGAATTCGCAAAGACCTATACAGGCACACAGGCTTTCTGGAAGAAGGTCCTTCCGGGAAAGACCAACGCCAAGCTTATTTCAAACAACGACGTTGTGGACGAGCAGTAAGAATAATCAACACATAGCCATGGTGGTGGAATGGTAGACACCGGGGACTTAAAATCCCCTGCTAGCAATAGCGTACGAGTTCGAGTCTCGTTCATGGCAAAAACCCGGAGGCAGCCTTAAGGCTATCTCCGGGTTTTTATATAAAGGCGAGACTCGAAACGAGCGACGGCGTAAGCCGGGAAAAGGCTCCGGTGGAGCGTTTTCAGCGACGGCGTGATAGCGGAGCGTCGAGTCTCGTTCAAAATACTTTGAACCAGTTTTCCAGCATCAGTGCACTGATTTGTTCGATATATTCAAAGTCTTTTGAGTTTCTGGTTACCAGAATTGCATTGTTGGCAATTGCGACGGATGCTATCTGCATATCCAACTCAGGTGCCGGTTTACCTATTTCATCGAGTCTTGACTTGATATCGGAATAAATCGAAGCAGCATGATCATCAAATGGAATGATTTTATATGACCCTAGGACGGTGTTCATATAAAAATCCATAAACACATCCTTTCTTCGTGAATCAGGCATGCGTTTTAGACCGTACAGGCATTCTCCCCAGACAATCGATGGTATGGCAGATAGACTTTGGTTTTTTATCAATAGTTGAATCACATCTTTATCAGGTGTTGGCTTTGTCATCTCTGATATTACGTTGGTGTCCAACATATACAGGAAGGAGTTCATTAAAAATCCTCCTCATGTCTAAGTCCCTGTTGTATTGGTCTTGGAATATCAAAGTATTTTTCCCATTCTTCTTCGGAAAAAGCTGGTAGACCATTCATCTGAGTCCTTAGCTTTTGATAGGCTAGCTCAAAACTCGATGCGGTTTCAGCACTTCCCTGTGCCTTGGAGATGAATGCAATAGGTTTGCCATGTCTTGTGATTTCAATGGTTTCACCTTGTTCAGCCAAATGAAGATAAAAGGGGAGTTTGTCTTTTGCTACAGCAACTGAAACACTCTGCATTCTTACACCTCTGTTTGTTGTAATATTCATATTATCAGAGAAATATGGCTATTTTGTCAATTATGGCTATAATTATCGCTTGTTCGTAGACCTGCAGCTGCTGAATGACATCACGAATAAGTAGCTTTACAACAATCAGAGAATTTGCAATTATCGTATCTGAAATTGTCTCCAACCGAATAGCGAGCAGGGGATGTGGTTCTCTTATCACCATGTCTCAAACGGGGAATGCGGTGTGATTCCGCAGCTGTTCCGCAGCGGTGACCTTGATTCCAAGGAAGTCCGAATGCCAGCCCTGCTTTGGTGGAGTTGTCCGGTGCGGTATACACCGGAGAAACCTTGACAAGGCAGTGCTATTTGCCAAGTCAAACTATTTTATTAAGGAGAAAAGAAATGAAACGCAAATTTCTCTCTTTGTTGCTGGCTCTCGTCCTGCTGGTATGTCCTGTCTTCGCGACAACGTATACGCTTACAAGCGAAGAAATCGAACAGAGGTGCTTTTCCTCAATTGCCGAGGCTCTGGCATCGCTACCCGGAATCGATATCCAGGACTACTACGGAAACAGCGCCCTGGTCAGCGTATCCATCAACGGCTCCAAAGGCTCTCAGGTCGATGTCTATGTGGACGGCATCAGGCAGTCTCGTGACTATGACGGCTCATTCAACCTTGGAATGCTCAGCATCCATAACGTCGATCATATCGAGGTCACTGGCTCCGTCGGAATTGGAGGAACTGTCAGTATCTACACGAAGAGCTCAGGTGAAGTGAGCATCTACAACCGCTCTCTTCTCTCAGAAAGCGAGGCTTCCGCTACTGACAGAATCTTCACATCTCAGGATGTTTCGGCTTCCTACAAGTTCAACATTGCTGACGGTCAGAGCGTGAAGACTGCAATAAGCTTCTCTCACGATGCAACCGCCCACAGGCAGACATCTGAGTACAACAAGCTTCCTGTCTGTAATCTGGACTCCCTTGTTGCTTACAACGGCTCATTTGACAAACTTGGCCTTGGCTTCAATGCCCATTATTCATACAACTATGCCGACACAATCGGATCTTCGACATGGGTTTCACATACTCTCACAAAGACGCAGAATCTTGATCTGAGCCTTTCTGGTTCTTATGATGCTGACTTCGGAAAGCTCGGTCTGAGTCTGGGATACAAGGGGAAGTACTACAACTACAAGCCATTTGTGGAATCCATATGGGATCCTGAAAACGACACCAAGACCCATGATTTTTCAGGCAATATCAGCCTGAGCGGTAAGCTCTATGACTTCGACTATGAAGTCTATGCTCCTGTTGACTTCGTGCATGTCAAATCCACAGCCGGAACCGGAATCGACCAGTCCAGGACTGCAGTAGGCCTTGGTCTCAGAGCTTCCAAAACCGTTGATCAGTTCGATTTCTCAATCGATGCCAAGGCTCCTTTCACAAAAGCCACCGAGTGGCATGTGACAGGGGAGGTGGACTGGCATGCGGATGAGAAGACACAGACTGTCGTCTTCGTCTCCGGCGGTTACTCCACAGCTGTTCCGAACATGTCAGCTCTCTATTGGCCCAAGGATTACACAATGTATTACGAAGGTAATCCGAATCTCAAAAATGAGCGCGGCTGGAATCTCGACATCGGAGTATCTTCCAAGCCTGTCAGTGGCCTTAGCTATAGAGGATCTGTCTTCCTCAGAAGAACCTACGACCTTATCGCTACTGTCATGGATCCTGTCACATGGATGTACTCTCCGGTCAACATAGACCAGGCTCTTTTCATCGGCTCGGATCAGTCTTTATCAGCCGTGATCATCGACCACATCAAGCTGGAGGCCAATGCGACCATCAACTACACATACAACCTTACAGGGGACAATTCCATCGCTGATAAGATCAGAATCAACAATGTCAGAATGCATACTCTGAAGCTTGTCACAGGTTATGTCTCAAAGAATCTCGATGTTCTGTTTGATGCCCAGTTCCTCGGAGGATACTACTACAACAACACCAAACAGCATGCCGATACCATTATGGGAGTTACAGTCAACTACAGACCTCTTGATGATGTGGCAATCTCTGCAAAACTGAGCAACCTGACAAATACGGATTATTTCCTGTACGAAGGCTATCCTATGCCGGGCATCAGCCTGACACTCGGCGGCTCATACAAGTTCTGATCTGAAATCACTCTTTTCAAAAACGAATCTCCCGGGAATAACTCGGGAGATTCCTCTCATGCTGCACAGGGTGTGACCAGCCTGCGCACAATCAGATTTAGAACATTAACAGCAAAACTGAGGGTATTTGGGAGTTTTGCTGTCAAAACCACAACTGAGAGTGTCCTGATCAGGGCGGGCCAGAATCAAAAAGCTATAAAATCACTTGCTGAAGCGGTCAATGACGGCCTGGGCGCTGTTTTCGATAGAAGCAGGCATGCTGACTCTTCCGTCGAAGACTGCCATGTCCTTGAAGCCGATTCCTGTCAGAAGGACGCAGACGGAAACATCAGAACCAAAGCGCTTGATCAGCATGTCCTTGTCTTTGATAAGTGCAGCCCATGCCGCAGAGCTTGCAGGCTCAACAAAGATTCCGCTGTCGTGGACAAGGCTCATCTGGGCATCCAGAATCTCCTTTTCGGTGACCTGTGTGCACCATCCGTCATACTTTTTCAGGTACTGAACAGCCATGCGGCCACTTGCAGGGATGTCAACTGAGATTGAATCTGCACGTGTTGAAGCCTCGATGCTCTTGAACTCTCCGGTCTCAAAGGCCTGGCTGATTGCGTTGGACTTTTCGCTCTGAGAGCAGACGATGTGAGGAATCTTGTCGATCAGGCCGGCCTGGAGCAGATCGTAGAAGCCTTTGTAGACTCCGCTGATGATGCAGCCGTCTCCGACAGGAACGTAGACTACATCAGGGACCTTGCGTCCGAGCTGCTCGAAGAGCTCGATTGAGATGCTCTTTTTGCCCTCGATCGTCATGGGGTTGTAGGCGGTGTTGCGGTTGATGCCGCCGAAGTGTTTGGTGTACTCGATGGAGAGGAGGAAGGCGTCGTCGTAGGTGCCTTTGACAGGGACGACAGTTGCCCCGTAGAGGACGCTCTGCATCAGCTTGTTGATCGGTGCGGTCTCGGGGACGAAGAGGATGATGTCAAGTCCGTATGCGGCTCCGGCACAGCTCATGGCAGCTCCGGCGTTTCCGGTTGAAGCCAGGGCGATTTTGTTGACTTTGTGGGCTATGGCCTGGGCGGCGATCAGCTGGCTGGCTCGGTCCTTGAATGAGCCTGAGGGAAGGTAGGCATCCATCTTGCAGCAGACGTTCTTCAGGCCTGTTTTCTCATTCAGGCGTCTTGGCACCACAATCGGGGTGACTCCCACGGGGTAGACTTCGGGGGTTGGGACGGTGTAGGGGAAGAAGTCGTAGATCGACACATGGTCCTTTTTTGCAAGCTTCTTCAGGTCTTCTGTATCGTAGATGACCTTAAGGTATCCGCGCGGGAACTCTCCTTCCTTCTGCTTTGCGGCACACTCGGGGCACTGATAGATGATTTTGTCGGTGACATATTCTTTGCCGCAGTCAACACATACGTATTTGAACTTCATTCTGACTCCTTGTTATCGAACAATGTATTAGAACAATGTATTAGAACAATAAAAGGGCTGCCCGAAAGCAGCCCTGAACAGAAGATCCGCACTCAGGCGAGAACTTCCTTGTTGAAAGCCTCGATGAGCTCGTCAATCTTGGCGGCCATCGGAGGAATTGACTTCCAGTAGTCGCGGTCGTACCACTGTCTGTTGAGCTCCTCATAGGTCTTGCCCTGCTGCTCGACCCATGTGTAGTACTTGAGGTTGTGTACTCTGAGTCTCTCGTAGTAGGTGAGCTCAAGTGCATCCTGGATGCTCTGGTGCAGAAGTGCTCCGCTGTGAACACGTGCTGCCTCCATCTCGGAGAACTTGCCCTGCTGCTCATCCAGCTCTGCGAGTCTGGTCTTGTACATGATTGAGGAGTCTGTGCAGATTGTGAACAGAACATCGTCCTCGTCCATCTCGTAGTACTTGGCCATCTTGATTGCGCTGAGCATGTTGCCGATACCGGAGATTCCGAAGAGCTGCAGGTCTTCGATCTGCTTGTCTGAAAGACCAACGGTCTCCTTGAGATACTTGATACCTGCTTTCTCGTTGAACAGTCTGTAGATATCCATACAATCCTGGTCATCGATGGCACAGATCATGTCGGTATTCTTTACGTTGTGGATCCATGGTACGTGCTTGTCTCCGATACCTTCGATCCTGTGTCCGCCGAATCCGTTTCTGAGGAGTGTCGGGCACTGCTTTGCCTCACCGGCTGCGATCTTGAGGTGAGGATAGACGTCCTTGAGGTGGTCACCTGCTGCCAGTGTTCCGCCGCTTCCTGTGCTTGATGCATATCCGCGGACGTTCTCAGGCTTGACGCCGAGATTCTTCAGAACCTCGAGGATTGCAGAACCTGTTACTGTGTAGTGCCACAGATAGTTCTCGAACTGCTCGAACTGGTTGAAAATGACAATGTGCTTTCCGCGCTCTGCATCAAGCTCGTGGCACTTGTCGAAGATTTCCTTGACGTTGGACTCACAGCCCGGGGTTGCAATGACCTCTCCGGCTACTGTTTTGAGCCACTCGAATCTTTCCTTTGACATCTCTGCCGGAAGGATGGCGATTGACTTACATCCCAAGAGGGCGCTGTTGTATGCTCCGCCGCGGCAGTAGTTACCTGTTGAAGGCCAGACTGCCTGCTGGTTCTGTGCATCGAAGTTTCCGGTTGCAAGAGCCGGAGCGAGACATGAATATGTTGCACCAACCTTATGGGCACCGGTGGGGAAGTACTTTCCGACCAGAGCGAAGATTCTTGGCTTCACGCCGGTGAGCTGTCTTGGGATCTCGATGTAGTTGACACCGCCGAATCCGCCGCCTTCCATCACAGGCTCGTTCTTCCATGTGATTCTAAACAGGTTGACAGGGTTGACATCCCACAGACCTGTTTTTGCAAGCTTCTCTTTGATTGAAGCCGGAACGGTTGAAGGATCTACCATCTGCTTGAATGTCGGAAGGAGGATTCCTTTTTCCTTACATACCTTTACGTTTCTGGCCCTTACCTCAGGGTTGACGTTAAGATTGATGAGCATCTTTGCCCCCTTGTTTCAGATTGGATTCGAGGCCCGATGGGCCTGCATTTGGAATTATCGCATAGCTTCTGGCGGTTGTAAATCATTTGTTGCGCTTTGTTGCAAAAACATTTGACTTTGGGGTGATATGGGATAGAATTGATAATAGGATATCGGGCTTCAGGGCCCGATAATCGCACACAAAAGGAATTCAGGTCCGCCGTGGCCACAAAAAGGAGAGTATGTATGGGAGACAGAATGCGTCCCGTTCCGTTTGAGGAACTAGTTGAGAGAATCTTCTCAGAATACCGCAATCATGGAACAATCTTCGGAATCCACAAGGAGGATTTCTACAAACCGAGCGGAAAGCACAGCATATCCGTCTTCGGTCAGAAGTGCGCCACACCGCTCGGACCGGCAGCCGGACCTCACACACAGCTGGCTCAGAACATAATCAGTTCCTATATGGTCGGCGGAAGGTTCATGGAGCTCAAGACCGTCCAGATCATGGATCACCTTGAGATTGCCAAGCCGTGTATCGATGCACGCGATGAAGGTCATAACGTCGAGTGGTCAACCGAGTATACCCTCGAGAAGGCCTATGATGAGTATCTTAAGGCATGGTTCGCAGTCCATCTTATCCAGGCTGCATTCTCAGGCAAGGCCGAGGATCCTGACTTCATCTTCAACATGAGCGTAGGCTACAACCTTGACGGTATCAAGCAGCCAAAGATGCAGACCTACATCGACAACATGATCGATGCAAATAAGAGCCCGCTGTTTGCTCAGTACAAGGCAGCTCTTAAGAATATTATAGAAGAGGGCAGCATCCTTGAGGGCACAGACCTTGAAGGCAATGCCAAAGCACTTAAGGGTCTGCAGGACCGCATCAGCGCCAACATCTGCCCGAGCGTGACGATCTCCACAATGCATGGATGTCCTCCGAAGGAGATCGAGGCAATCTGCTCCTACATGCTCACTGAAAAGAAGCTCAACACATTCGTCAAGCTCAACCCGACGCTTTTAGGCTATGACGAGGTCAGAAGAATCCTCGACCTTACGGGATTTGACCATGTGGGCCTCAGGCGCGAGAGCTTCGAGCATGATCTTCAGTATCCTGATGCAATCGCAATGCTTCACAGACTCGTCGAACTTGCCAAGAAAATGAACCTCGGCTTCGGCGTCAAGCTTACAAACACACTCGGAAACATCAACGACGGCTCAGTCCTTCCCGGAGAGGAGAAGTACATGTCAGGCCGCGCACTGCTTCCGATTTCAACAACAGTCGCAAGCCGCCTCAGCGCGGAGTTCAAGGGACAGCTTCCGATTTCCTACAGCGGCGGATGTACAATCTTCTCCGTCCAGGACATCTTCGACACAGGTATCAGACCCATCACAATGGCTACCGACATGCTCAAGCCGGGCGGATATGCCCGCATGGCCCGCATGGCAGAGAAGCTTGAGAAAGAGAGCAAGACATGGGCAAAGAAGGACATTGATCCTGATGCAGTCGAGAGCCTTTCCCAGAATGCAAGAAATGCCTTCTACAGCCAGCGCGAGTTCCGCGGCGAGCGTCAGGCAAAGACAAACGATGAACTTCCGATGTTTGACTGCTACGTCTCACCTTGTATGGAAGCCTGCCCGATTCACCAGAACATCCCAGACTATGTAGGTCTTGTCGGTGACGGACGCTATGCAGAGGCTCTGTCTCTGATCTACGAAGGCAACGCACTTCCTAACATCACATGCAACATCTGTGACCATCAGTGCCAGTTCCACTGCGCAAGAATGGATTACGAAGGTGCTGTCCATATCAGAGACATGAAGAAGATCGCAGTTAAAAAGGGTACTGCAGAGTATCTTTCAAGCTGGGAAGCCCCCGAGGCTCCTGCAGATGTTAAGGCTGCAGTCATAGGTGCAGGTCCTGCAGGACTTGCCGCAGGATACTTCCTTGCCCGCTCTGGTTTTGATGCCACAATCTTCGAAAAAGAAGCCAATGCCGGTGGAGTTGTAGCCAACATCATTCCTAAGTTCAGAATCGATCCAAAGGCAATTCAGGCCGATATCGACCATGTTAAGGCTCACGGAGTCAAGTTCAGCTTCAACTCCAAGATGGACCAGGTCTCGGTCAAGGCTCTTAAGGATGCAGGATTTGACTACATCTACTACGCCATCGGAAGCGAGAAGAACAACGAGATGAAGATCGAGGGAGATGTCAAGAAGGTTCTTGGGGCCCTTTCATTCCTTGAAGGCTTCAAGGCAGATCCTGATGTTATCAATTTGGGAAAGCACGTTGTTGTCACAGGCGGCGGAAACACCGCAATGGATAGCGCAAGAGCCGCAAAGCGCGTCTCAGGAGTAGAGGATGTGACAGTCGTCTACAGAAGAAGCCAGAAAGAAATGCCGGCTGATCCCGAAGAGTACAAGATGGCTCTTGATGACGGCGTGAAGTTCGTCTTCCTGACCAACCCCAAGTCAATCCAGGGTGGAAAGCTCACATGTGCAAAGATGGCTCTGGGCGAGCCCGATGCCTCAGGAAGAAGACGCCCGGTCGAGACAAAGGAAGTTGTTGTTCTTGACTGCGACACACTGATTACCGCAATCGGTGAGCATCCTGACACAGATGCCCTGAAGTATCTGGGCGTTCCTGTCACAGAGAAGGGTATCCCTGTTGTAGATCCTGATACCAACGAGACTCCTGTAAAGGGTGTCTATGCAATCGGTGATGTCCTTGGAGCATCCACTGTCGTCAAGTGTATCGCATCCGCAAGAAAGGCTGTTGAGGCCACAATCGACAGAGTCTTTGAAGAGCTCAAGGATGCCGAAATCAAGGACGATAAGGAACCTGAGCTTGTAGAGGACTACGCTGAAGAGGAAGAGGACGAGGGATACCTTGAGGCCGAAGAGAGATTCTTCAAGGATGTCCAGGAGAGAAAGACCCATCTTTGCGAGAAGTGCAAGAGCTTCGAGTCCTGCAAGAAGATCGAGGAGTTCGCTCAGCAGGAAGCAAAGCGCTGTATGGACTGCACATACTACTGCAACAAGTGTGTTGATGTCTGTCCGAACCGCGCAAACGTCGCAATTGACATGAGATCTTCCGAGAACACCGACGATCCGTTCCAGATACTCCATCTGGATGCATTCTGTAACGAGTGCGGAAACTGCGCAGCCTTCTGTAACCATCAGGGCAGACCGTATAAGGACAAGTTCACACTCTTCAGCAGAATGGATGACTTTGAAGACAGCACCAACAGCGGCTTCATCGTACAGAACGATGAGGTTCTGGTGCGCATAGAAGGAAAGGTCGTCAAGTGTCATATCGACGGAGAAGGAAACCTTGTCGGAGATGTTCCGGCTCTAGTGAAGGATCTCATCGAGCAGGTCTTCATCAGCTATGATTATCTGCTTACCAGAGTGGAGGAGTGACAATGACCACTGTTATCAGAAACACAAGAGTCATCCAGACCATGGAGCCTGTAGAGGTTCTGTGCGGTGTGGATGTAGTCATCAAGGATGACAAGATATTCAAGGTCGGAAAGAACGCAGCCGATGGCATTAAGGCCGACAAGGTCATAGAGGGTGATGGCAAGACCGTTATCCCGGGCTTTGTCTGCGGCCATCATCACTACTACAGCGGTCTTTCAAGAGGAATGCTCATTTCCGCAGGTCCTCAGACTGATCTGATTCAGACTCTGAAGGAGTGGTGGTGGAGAATCGACCGTGCTCTTGATGAGGAGTCACTGTACTACAGTTCCCTGATCTGCACTCTTGATGCAATAAAGAACGGAACAACTTCATGTATAGACCATCATGAGAGCCCGAACTACATTGACGGAAGCCTTTCGACAATCGCCAAGGGAATGGAGAAGTTCGGCCTCAGAGGAATTGTTGCCTACGGAATCACAGACCGCAACTACGGCATGAAGGAAATCCGTGACGGAGTCAAGGAAGGAATCCGCTTTGCCAAAGAAGTGGATGACAGAAAGAAGAAGGGCGAGAATGTGATGTGCGAAGCCATGGTCGGAGGCCATGCTCCGTTTACGATTCCCGAGGAGGGAATGGAACTTCTGGCAGATTCAGCCAAGACCACCGGAAGGGGAATGCACCTTCATGTGGCAGAGGGCGAGTACGACAGCGTCTGGTCCCACCACTTCTACAACGAAGACATCATGGACAGACTGGACAGACACGGACTTCTGAATGACAAGACCCTTCTTGTCCACGGAATCTGGCTGAACGAGCACGAAGTTGATCTTCTTAATGAGAGAGGATGCTTCTTGGCCCACAACCCCAGAAGCAACATGAACAACCAGGTCGGCTATCCGAAGTACCTGCCGAAGGTCAAGAACCTGATCATGGGAACCGACGGATGCGGAAGCAACATGTTCGAGGAGTGCAAGATCGCATTCTTCAAGAACCGCGATGCACACGGTCCGTACTGGCCCGGAGACTACCTCAGGGCTGTGACCAATGCCAACAAGTTCCTTGAAAAATACTTCAAGGGCGACAAGTTCGGACGCATTGAGCCGGGTTACAAGGCAGATCTGGATATCCTCAGTTACCAGAACCCGACGCCGCTTCAGAAAGAAAACGCCGCCGGCCACTTTGTCTGGGGTATGAGCAGCAACTGCGTGGAGTCGGTCATCATCAACGGTAAGCTTGTCATGGAGAACCACAAGTTCGACTTTGATGAGAAGGAAATCTATGCCAAGGCTGCCGAGGTTGCCAAAAAACTGTGGGAGAGAACTGATAAGTTACCTCCAGAAGGAACTAGTGGTATAATTAGATAACTTTGGGTTAACGGAAAGCACAGCCGCAGGAGTGATTCTGCGGCTTGTGTATGTAAAAAGGGAATTCGATTATTCAAGGAGAAATATAATGGTAGCTTGCGACATTTCAAAGGCTGTCAGACGTGTCGATGCAGTCTCAAAGAGCGAAGGTACAATAAAATACGTATCCGACTACTCGTTTGATGACTGTCTGTGGGGCCGTCTGGTGCGATCCAGCATCCCAAGAGGAAAAATCAAGGCGATTCATCTGCCTGAGATGCCTGCCGGATACAGATTCGTCACCTACAAGGACATCCCGGAAGGAGGACACAATTACCTTCACATGATCGCCACCGACTGGAAGTGCTTCGCAGAAGACGAGGTGCGCTATGTCGGCGAGACCATCGGAATCATGGTCGGTCCGGACAGAACAAAGGTCGAGGATCTGAAACAGCAGATCAAAATCGATTATGAGGAGCTTACTCCTGCCGTGACCATCGACGAGGGTCTTGAGTGCAAGGGCGGAGCTTTTGTCAATTCCGACAACATCCACTGCCGCCTTTCTCTGAACGTGGGTGATGTGGATGCCGCCTTCAAGAAGGCTGATAGGATTGTCACAGAGACAATCGAGACAGGATTCCAGGAGCATATCTACCTTGAGACTAACGGCGCCTGCTGTATCCCCGAAGGCGACCACTATGTGGTTTATGCTTCGGCTCAGTGCCCGTTCTATATCGCAAAGTCAATTTCTCCGCTTCTTAACATCACACCGGATAAGGTCATTGTCAGACAGACAACAACAGGTGGTGCATTCGGCGGAAAGGAGCACTTCCCAGATGTCGTGTGCGGACCTCTTCTTCTCGCCTCATATGTGATGAAGAAGGGTGTGAAGATGTTCTTCGACAGAGAGGAGGACATTGAGAACTCGGTCAAACGCCACCCGTCCAAGGTCGTCTTCAAGACAGGTCTTGATAAGGATGGAAACATCATAGCCATGGACAGCACCGTCTGCTACAACGTCGGAGGTTATCTCGCTTCATCGTTCGTTGTCCTTCAGAGAGGATGCTTCCATGTCACAGGCTGCTACAGCTTCCCGAACATCAGAAGCGTGGGCCTTGGTGTTGCAACAAACACATTCCCAAGCTGCGCATTCCGCGGTTTCGGAGCTCCGCAGACCCTGTTTGCGGTGGAAACCCATATGTGCCATATCGCCGAGATGCTCGGAAAAGATCCTCTGGAGTACAAGAGAAAGTACTTCATCAAGCAGGGTGATACTACCAGCACAAACGGAAAAATCGTCGAGCGCGTCATGATTCCTGAGATGCTTGAACAGGTCATGAAGGCCTCGGACTATGAGAGAAAGGCCCGTGAGTACAAGTGGGGAAGCGGACGGGGTATCGGAATCAGCTTCTACAACCACGGCGGAGCTTTCACCGGAAACGGAGAGCAGGCGATCATCAAGGCCAGATGTCAGCTTCATAAGTTCGCAAACGGCGATGTTGAGATTCTGTGCGGCCAGACCGAAATGGGTCAGGGCTTCCACACAATCCTTCCCAAGATTGCCGCACATGTTCTTGAAATCCCGATGGAGAAGGTCATTTTCAAGGATCCGGATACCTCACGTGTTCCTGATTCAGGACCTACGGCGGCTTCAAGATCCACAATGATTGTCGGAGAGCTTGTCGAGCGTGCCGCAAAGCTGATGAAGCCGCGTTATGACAAGGAAAAGGATTTCACCGTCGAGACCCACTACGAGCATCCTGAAGGATTCCCGTGGGATCAGAGCACATTCCAGGGCTATGCCTACCTTGGTTACGGCTGGGGCGTCTGTGCTGTTGAGGTCGAGGTTGACCCGTGTACTGCAGAGATCACCACAAAGGGAATCTGGTCAAGCCATGACTGCGGACACCTCATTGATGAGAAAATCGTCCACGGTCAGGTCAACGGAGGAGTCATCCAGGGTCTTGGCTGGGGTTCTACTGAGGTCATGCAGAACATCGGAGGTCACTTCAAGCAGACTTCCATGAGCGACTATATTGTTCCTACTTCCATGGACTTCCCGAAGCAGGGCGTGTACTTTGTGGATAACCCGTACCAGTGGGGTCCGTTCGGAGCCAAAGGAATGGGAGAGCTTGTATTCAACGGAAGCGCCGCAGCATATATCGATGCCGTGTCCAAGGCAATAGGTAAGAGAATCTGCAGCATCCCGCTTCCGACAGAGGATGTGATGACTGACATGATGAACGGTACAGACCTGAAAGAAAAGCTTGAGGAGGTCCGCT